>JAYWBS010000001.1:0-8494 GCA_043781295.1 Polaromonas sp.
GCGTGGCGTGGGAAGCCGTCAAGCTGCTGCACGCGGCCGGCGTGCCCGAAGGCGTGCTGCAACTGGCGCACGGCCCGGGCGAAACGGTGGGCGCTGCGCTGGTCGCCGCACCGGGCGTGGCCGGCGTGGTGTTCACCGGCTCGACGCACGTCGCCAGAATCATCAACCGCGCACTGGCCGCCAAAGACGGCCCCATCACGCCGCTGATCGCCGAGACCGGCGGCATCAACGCCATGCTGGTTGACAGCAGCGCCCTGCCCGAGCAAGTCGTTGATGCAGTGGTGCAAAGCGCCTTTCGTTCGGCTGGGCAGCGCTGCTCGGCCCTGCGCCTGCTGTGCGTGCACGAGGCCATCGCCGACCGCGTGATAGCGATGGTCAAAGGCGCAGCCAAAGAGCTGACCGTGGGCGACACCGCCGATCTGGCGACTGACGTGGGTCCGGTGATTGACCTGGAAGCCTTTGAGAGCATCCAAAAGCATATCAACAGGCTAAATTTAGAGGCAAAAGTGCTTATAGCCCAATCAAATCAGGCGCAAGCAGCTACTGATTCAATAGCAAACCTGATCGCACCAGCCGCCTTTGAAGTCGCCAGCCTGGCCCAAGTCAAAGACGAAATCTTCGGCCCGGTGCTACAAATCGTGCGCTGGCAGGGTGACCCGGCGCGGGTGATTGAGCAGATCAACGCGCTGGGCTACGGCCTGACGCTGGGCATTCAAACCCGCATTGACTCGCGCGCCCTGGCGCTGGCATCGCTTGCACAGGTTGGCAACGTGTACATCAACCGCAACATGGTTGGTGCGGTGGTCGGCGTGCAGCCGTTTGGCGGTGAGGGCTTGAGCGGTACGGGCCCCAAAGCCGGTGGGCCACATTATTTGTACCGGTTTTGTACAGAGCAAACCGTCACGGTTAACACGACAGCGACCGGGGGAAACGCAGCACTTTTGGGTGGGTAAAGTTGTTTAAAAATGTAATCATCAAGAAAAAGTTGGCTGGAATCTTGCTCAAACGGAAGTATAAAGATCAACGAGATCATTGCTGCGGGCAAGACATCGGGTGATTTGGACAAGATGGCGGTGAAGTGGCTGAGACGACCCGCTGGCGATTTGCCCAATTGATTTCACGCTTGTCATCCCGGGCTAGACCCGGGATCCATGACTTTTTCTCGCCAGGCACGGTTCGCGGTCATGGATTGCGGATCGGGCCTGCCCCGGACCACGATCCGGGGTCCGGGGTCCGCAATGACAAATACAGGGATTCCAAATGCGCATTGAGCTTGATTTCCTCTCCGTCCTAGCCCAATGGCCTCTGCTTGCCAAAGGCGTGGCGTGGACGATTGGGCTCACCGTCATCGCCAGCATTATTGGTGTGGCGGTGGGTGTGGTGCTGGCGTGGACGCGCTCACACGGGTCTGCTTGGGCCAAGGCTCTAGCTGGCACCTATGTTGAGCTGATACGTAACACGCCATTTATCGTGCAGTTGTTCTTTGTTTTTTTTGGTTTGCCTGCGGCGGGCGTCAAGCTGTCGCCTGAAGTCGCGTCCATCATCGCGATGGTGATCAACCTGTCTGCTTACGCCACCGAGATCATTCGCGCCGGGATTGATGCCACGCCCAAAGGCCAGATTGAAGCGGCCATGAGCCTGGCACTTAACCGCATGCAAACCTTTGTGCGGGTGGTGCTGCCGCCAGCACTGCGCAAGGTGTGGCCGTCACTCGTCAGCCAGATCATCATCGTGATGCTGGGCTCGGCGGTGTGCGGGCAAATATCGACAGAAGAACTCAGCTACGCCGCCAACCTGATTCAAAGCCGCAACTTCCGTGCGTTTGAGGCGTACATCATCGCCACGCTGATTTATTTGACGCTGGCGATTACTGTGCGGCAGTTGCTGAACTGGCTCGGCCCGCGTTACCTTTTTGGAAAGTGAACCATGGTTGAATTCACCCTCTGGGACATCTTTCGCAACCTGCTTGAAGCCGCACGCTGGACCGTCGTGCTGTCTTTGATTGCCTTTATCGGCGGCGGCATCGTTGGGCTGCTGCTGCTGGTGGCGCGCTTGTCAAAAGCGCCGAGTATCCATGCGTTTGTTGGCGGCTATGTGCAACTGTTTCAGGGCACACCGCTGCTGATGCAATTGTTTCTTGCCTACTTTGGCATTGCATTGTTCGGTATCAAAACATCTGCTTGGGTAGCGGCATCGGTTGCGCTGACGCTGTACACCAGTGCTTTTTTAACCGAAATATGGCGCGGCTGCGTGGCAGCTATTCCCAAAGGCCAGTGGGAGGCCAGCCAGAGCCTGGCCATGAGCTTTCGCGAGCAGTTGCAATACATCGTGCTACCGCAGGCTATCAAAATCGCCATACCGCCAACGGTGGGTTTTCTGGTGCAAGTTGTCAAGGGCACAGCGCTGGCATCCGTCATTGGCTTTATTGAACTGACCAAAGCCGGCACCATGATCACCAACGCCACCTTCAAGCCTTTTATTGTTTACAGCTGTGTGGCACTGCTCTACTTTGCACTGTGCTTCCCCATCAGCTTTTATGCCAAAACTCTGGAGAAAAAAATAAATGCAAGCCATCGTTGACATCTCGGGCCTGCGCAAGTCATACGGCACCAACGAAGTGCTCAAGGGCATTGACCTGCAAGTCGCGCCCGGCGAAGTGATTGCCATCATCGGCAAAAGCGGCTCGGGTAAAAGTACGCTGCTGCGCTGCATCAATGGGCTGGAAGCTTTCCAGCACGGCAAGCTGACAGTGGACGGCAAGCCGCTGCTGCATGACAACCTGCATGCCATGCGCGAGCTGCGCCAGCGCGTCGGCATGATTTTTCAAAGCTTTAATCTGTTCCCGCATCTGAGCGTGGGCAAAAACATCATGCTGGCACCGTCACTGGTTAAAAAAACCGATGCACAGGCCGCGACAGCACAGGCTAAAAAGCTGCTCGAACGAGTCGGTTTAGCTGAAAAGTTTGATGCCATGCCTGAGCAGCTATCAGGTGGCCAGCAGCAGCGCGTAGCCATTGCACGCGCCCTGGCGATGGAGCCCGCCGTCCTGCTGTGTGATGAGATCACCAGCGCGCTAGACCCTGAACTGGTCGGCGAGGTGCTGCGCGTGGTTGAAAGCCTGGCGGTTGAAGGCATGACGCTGCTCATGGTCACGCACGAGATGAGTTTTGCGCGCAAGGTGTCTAACCGCGTGATCTTCATGCATCAGGGGTTGGTGCATGAAATGGGCACACCTGCGGAGCTGTTTGGCAACCCGCAAACGCCGGAGTTGAAACAGTTTTTGTCCTCACTGCACGACTAGGGCGCATCTATAAATTCATTTTTCGGGCGAATTGCGGCGTTGCGTGGTGCTCGCAATCCTCATGCACACAAGTGCACTCCGGTGTGCTGTGCTCCGTGCGCCTTGCACTTCATCCCGAAAATCTGAATTTCTAGACGCACCCTTAAGCAGCTGGGCAGCAAAAAAATCAGCGCAAATTACCCGTATGCCCAAATGAGAAGCGCCCAGGCTGTGGCCATACGGTCAGGCCGTGGGGTTCACGCCCGACTTTGACTTTATCGACCGCGCCACTGTCCGTGTTAAAGCGGTACACCTCATCGTCGTAGCGCCCGCCCAGCCACAAGTATTTGCCATCCGCACTGACGTTGCCCATATCAGGGCTACCGCCGCCGGGTACAGGCCAGGTTTTGGTCACTTTGCGCGTTGCAAAATCAATCACCGACACGCCGCCTTTGCCTTTGGGTGTGCCGCGAATTTTATTGCTGCCACGGTTGGCCACATACATGCTTTTACCGTCCCGGCTGGGGTACAGGCCGTGTGCGCCTACGCCCGTCGGTATAAAGCCGATTTGCTTGAAGCTCTCGCCATCGACCACATGCACGCCATCGACCATCATGTCGGCCACATAAAAAATCTTGCCATCAGGCGATATGCGTACGTCTTGCGGCATGCCGGGCGTGGTGCAAATGTCAGCGCCTGCCGGGTTGGTCGGGTCAGGAATATAACGCGCTTTTTTGCCCGGCGTAGCAATCAGCGCGAGAACATCGGGCCTGTCAAAGTAAGCGTTGAGTTTGAGCGTGTCGACTACCTTGCGGTTGACCAGATCAATCTTGGTCACCGAGCCGTTGAACTCGCAGGTAAACAGCGCAAATTTACCGTCGATTGAAAAATCAGCATGATTGATACCTGCGCATTTGGGGGTTGGCAGAGTGAACTTCATCGCCATGGTTTTGGCATCCCTGAAGTCCAGCCGCTTGTAAGCCTCGGCCACCACAATGGCGTACTGGCCGTCGGGCGACCAATACAGGTTGTACGGGTCATCAACCGGGACAGACTTGCCGGACTTGCCGGTTTTGGGGTCAATCGGTGTCAGGCTGCCATCAAGACGGCCCTCCGCATTGTTGGCCACCCAGAGTGTTTTTAAATCCCAGCTTGGCACGATGTGCTGCGGGTGTACGCCTACCTTGAATTTATCAATGACTTTCAATGTGTTCGGATCAATGACCGAGACAGTGTTTTCACCCCGGTTAGGCACATACACCCGCTTCAGTGCGCCTGCCACGTTGGGGCTCAATTTGCTGGATGCAATCTCGCTGTACAGATTGTTTTTGTCGATGGCAGGCGGCATGCTGCTCACCATGTCAAGCACGCCCGTTGGCAAGGGGCCAGGCGGCGGAATGACGGATTTGCTGTACGGCGTTTGAGCCATGCTCATCGACATAGCAGCAGCACAGCCTAAAACAGCAATCAGGCCAGCTTTCCAAGAATTTTTGCGCATGTGAATAACTTTAAGACTTGAAATGTCAATGTGACGTTAGGATGAATTGAATGTGGGATGAAGGCTTGACACTGCGCTAGCGCGGTGTGGCCGTTGCCTTTTTGATGGCATCAACCGTGATTTTAACAACCGCATCCACGCCCAACTGGCCATTGGCAGCACTCGACGCACGCGGGTCACCCAAAGTGCCCGCAACCCAGCCGCCACGAGCCGCCTCGGCAAAACGCTCCGGCCTGACCATGGCGCTGTCAATCGCCATCAACAAAGACGTGTCAGCCGACCCAGCATGCGTGCCAATCTCGGCACTGCTCAAGCCTCTGGCTTTGAGCGCGTCAACGTAGGCAGTTTGCGTAGCGCGGTAATAGTCAGGCATGTAATGCAGTCGCACATTTGTCTTGACAGCGTCACGGTTGAACTGCGCAGCCACTGTAGCCAATGCCTTTTGATAACCACCATGATCCCCCAGCAAAACAATGTCCGTGAAGCCATGCTTTTTAAAGCTGCGCGCCGTGCCTAACAAGATGTTTTTAAACGTATCTTCTGAAATAGAAATCGTACCGGCAAAGGCCATGTGTTCTGTCGGCGGGTCAATATTGCCTTCTGGGGTGTAGCTGAGCACAGGCGCAACCAGCGCATTGCCAAGGGCCACAGCAATTTTGCCTGCCAGCGCTTTGGCCCGCGTGTTGTGCTTGCCAATGGCCATATGCGGGCCGTTTTGCTCGGTACCGCCAATCGGAATAAGCACGGTTTTTTTACCCGCCTTCAACGCAGCGCTGACTTCTTGCGTCGTCAGCTCTTCAATAAAAACGCTGTTTTGGGCTATTGCCATGCCCGGCATGCAAACTGCCACCATCCAGACCAAAGCAACCCACCAACGACTCTCTAGCATGCCTGCTCCTAAGGTAAATCAACATAAAGCAAGCATTGTCGCTGGCGACTGCGCCCGTCACGACTTCCCGGCACAATTGGGAACTCTTTTGCCTACTGATTCCATGCCCCGCATTCTTTATTTTTTTGCCCTGTGCAACCTCGTCATTGGCAGCGGTGCGTTTGTACTCAGCGGCATTTTGCAGCCCTTGGCCCGTGAACTGGGCACCAGTGTTGCCGCTGCCGGGCAGGTGATGACGGCCTACGCCATCGCCACCGCCCTGCTGGCACCCGTGTTGATTTTGCTCACCACCAAGTGGCCGCGCAAACGGGCCATTCAACTAGGCTTGGGTCTGTTTGCTGTAGGCAACCTGGTGTCGGCCCTGTCAACCAGTCTGGGCGTGCTGCTGATGGGCCGGGTGTTGATGGGCGCGGGCGCGATGTTTACCGCAGCGGTGTCGGCCTATGCCGTGACACTGGTCGCACCTGCCCTGCGTGGTCGGGCGCTGTCGACTGTTTTTTTAGGCATGAGCATCAGCTATGCCGTGGCCTTGCCGATTGGTGCTTGGCTGGGTTTTGAATACGGCTGGCACATGCCGGTATGGCTGTGCGCCGCCGCCAGCCTGGCCGCACTGCTGGCTGCCAGCGTACTGCTGCCTAAAGGCGTGGTGACGCAAAGCGCCGGTTTTGCCGGCTTTAAAACGGCTGCAAAGCAAAGCGCGGTGCTGCGCGTGTGGCTGCGTACGCTGCTGTTTTTCATCGCTATCTTCAGCGTGTTTGCTTATGTTGGCCCAGTGCTGCTGGCGTTAAACGCCATGAGCTCGACGCTGCTGTCTGTCGTACTGGCGATTTTTGGCACAGCGGGCGTAGCAGGCACCTTGCTGGGTGGCTGGGCCAATGACAGGTTTGGCTCCCTGCGTACCATCACTACGCAGCTGATGGTGCTGGTTGCCATGATGTGCCTGATACCTTTGAGCCAAGGCCATCTGCTGCTGACCATCATCACGCTGGTGGTGTGGGGCCTGGCAGGCTTTGGTTTGACTGCCCCACAGCAAAGCCGCCTGGTCAGCCTGTCGCCATCGCAAGCGCCCTTGCTGCTCAGTTTGAACAGCTCCATGCTGTACCTGGGCACCGCACTGGGCGCAGTGGTCAGCGGCGCACTCATCAACATTGTTGGCCTGGCCCAACTGGGCTGGGTGGGCGCGCCGTTTGCACTGGCGGCTTTGCTGACACTGGTGTTTGACCGCGCGAGCAACCAGGCAAAAATAGCCGTCAACTGATGGCGGTAAACACCTGTTGGCTAGAATTTCTCAGAGCGTTATCATGCTTAGCATCTATTCCATGCTGGGTATTGAATGTCAAATGAACGTCCCGTAAGCGTGCAATGAACGTCCGATAAACGCCCGATGTCAAGAGCCGTCAAAATTTTTCAAGGCCGTTTTGGCCGTGTTGCGTTGCTCGACATGAATGCATCGCTGGTTGCTCATGCGCATCACCATTGTCATATTCTGATCAAGGCAGGAGGCAGTGACAGCGCGTTTTCTGTTCGTGGTCACAAGCAGCCGCTGACCGATGAGACAGCCGTTCTGGTCAATGCCTGGGAGCCACACGCTTACACCCACGAACCAGCACCTGCAGGGCAAACACTGATCCTTGCGTTGTACATTGAACCGTCGTGGTTGTCTGAAATTCAGCAGTCATTGGCCTCGTCCGCGCATCCACGCTTTTTTCCACAGGCATGTGTTCACATCAAGCCGGCAACGCGCAAAATTGTTGAGGAGTTTGTTTTGGAGCTCTGGTGGGCCGATGAGGTGTCTGCCAGCCGTCTTGAAAATCTGCTGTTCAATCTGGTTATTTCGGTGATCGACAGTTACTCAGGCTGGCGCGACATGGCCGGGCTGCTGCGCACCCGGCCACCATCGTCAATTGATCCACGTACCCGTAAAGTCATCGCGCACATGCGAGATAACCTGATGCGAGACTTTGACATGGACGATCTGGCAACCCATGCAGGCCTATCGCGGGCGCATTTTTTCTCGTTGTTTCGCCGTGACACACAAGTCACGCCTCTGGTGTATGCCAACGTTTTGCGCTTTGAAGCGGCTGTTGATCGACTGTCTCATTCCAGCGCGCCCGTGGGTGAAGTCAGTCACGACCTGGGCTTTTCTGAAGCCAGTCATTTCGCACGGTTTTTTCGTCAACATTTGGGTATCACGCCGACTGATTACCGTCGCGCTGTCAATCTGTACGAGCCACCCACAAGCGAAGTACCGGCAGCACCTCTCATATGAGGTTTTGCTGCTATGCAGCATCAAAATCGCCCGACTCCAGGGGCTAAAACCAGACGATTTGGTCTTTTGTCAGACTTCTGAGCTCATGTCATTTGGACGTAATGCCTATTCTCTAGCGACGCATCACACGGTGCGAAAAAAAGCAGGAGACAGCATTGCACAGCGATTCGGGCACAGTACAAACGACTGCCCACCCACCCACCCATTGGCAGCCACACGTCGGCCAATCCACACCACGCATTGAAGACGATGCGCTGCTAACGGGCCGTGGTCGCTATGGCGACGACTTGGGCACTGCGCCTGGCACATTGCATGCAGCGGTACTACGCTCTCCCCACGCGCATGCAGAGCTGCTGGGCATTGACGCAAGCGTTGCGCTAAAACTAAGCGGTGTACGCGCCGTATTGACAGGCCAAGACGTGCAGCGCTGGTCGCAGCCGTTTGTGGTGGGTGTCAAGCAGCCCATGCAGCACTGGGCTTTGGCAGTAGACCGGGTGCGTTATGCCGGAGAAGCCGTTGCGGTGGTGGTGGCTGAAAACCGCTACCTGGCCGAAGACG
>JAYWBS010000002.1:0-23356 GCA_043781295.1 Polaromonas sp.
ATCAGTTTTATGCGTTGGCAGGAAAAATCCGTCTCGTTTGAGGAACTGGCATCCGTTCCTGCGCCAAACACGTTTATCAACCGGCAACGCGACAGAACCAGACAATCTCCGTCACATTGCCGTCCAGCTTGCCCCACCAGTTGGGGTTGCGCTTGAAGACCAGTTTTTGATCCGGCTGCCAGCTTTCAACCACATAGGGGCCGGTACCCATCGCGTTGCGGTGTGAAAAGCTCTCGTCTTTGGTTTTGATGTCTTTCGGCTCGGTCGCCTTGTTTTTCTCAGACCAGGCCTTGCTCATCATGCGCAGCTCGGTCAGCTGGTTCATCAGCACCGGGTTGGGCGCTTTCAGCATGATGTCAATCTCGCTGTCATTGACTTTGACCACCTTGTCGATGCCTTGGGCATATACGCCGTAGTTCGATGTTTTGGCCATGGCGCGGTTCAGTGAAAACACCGCGTCATCAGCCGTAAACGCGCTGCCATCGCTGAACTTGACACCTTTGCGCAGCGTGATGCGCATTTGCGTGGGGCTGGCCAGGTTCCAGGCGGTGGCCAATTGCGGCTCAATTTTGAAGCTTTTGCTGTTGTAGTACACCAGCGATTCATACACCGCCGCATGCACGCCGTTGCCCAGCGCATTGTTTTGCGAATGAATGTCGAGCGTGGGGATGTCGCTGGCGCTAGCCCATTTGAAGGTTTTGGCGCTGGCGGTTTGGCTTAAAACCAAAGCGGTCACTAGCAAGGCGAGTTTAAAGGTCATGATGAATCCGTGATGTAAAAGGCGTTGGCGACAAAAAAGCAGATTCTATGACCTCAGAAAATGCTCGCATCTCAAGGGGTTAAACACCTCAAGCATCAAAGCGCACAATATCGTCCTCACCCAAGTAGGCACCCGATTGAATTTCGATCATATGTAGCGCCACACTGCCCGGGTTTTCCAGGCGATGCTGCTGGCCCAAAGGCACAAAGGCTGACTGGTTTTCAGACAACAGGCTTTGCACGCCATTGACTGTGACCAGTGCGGTACCGCTGACCACCACCCAATGCTCTGCGCGGTGGTGATGCATCTGTAAGGATATGCGCTTGCCTGGGTTGACCATCAAGCGCTTGACCTGGAAACGCTCACCCCTGTCTGTGGACTCGTACCAGCCCCAGGGTCTGTGCACCCGCACCTGATGCAGTAACTCGGGTCTGCCCATGGCCTGCAACTGCGCGACCACATCCCGAATATCCTGCGCTTTGTCCTTGTTGATGACCAGTACCGCATCAGCCGTTTCAACCACCACCACGTTGTCCATGCCAACCACCGATACCAAACGATGCTCGGCTCTAACGTAGCTGTTATTCGTGCCCGCCAGCACCACGTCACCCGTCACGCTGTTGTTGTCAGCATCTTTTGGCAACGTACGCCACAGGCTGTCCCAACTGCCAATATCGTTCCAGGCAAAACGGGCCTGCACCATCGCGGCCCGCTGGGTAGACTGCATCACGGCGTAGTCGATTGAGATGGAGGGGCAGGCACAAAATGCCGCTGACTGCGGATGCAAGAAGCCCGCCTCTTCATGGCGCCCGTCCCAGGCCAGCGTGACGGCGGCCAAGACCTGGGGCTGGCAGGCCGCCAACTCTTGCAAATATGCCCTGGCGGTAAAGACAAACATGCCGCTGTTCCAAAAGTGGCCAGTGGCCTGCACCAGGCGGCGAGCCGTCATCAAGTCAGGCTTTTCAACAAAACGGCTCACATGCTGAACACCCGCAAGACCAGCAATGGCCGTCCCGGCCTGCATGTAACCGTAGCCTGTCTCAGGCCCAGTTGGTGAGATACCAAACGTACACAGCCATCCAGCGCGTGCAGCCTGCACTGCGGCGGTCATGGCGGCCTGAAAAGCGGGCTGGTCTTCCACCACATGGTCAGACGGTAGAACCAGCATCACGGCATCAGGATCAATCTGCGCGATGTGCAAAGCCGCCAGCGCAATCGCAGGCGCGGTATTGCGACCTTCTGGCTCTAGATAAATGCTAGCGGGCGAACAGCCTGCCTGTACAAGTTGCTCACGCACTAAAAAGCCATGCGCCTGGCTGGTCATCACGACGGCGGCCTGCGCACCGCGTAAGGCCGCAGCCCTGAGCGCTGTCGCTTGAAGGAGTGATGCCTGTCCTGTCAATGCCAGCAATTGTTTGGGGTACTCGGCGCGCGACAATGGCCAAAGGCGGGTGCCACTGCCACCTGACAGAATCACGGGGTGAAATACAGCGGTATCAGATGACATTTGGACGGTATGAGTATCTAAGTCGTGGGTTTGAGGCTGCCGGTCAGTTTTTGCAGCTTGGCCAGATCCTCCGACGCCACTTGCGGGTGTAAAAAATCTGTGCGCCCATGCAGCCGCCCGTTGGTGTAGTTGGCTATCCGGTCCAGTATGCGCTTGGGGTGGTCTGCCAGCCTCGATTGATCTTTCAGGAAGATGGCCACATAGTCATTCCAGACGTCCAGGCGCTGCCCGGTAGTAAAAGACTCCAGCAAGACCGGGCAGTAGCCAGACCGGCTGGACCAGTTGACCAGGGCTTGGCCTGCATCCGGGTAAAAGCGCCAGCAATCTACCGGGTAACGGTGAAACTCACCGTTGGATGGTGTGTTCAGGTAAAAAAGGCCTGCTGGCTTCAATACCCGCATGATCTCGTTGAACATGAGCCAGAAAAATTCAACATGTTCAAAACACGAACTGCTGACCACCACATCAACCGACGCTGACTCAAAGGGAAGCTGGTAAGCGTCGCTTAAAACAATATCGACGCCATCACCTGGTAAAAAGTCAACGCCTGTATAACGCACGCCAGACGGCGCGGCATCACGCAACGAGCCATTCACATTTTGCGCACCAACGTCTACCAGGATCTTGCCAGCAACATCGCCAAGATAGCACTCGAAAAACAGGCGCCCGTTGTCCATGGCGGTAGGGTGCATCTGGTGGGCTTTCTGTTCAGGGCTGGCAAAAGATAACTGGCCCTGGTAGGCATTGAAAAACGATGAAAAACGATGAAAAAGGATGAAATTAGTACGGTCATATGATAGAGTCATCTTGCAGAGATTCTTGCAGCGCCAAAAAAACCAACAACATAAGTGGTTTAAAAAATGCCCTTGTCTCATTCCTACACCTGCGGGTTCAGACTTTCAGCCGTTTTTGCGCTGGTTGTTTGCGCGAACGCAAACGCGCAAAGCGATGCAGCAATAGCCCTGGAGCGCCAGAGCGACGAGGCCTTCCGACAGGTGATACAGCAGCCACAAAACCTCAGCCTGTGGTCAACCTACGCAGACCTGCTCATCAAGCAGGGCAATTACGAAGGCGGCATTGCCGCGCTCGAGCGGTTGTTGCTGGAGCCCGATGCCCGCCCCGAGCTGCGGGTAGACATTGCTGTTCTTTACTTCCGCCTGGCGTCTTACGCGCAAGCTGGGGCCATGCTGGAAATAGCACTTAGAGACAGCCGCCTGCAAGGCGATAAACGCGATTTGGCTAACGCGCTGCTGGCCGACATCACCAAGCGCCTGCAAACCTCGCAACTCAGCGGCGCCTTCACGTTTGGCTTGCGGCGGCAAAGCAATGCCATGTTCCGTACCGACAGTGCGCAGGTCATTGTGGCTGGGGTGGCCGTGCCTAACAACCTGAAGCCAGAGGCGAACACCGACGCCAGCCTGGGCTTGCGCGTGCGTCACCTGTACGACCTGGAAGCCCAAAACTCTGCGGCCATCGTCAGCAACTTTGGTGCTTATTTGGTGAACTACAGCTCGTCAGCCGGCAGCCAGATACAAGCCAACCCCACCAAACCCTATGACCTGCTGGCGCTTGATTTTTCCACCGGCCTACAGTTCAAGCCCCTGCCCAGCGACCTGCCCAATGTGACTGTGCGGCCCCATGTTTTGTGGTCGAATGTTCTGGCGCAGGGCCAGCAGTACATCAGCAGCCAGGGTGTGGGCCTGGACATGTCCTGGCAAGCCAGTGAGCGCACGCTGGTTGATCTGACACTGGATGGTCAGCGCCGCACCTTTGCCAACCGCATTGACATCCCGACCGCTGACTTGCTCAATGGCCGCCTGACCAGCCTGCGGGCACGTGTGGTGCATGAGCTGGCAGCGGGCCACACCCTGTCAGCCGACTTTGCGTTGCGCCGCAACCGCGCCGGGCGGGACTTTTATAACTCTGACTCGCAAGAAGTGCGGGTCACTTACGCCGTGTCATATGCCAGCCCGCTAGCCGATGGCAGCAACTGGACAAGCTCTGTGTACGCTGGCGCGCTACGCCGCATCTATGGCGCGCCTGACCCAGCTGTGAGCGCCGCTGACAAACGCCAGGACAGCGAGTCACGCCTGGGCATCAACCATGTGGTGCCCATCACGCCCGTGTGGTCGCTGTTGTTTGCGATTGAACAGGCACGCAACCGCGCCAATTTTGCAAATTTCAATTACAAAAACACCACGCTGTCCAGCACCGTGATTCGCAGCTTTTGAGGACTAAAAATGGCACCTATTCCCAACGAACTGTGGCTGGCCGCCGCGCTCACCAGCACCGTGCCCGCAGCACTGGCCCAATCTGCGCCGGATGCCAACCGCCCACGCACCGGTGTAGCCACCACCGTCACCACCAACGCAGCGCGGGGTGCCAGCAGCACCACCATGTACATCGACGGTACGGCGGGCCAGCGCTTGGCAACCGATGCCAACAGCACCCTGCATGTGCTGTTTTCAGACCAGTCAGCCGTTACCCTTGGCCCCAACTCGGAGCTGATCATTGCCAAGTACGAGTTCGATCCAAAAACCAAAAACGGCCAAATCCTGATCGACATGACCAAGGGGCTGCTGCGCGTGGTGGGTGGGCTGATCAGCAAAAAAACCGCAACGCTCGTTCGTACCAGCACGGCCACGATTGGCATTCGGGGCGGTATATCGACAGTGGCAGTCAATTCCGATCAAACCGATGCCATTTTTCTTTTCGGCATTGAAATGACAGTCGCAGATAAAACAAGTGACAGTAATGGTGGTGGTGGCGACGGTGCTAGCAGCTCTGACGGTGCCGGCGATACAAACAGCGCAGACAACACGGGCAGTGGTCAAAGTGGTCAATCCAATCCTGGGGGTTTGTTGCCGTCCCCGGGCCAACCCCTGTTCATAAGGAGGCCAGGTTTTCAGTTCACTATAGCGCTCAACAATGGACGACCAACTATCAGTACTGTACCGCCCGGTCTGCTACTCAATCAGCAAGGCCAATTTTCGGGAGGCAACACAGGCAACACACTGCAATCTAATAACCCCAATGCATCCTCCCGGCAGCGCCTCATAGACACTACACGGATCACCAGTTTTTCATCTACCCGCACGAATGAGTCTTCTGCAAACACCGGTTTTAGAACGGGTTCTGGCGGTGGCAGTGCCGCCAACCCAGCTCAGAACCTCAGTGATGTTTTAGCTGGAAAATCGCCTCAAAACGCATCTTGATGGGACTGCTCATCTTGGGCAGTCCTCGTTTGATCAACCATGCGCGTCCTCTTCGTTTCTGATTTCCCGCACCTGCCCGACATCAAGGGTGGGCTGCAAACCACGACCCACGACCTGTGCCTGGCCATGGGCGTGATGGGTGCAGAGGCGGCGGTGCTTTGCGGCTTGTACCGACCTGGTGAGCAAACAGAGCCTGCTGCGGCTGACCTGACTTACCAGTCAGTTAGCGACGAAGCGCTAGGTTACCTGTGCATGCGGGCTGCATCCCCCGCCGCTGCGCTGCCCCTGGCCGCTGCCGCGTGGAATGCCTCGGTCATCGTGGTGCAAAGCGGCACGGCCCTGTCACACATGGTGCTGGCCAGCTTGCGCACCGGCCGCGCTACCGCTGTCTACCTGCACAATGTGGAGGCACACCAGCTAGGCGGCGCGCTGCTTGCTGACCCGTCTTTGTTGTACCTGGCCAACTCGGCCTTCACGGCGGCACGCTGGCGAGCACTGTGCGGTGTGCATTGCCACGTGATTGAGCCTGTGGTGTGTGCTGGCAACTACATCACTGGCGATGGAGGTAGTGGAGGTGGTTCAAAGGTATTGTTTGTCAACCCCACACCCATCAAGGGTGTGGAGCTGATGTTTGCATTGGCCGCCTACTGCCCCGACCTGCCGTTTTTGGTGGTGGAAAGCTGGGGTTTAGAGGCCAATTGGCGGGCGCATTGCCAGCACCGGGCGCACGCGCTGGGCAATGTGCAGTGGCTGGGCCCACAAGACGACATGCGCGGCGTGTATGCCCAAGCGCGTGTATTGTTGATGCCGTCAGTGTGGGAAGAAGCCTTTGGCCGCACCGTCATTGAGGCACAGCTCAATGGCCTGCCGGTACTGGCCAGCAACCGTGGCGCGCTGCCCGAGACGGTGGGTAACGGTGGGCTAACGCTTGACCCGCACGCGCCCGTTGAGGTGTGGGCCGAGGCGCTGCGCGATGTGCTGGCAAGGCATGCGTCATTCAGCGCAGCGGCGCAGCATCGTGCCCTGGCCCACGCAGCAGCAACGCCGCTGATCACGGCGCAATTGCTGAGCCTGCTGGCTGAGCACGCCTTGCGGTAGCCGCATGGCAACGCAGCCTGCCGCGCAGCGGCTGACCCAAAGCGCCTGGCAATGCTTTGCCGCAGGCGATTTACCCAGCGCCATCCGGCACGCCCGCACTGCCGTCAGCCTGGCCCCGCAGCATGCCAAGGCCAGTGCAGCGCTGGGGTTTTTCTTGATTCAAACGGGCGACTTGCAACAAGCCGCTGCGGTGCTGCTTCCCGCGCTGGTCATGGCACCAGGCGATGCGGTGTTGCATTGGTACAAGGGCTATCTGCTGGCGGGCAGCGGCAATACCGCTGGCGCGGCCGCAGCTTTTCAGCGCGCCTGCGAGCTGGATGATTCGTTGGATGAAGCGGCCTACGCGCTGGCCTGGGCGCTGGTGGACCTGGGGCGGATTGAAGACGCCGCCCGTTGGGCCGCCCATGCGCTTTACCGCGCCCGCACCCCGCAGCGGCTGATGCAGGCGGGCTGGATACAACAGTTGCGCGGCCAAATTGCGCAAGCGGCGCAGGCTTACCGCGAAGCTATCAGCGGGTTTGACATGCAAGCCCCCGAGCAATTGCGGCTGCATTTGCATTTGGCGCAATGCCTGCGCCGCCTGGGGCAGCACAGTGAGGTGGCTACCTTGCTACAAAAGGCTTTGACGCAGTGGCCTGGCGATGCTGACTTATTGGCTGAAACCACCTGGCTCGCGCACGCGCAGGGTCACACTGAGCAGGCGCTGCGACAAGCCCGCGACCTGGTGCGCGAGCAGCCACACAGCGCCCAGGCCTGGCACCGGCTGGGTGTTTTTTTACAAGAGGGTGGCGATTTAAAAGTAGCTGATGAAGCCCTGGCGAAGGCGCAAGAGCTTGACCCCAAGCTGAAAGACGCGCTGTTCAGGCGGGCACAAATCCAGCGTGAACTCAATCAGTTTGAGGGTGCCAAATGGTTGCTGGGCCTGGTACTGCAGCAAGCGCCTGAAGATGCCGCCGCGCACGCTTTGATGGCGCAGGTGCTGCTAGACCTGCAAGAAACCGCTGCCGCCTGCCGCTTGCTGTACCAGCGCCTGCGCGCCCAGCCGCAGGCGTCAGATCTGTGGCGCTTGCTGGCCGCCGCCCAACAGCGCCGGGGGCGATCATCAGCCGCAGTACGCACGCTGCGCCGCGCGCTGGTGCTGGACCCACACAACCTGGAAGCGCTGCGCATGCAGTGCTGGCAGGCGCTAGACACTGGCGACACAGCCCAGGCCGTGGACATTGCCAGACGATTGACAAGCCGCCTGGCCGGGGACAGTGCCGCACAGGTGCAGGCAGCGCTTGTTTTTGCACGTGCTGGATTACTGCCAGAAGCCCAAACCTGGGCTGAGCGGGCGGTGGCACAAGCGCCAGCGATGGCTGAAGCCTGGCTGGCACTGTCGCATGTGCGCTTGCGGCAGCGCCACGTGGCAGATGCAGAATTGGCCGTGCAACAAGCCTTGCGCTTGAAGCCTGAGCACACAGACAGTTTGCGGCACCTGGGCTGGCTGATGATGACCACCACAAGGTATGGTCAGGCGCAACTGGCTTTTTTGAAAGCGATTGAAAGCAGTCCTGATGATGTGATGCCCAGACTGGAGCTGGCCGAAGCACGCCGTCGTGCGGGTTACTTCACTGAGAGTTTGCAAGATGCACAGGCCTTGCTGGCAGAGCGCCCCAAGTGGCAGCCCGCCTTGCTTTTAAAGGCCAAAGTAATGGTGGAGGGCGGCATGGCCGGTGCTGCGCAAAGTTGCGCAGAGTTGCTGCGCCAGAACAATCGAAACATGGATGCCGTTAAGGCCGCACTGCGCTTGACTGCCCTCGGTGATCATCAGGCACGCCGCTTGTTGTCGCTGGTGCCTGTTGAAGTGTTACGCACGGCCTGGCGCGACGCTGTGGTTGACGCAAGTCATACCCAAGGGCAAGCTTGCCTGAGCCTGCTGACCCATGCAGCCTGCGAAGATTTGGAGCCTGACACGTGGATGACTACGGCAGCGCTTTATGCAGCGTCGCTGTCTGCATCATCGACTGCCGCTGGCCTGCAAAGGCAAGCACGCGACTGGTACCGCGGGCTCAAATTGCGCAGCGGGTTGACACCGTTTCCCACATCCGTCATTCCCGTGCATGAACGCGTCGCTGACCATCGGCCACGAATCGCCTATGTGGTGAGCCAGTTGCACCAAAGCCTGCTGCGCCGCGTGCTGGCCGCGCACTCGGCTGACAAGGCGCAGGTTTTTGTGTATACCAACCAGCCTCATACCGATTTGCCGACGCATGTGCATGTGCAGCCGCTGGTATTGGAAACCCTAGCTGACTCCTGCGCCGTTAACCGCATCGACGTGGTGATTGATACAGGTGGCCTGCACCCGTTTGAAGGCCAGTTTGAACTGCTGGCGCTGTACGCCCGCCGACTGGCACCCGTGCAGTTGGGCTGGCTGGGCTGTTGGGGCAGTGCGGGTGGTTTGTTTGATGGGCTGCTGGCGGACGTTGCTTCAGTACCGCAAGACAAAACTGTTTTCTACGACGAAGCCATTTTCAGGCTTGAAGGCGGTCAGTGGTGCTGGGACCCACCGCTGGCAGCACCCGCACCGCATGTGCCACCCGCCTTGAGCCAGGGTCATGTGACCTATGGTGTTTGCGCCCGTAGCCTGAAGCTGAGCGATGCTTGCCTTGATGCATTTGCCCGCGTTGTGGCTGCCACACCGACATCCGCGATTCGTTTTATCGGTGCGGTGGCAGACGATTGGCCTTTGCGCAGGGACATTGTGCTGCGCATGCAGTCGCAGGGCGTTGATGCAAGCCGCGTATTTTTTGACCCCTTTCAGCCGCACGCTGCTTACCTGGCATGGTTTGCACGTATCGATGTAGTTCTGGACAGTTTCCCCAGCAACGGTGGATTGAGCTTGCTCGACCCCTTGTGGATGGGCGTGCCCATCGTCACACTGGCTGGCCAATGGGCTGGCCAATGGGCTGGCGCACGACAGGGCGCATCCATTCTGGCGGCACTCAATTTGCCGCAGTGGGTTGCTGAAACTGAGGAAAGCTTTTGCGCAATTGCCATCGCGCTGGCAAGTGACAAAGCAGCATTGCTGGCGTACCGCCAAACACTGCGCAGCCGCATCAGCCAGTCACCGCTGGTCGACGGCCTGCGTGTTGCATCGCAAATTGAGCAGCTCTGCCTGCGCCTGAAAACTGACAGCGCCGCAATAGCCGAGGCAACAGATGCCAAAGCGCGCACTAAAGCCCATGCCCAGTGGGCGCTGACTGCCTGGCTGACCTGGCCACGCCGCATTGAGCTGCCTGCTGTTGCCGCAGGCGCAACGCCAGATCTGTCGGTGGTGGTGGTACTTTTCAACCAGGCTGGGCTGTCGCGCCGCACCTTGCAGGCACTGGCTGACCAGCGCGGTGCGCCGTTTGAAACCATCGTCATTGACAACGCATCTAGCGACAACACGCCTGAATTGCTTGCAACCCTGCATGGCGCAACAGTCATTCGCAATGCCGACAATGTCGGCTTTATCCAGGCGGCGCGTCAAGGCGCAGCGCTGGCCACGGGCCGCTATCTGGTCTTTCTTAACAGCGATGCGATTTTGCAAGAAGGCGCGCTGACGGCCAGCCTGCATGCCATGCAAGCCGACCCCAGTATTGGCGCGCTAGGCGGGCGGGTGGTGCTGACGGATGGCGGGCTTCAGGAAACAGGCAATGCCATTTTTAACAATGGCTCTGCGGCGGGCATTGGGCGCGGGGAAGACCCTTTTTGCCACGCGGCCCGTGCCAGCCGAACGACGGACTATGTCTCAGGCGTTTTTCTTGTCACACCTGCCAGCGTGTGGCGCATGCTGGCAGGCTTTGATGAAATCTACGTGCCAGCCTATTACGAAGACACCGACTACTGCCTGCGCGTTTGGCAGGCCGGGCTGCGCGTGGTGTATGAACCCACAGTGCTGCTGGAGCACCTGGAATGGGGCAGCGCCGCAGGCAACAGCGCCACGGTGTTGATGGCGCGCAACCGCGAGCTGTTTTGCGAGCGTCACAGCGCCTGGTTGCAAAATCAACCGCTGCCCCAAGCGCAGCGACTCGATGGTGACCGCTGGCGCTCACCTGAAGATAGCCCACGCCGACCGCGCATTCTCTTTATTGACAACGAAGTCCCGCACATGTTCAAAGGCGGTGGCCTGCCCCGTGCCCGGCTGATGTTGCAGGCCTTGCAAGACTGGCCGGTGACGCTGCTGCCGTTGTGGGTACCGCTTGACGATTGGCGTGCCGTCTACGCATCACTGCCGCAAAGCGTTGAGGTCGCCATGGGCCACGGCCTGGATGGGCTGGAGGCTTTTTTAGAGCGCAGGCGCGGCGTGTATGACGTGCTGCTGGTCAGCCGCCCGCCCAATTTGCAAGCTTTGCAGCCGTTGCGCAAACGCCGCCCTGATCTGTTTGCAGGCATGCGTCTGGTCTACGATGCCGAAGCGCTGTTTGCGTTGCGTGAAATTGGCATGGCCGAGGTACAGGGCCGCCCCTTGAGCCCTGCTGCTGCGCACGACCGGATCAGCGCTGAAATTGCACTGGCTGCCGATGCAAGCGATGTGCTGGTGGTGTCTGTAGGTGATGCGCAATACTTTGAAGACGCTGGGCACCGCACCCATATCCTGAGCCACAGCATGGCGGTACGCAGGAGCGCGCCTGGCCATGCGGGCAGGCACGGCTTGCTGTTTGTCGGCGCGCTGCACCCCGGCACACCGAATGAAGATGGCCTGCTGTGGTTTATTCAAGAAGTCATGCCGCTGCTGCGTAAGCAGCTGTCCAAGCCGCCCGTGCTGTCTGTCGTTGGGGTTTGCCTGTCTGACAAGGTAGCGGCGATGGCAAGCTCGGACATCAAAATTTTGGGGCCGCAAGAAACGCTGGAGCCCCACTACGACGCAGCACGGGTGTTTGTCGCACCGGTACGTTTTGCAGGGGGCGTGCCCGCCAAAATCATTGAGACCGTGTGCAATGGCTTGCCCACTGTTGCATCAGCCTTGCTGGTGCTGCAATTGGGCTGGTGTGATGGCCTTGATATTTTGGGCGCCGAGGACGCACCAGCCTTTGCAGCGGCCATTGCCACACTGCTAAACGACGACGCGGCCTGGCAACGGCAGCAACTGGCGGGCTGGGAACAATGCGTGCAACGCTATGACCCGGACATGTTTACACGCACCTTGCACCGCGTGCTGGCATCACCGCTGGCGCGCAATCGCGCAGCTGAAGTGATGCTCTAGTTGCCCAAGCCGCTCCAGGTCATCCTCGGCATCCATCAGCGCCTGTAGCCACTGCTTGGCATCACGCGCCTGAAAGTTTTGCGCAATATCGGCCAGCAACACATGCAGCAGCGAGCCGCCATAAGGCCGCTGTGCCACGACGTTGAAATAATGGGGCAACAGCGGCAGGATGCTTGAAGAGCACACCGCTTCGCTCGGGTCTACGGCCACCACTTCGGCCACGGTGGGCGCTCGAAAGCCTTTTTTAACCACGCCGCTTTGGGTGGTCAGCAAGCGGCCGGGCAGCAGGTCGGCCAAAGCCCTGAGTTGCTCAAGATGCCTGGCTGAGTACTGAAAGCGATCTGGCCCCACGTATTCGTCCAGATAAAACCAGCCTTCTGGCGTCAGGAGCTGCGCCACTGCCGCGTACAAATTGGCCAGTTCAGAGCAGTGGTGCACGCTGGACACCCCCAGCACGACATCAAAGCTGCCAGGCAAAAATGGGGCTTGCCCCACGGGCAGCTCGTCCATGCTGGCCAGAACGTAGCTGATGGTGTCCATCCCGGCGGCGCTCTGTCGGGCGACATCCAGCACCTTGGGCGACAGATCAAACGCCACGATCTCACGCGCCCAACCCAGGCCGTGCAGTTCCCGCTCCAGATGGCCAGTACCACAACCCAGCACCAATACGCGGCCTAGCGGCAAGCAGTCTGCATCGGCCAGGTGCTTGCCAAACCAGGCCAGCGGGCTGATGGCCTCGTCACCACTCACGCGGCGGTTGATCAGGCGATGAACTTCTTCAAGATGCGTCCATTGCTGGCCATTGGCCACCCAGGTTTTTGGGTCACCCCAGGTGGCATCCAGCTTGACGGACAGGCTTGCGTCAAGCATGGTCAGGCCTTTCGCAGACCACTGTGAAGAGTTCAACAGCCCTACCGCTCTCGGAGGGTTGCGGCTGGGTGTGAAAGTTAACCCGCGACTCGGTAAAGCCCAACAAGCCCAAAGCCGAGACGAAAAACTGCGGCGTGAAATGCCACCAGGTGTCGACCACATCGACACCCCGATGCGGCAGAAATGCGCAGGCAGCCTGATCGCCCAGTGACGGGTTGTAAACCTCGGTCACTACCACGGTTTTGCGTGTGCGCATCGCCACGCTTTCCAGCAAGTCAAAAGGCCGTCTGCAATGCAGCAGCACGGCAGCCAGTACGCCCACATCAAAGCTGCCCGTCGAATCCGGTATTTTGTACGGGTCAAGCTCCAGCATGCGGACGGCTGATTTCATGTCAGCATGTGCGTACCAGAACGAATTGCGGATACGCTCAATACGTTGGGAAAAGCCCGCACGCCAAGCCGCGATATCAACGCTGGACGAGGGCACGACATCCCACAGGTATGACATCGGGGGCTCCACACATGTCACGTGGGCGCCTGTACGCTCCATGCAAAACGACAGAAATCCACTGGCAGGCCCAATCTCCAGAACGGACTGCCCAGCAAAATCAACGTTGCCAAGATAGGCCTGCCAGTTGTCACGCAAATCCCACTGCCCGACGACTTCACCACTTGCCAGCGTGAACGAATGGTAGAACTCGCAGTCTTCCAGTTTCACATGGCGGGGTTGGATATACATAGGCAGTCGATGAACAGTAAAGGCATTGGTGAATCTTACAATGCGATGTCAACAGGAGCATGCATGGGTTTTCCCGCCGGACACTACTACTCGCCGATTCCCGACCCCGCTGACCTGCTGCGGCGCGAAGACCAGATATGGGTCTGGCGCAAAGACCTGACGGGGGTGGACATGCAGATACCGCAGCAGCTGGAACTGCTGCAAAACATCAAGCCGCACCTGACGGCTGTCGACTACCCGGTTGATGCGCCGCCAGAGCCTGACCGTTACTACTACATGAACGGCATGTTCCCCGTGCTGGATGCGGAATTTTTGTTCGGTGCCCTGTGCCTCTTCAAACCCAAGCGCGTGATTGAAGTCGGCTCTGGCTTTTCGTCACTGGTGATGGCCGATGCCAACCGCCGTGTGTTTGGCGGCAGCATCGACATCACCTGCATTGAGCCCTACCCGCGCGATTTTCTGATCGCTGGGGTGGAAGGCATCACCCGGCTGGTGACCTCACGTTTGCAGGACATTGACTTGGCGGTTTTTGATGCGCTGGGCAGTGGCGATGTGCTGTTCATTGACTCATCGCATGTCTGCAAAACGGGCAGCGATGTCAATTTTTTGTTCTTTGAAGTGCTGCCCCGGCTGAAGACTGGTGTGTATGTGCATTTGCACGACATCTTTTTGCCCGATGAATACCCCAAGCCATGGGTATTGACCGAGGAGCGCAGCTGGAGCGAGCAATACCTGCTGCATGGCTTTTTGATGTTCAACAACCAATGGCGGGTGGTGTGGATGGCGCACTACATGCTGAGCCGCCATCCTGAGGCGGTCAGTGCGGTGTTTCCGCGTTGCCCTGCGCTGGGTGCCGGTGGCAGCTTCTGGATGCAGCGGCTGTTGCCGACACTTTTATGAGAAACATCGTTGTCTCAGGACACTGCCAGACGAATGGTGTGGCTGCCGCTCTGGCGCTGCTGCTGCCGCACGACAAGGTCACGGCGCTGCAATTGCCTTCGATTTACGGCACGCCTGAAGAGGCTTTTTTATCACCTGTTCACGCGGCTGATCTCTGGATTCATGGCGCTGACCAGACCTTTTTAGACCAACACAGGTTGAACCCCAGCGCGACCGCCGGGCCAGCGCAGTTACGCCTGCCCATCATTTATTTTGATGCCTTCCATCCTGACATCTGCATGCTGATGCAACTGGGCAGTGGACAAATCTTCAATGACCAGCCCATCAGTTCGGCCATCATCGTCTGGGCCTGGCAACATGGGTTGCTGCCGCAAGATGTGCCAGAGCTGTTTAACAAAGATGTTTTTGCAGCGTTGGGCTACTTTGACAGATGGGCCGCTAGTGTTGAACACCTCCGCCGCACCTTTGATGCTGCGGGCTGGGCGGGGAGTTTTGACCGCTTCTTCCTGAACATCCAGCGCACGGGTAACTTCATGCATACCTTCAACCACCCCAAGGTGCATGTTCTGGCCAGCCTGGCCAAAATGCTTGCCGCATACTTGGGGGCGGGCGATGCTGTGTGGGCACGCGACATCGATGTGCAAGACATTTTGACGGTGGTGACCTGGCCCGTTTACCCCGACGTGGCCGATGCCTATGGCCTTCCAGGTGGCAGCTACCAGTGGCGCTGGTACGACGTGCATCAGACCAGCGTACGGGCGTTTGCTGAAGCGTCTTACACCACCTATGCGCGCAGCAGTCTGGACGCTGTCGACATTCAGATATGCGGTGTTGACCCGCTAATGCTGAACCGAGTACTTGGCCCGTTGTGCGGGGTAGCCGCATGAGCATCAACCCCTATCACGGCCTGGATGATTTTCACTTTTGGCGCAAAGCCATGACCGACGTCGCCCCTGGGCAGATAGACATCGTGCGGCGGTCAGCGCTGATAGAGCCGCAGCACCAGTTGGCCACGCTGGGCAGTTGCTTTGCCCAGCACATTGCCCGTCACATCATGGCCAGTGGCTTGCACCACTTCGATGTGGAACCCGCACCGCCCGGCATGCCTGCAGAGCAAGCTCACACGCAGGGCTACGGCGTTTTTTCAGCACGCTATGGCAATGTTTACACCGTGCGGCAGGCGCTGCAATTGTTTGACCGGGCCTTTGGCACATTCAAGCCGCAAGAGGCGGTGTGGGCGCATGATGGCCGCTATGTGGATGCCTTCAGGCCAGCCATTGAGCCAGGCGGCTGGGCACACCCCGATGACGTGCTGGCGCAAGCCGAGCAGCATTTGGCCTGTGTGCGGCAGATGTTTTGCAGCTTTGACTGGCTGGTTTTTACACTCGGTCTGACAGAAGCTTGGCGCTCGCGTCTGGACGGCGCGGTGTACCCGCTGGCGCCCGGCCTTGCGGGTGGTTCATTTGACGCATTGCGGCACGAGTTTGTGAATTTTTCAGCCCGGCAGGTCAGTGCAGACCTGAATGAGCTGGTCACAAAAATAGCCAGCGTCAACCCCCAGGGCCGCATCCTGCTGACGGTATCGCCCGTGCCGCTGGTGGCTACTTATGAAAATCAACACGTTTGGGTGGCTAGCACTGTTAGCAAGGCACGGCTGCGCGTGGCCGCAGACGAGGCAGAGCAGGCTAATGCGCAGGTGATGTACTTCCCGTCGTATGAAGTCATCACCTCCCCAGCCGCAGGCGGCCGCTACTACGCCGACGATCTGCGTCAGGTGACCGAAGCTGGCATCAAGCACGTCATGCGCCTGTTCAGCCGCCACTTCATGCAGGCAAGCCCTAGCACCCCAATTGCCTCAAATATGGAACAAGACCTCAAGCGCGCGCAACTGTACAGCGATGTGGTGTGTGAGGAAGAGCTGATTGCTGCGTCGCTGGGGAATTTGCTGACTTTGTGAGGTTTGGCGCACTTTGTACTTGAATTCGCTG
Source organism: Polaromonas sp. (assembly GCA_043781295.1). Taxonomy (GTDB): domain Bacteria; phylum Pseudomonadota; class Gammaproteobacteria; order Burkholderiales; family Burkholderiaceae_C; genus Polaromonas. The sequence continues at coordinate 16,308 of JAYWBS010000002.1, forward strand.
GTTAAATGTGCCTGTAGGCCAATAGATATGTGCGCAAGCAGCTCCTGAATAAATAGCATTCTTCATGACAAACTTGGCGTGATGGCTAGGGCGTTACAGCCTGCCAGCGTGTCAGTGCAAGGATATCGGCGTGGTGGCCAGGCCACTGTAGCCCTCAAGCGTGTCTTCAATTTCTTGCTGGGTGGGGGTGTTGAGCTGCCAGGCACTTAAGCGCTGCTGAAACATTTCGGCCCACGAGCCATCGAGGTAAACCTCTTTGCCCGAGCGCTTGTCGACAATCTCAAAGCCGTTGCGTGCCATGTGGGGAATGGCAGGTGGCGGTGCAGATGCTTCAGGCGCGTTGGCGTGAATTTGTACCACTACAAAAGATTCCGAGTCGTAAAGCATTTGCATTGTTGAGTCCTTAGCCTATCTTATCGTCAGATAGCAACGATGATGCCAAGTTCAAGTGCCAAGCGGTAATTCACGCGAAAGCGTGGTGAAACTGCACACTTTCCGCACACTTTCGTCAAATAGTTTCACGGTTTGCTGATTTCCGTGAGTTGCTGGTCCACGAAATCACCGTTTTCCTGGGTGATGCGGTTGCGCACTGGCAAGTAGCCCAGGGCGGGTGCGTACCAGATCTCTACTTTTTGGTCGAACTCGCGGCGCGGCTTGCGTATGACTTTGAGGGTGGCCATGTCGCCGCTCGGCAGATTGAGCTTTTCCTCGGACTCGACCACGAAAGTCCAGGTATCAGCATCGCGCGGGCCAATGGTGTACAGCGTGATGCTGCTGCCTGCCGGAAAGTCTGCAGGCTTGGCGGCCAGCATGCCGCCAAGTTGCAAAAACACGCTGACGCGGTCTTGCGCGCCTTCTATCCACGGCGCATCAGGGGTGTTGGCGCTGAAGGTGATTTTGCCTTTGTCCGCCTCAAAATGCGCGGCCAGCTCGCTTCTGAATTTGTCAGCAAAGCGGGTCGGGGCCAAGCCGCTGCCGGTGATTTTGCCGACGCTGGTCATGCTGCGCGAACCCACCAGAAACGCGCTGACCTTCATCATGACTTCGTAACTGTCGCCGTTTGTTTTCCATGCCAGCTCGGAATTGGCCTGGTAGTTGAGGTTTTTGGACAAGCCCACCACCTTGTATTGCAGGCGCGCAGAGCCCGGCAGGCTGATGGCGGTAACGGGTGTGGTTTTGGGGCCTGTCGGTGCGGTGGCGACAACAGCGGGGGTTGCTGCCGAAGGTGGCGATGCCGTCACCACAGCTTGCGTGGGCGTGCTGGCTGGCTGAGGTGTATCGGCGATCGGATTTTCAGCAACTGCCGGGGGTGCTTCGATTGCTACCGAATCAATAGCTGCTTGCGCCCGAATTGATTGGGCTACAGGTTCATTTGACAGGTTTTTTGGGGGCTGGGGCGGGCGTTTTGCGCGCACTGGTGGCGTGGCGGGTTGGGCTGCTTCGGCCATGGCTGGGGGTGCGGGCGCTGGCTCTATGTTGCGGGTGGCAAACGCTTTGTTGCCCGCAGCATCCGGGTCTGCGCCTGTGCCCAGTTGCGCGGGTGAAGCGCTCAGCACCAGCGCATGGGCCAGCACCACCAGCGCAGCCAGCCCCGCCAGGGGCCGCCAGGCGGGGGCGCCGGTCGGGGTTGCAGTCGTCATGCTGCAATGTAGCCCAAGTCACTTGTCAGTTGCCGGGCTGCGGCCTTCAGTGGCGTAGCTACCTTGCCCTCCCAGCTCGGGTCAAAAGTCGCCAGCGAGCCCAGCGCCACCATGCCCAGCACCATGTGCCCGTCGGCATCAAACACAGGTGCGCAAAAGCCGCCCACGCCGGGCAGCAGGGTGTTGACCACCCTGGCCAGGCCCCGCGTGCGCGCTTCATCAAGCAGGGCGGTGACCTCGGCCATGCTGGTGGGTACATCCTTTCGGCCTAGCTTTTGCGTACGGGCAAGTTCTTCTTTGAGCAGCCCTTTGAGGCGGACTTTGGCGGCATTTTGGCGCGCCGCCATAAACGCTGCAAAGCACAACCCGGTGGCTGACGACAGCAGCGGCATCACGTCACCGAGCCGCAGGTTAACGGTGATGGCTTGCGGCGACTCTTCCCAATGCACGATGCATGGGCCCTGGTTGCCCCACACGGCAAGCGCCAGCGTCTGGCCGATCTGCGCCATCAGGGGGCTGAGCCGCTGGCGGGCCAATCGAATGCCATCCATCCGCGAAAGAGAAGCGAGTCCTAACTTTAAAGCGGCTGGGCCAAGGTCATAGCGGGTCGTGCCCGCATCCTGAATGACCAGCCCCAGACGCTGAAAGCTGACCAGATAGCGGTGCGCCTTGGCGGCGTTCATGCCGGCGCTGGCTGCCAGGTCACGCAGCATGAGCGGACCGGGGGAGGTGCTCAAGACTTCCAATAAACTAAAGCCCACTTCAACCGACTGAATGCCCGCACGCTGCGGTGGCAGATCAGAAGTTGGCTCACGCGATGCGATAAGTGCTTGCTTCATGGTGTGATTTGAAGGCTTGGGTCCAAACCTATAATTACATTTAGTTAAATCAATTTCACTTATCGTAACTCTAAAGCAGTCCAAGGAACCCGAATGAAACTCGCCACCTACAAAGACGGCTCCCGTGACGGCCAGCTCGTCGTCGTCTCGCGTGATCTGTCAAGCGCGCATTATGCAACTGGCATCGCCAGCAAAATGCAGCAGGTGCTGGACGACTGGAACTTCATGTCGCCGCAATTGCAGGACTTGTATGAGACGCTCAACAGCGGCAAAGCACGCCACGCTTTTCCGTTTGAGCCAGCGCAATGCATGGCACCGCTGCCACGCGCCTACCAGTGGGCCGACGGCTCGGCGTTCATCAACCACGTTGAACTGGTGCGCAAGGCGCGCAACTCTGAAGTTCCCGAGACTTTTTACACCGACCCGCTGATGTACCAGGGCGGCAGCGACGACTTTATTGGCCCGCGTGACGATGTGGTGGTGGCCAGCGAAGCATTTGGCATTGACTTTGAGGCCGAAATTGCCGTGATTACCGCCGATGTGGGCATGGGCAGCATGCCCGACCAAGCGATTGACGGCATTCGCCTGGTGATGCTGGCCAATGACGTGTCGCTGCGCAACCTCATCCCCGCCGAGCTGGCCAAAGGCTTTGGCTTTTTTCAAAGCAAGCCCGCCACCGCGTTCAGCCCCGTGGCCGTGACGACGGACGAGTTAGGCGACGCATGGCAGGGCGGCCGCTTGCACATGACGCTGCAAAGCACCTGGAACGGCCGCAAGGTGGGCATGTGCGAGGCCGGGCCAGAGATGACCTTTCACTTTGGCCAGTTGATTGCCCACATCTGCAAAACCCGCAACGTGCGCGCCGGCAGCGTGATTGGCTCAGGCACGGTGAGCAACAAGGACTGGACGCACGGCTACAGCTGCATCGCTGAAAAGCGCGCGATAGAAACCATTGAAGGCGGTACGCCCAAAACAGAGTTTATGAAGTTTGGCGACACGATTCGCATTGAGGCGAAGGGTAAAGATGGGCAGAGCGTGTTTGGTGCGATTGAGCAGAAGGTGGTTGCGTTGCAGGTGGGTTGATTGGCTGGGTTGCTTCACATTACCCCGGTAATGGTTTAATATCAGGTATGCTCAAAATTCAAACCAAACTGACATCGCAGGGTCAAGTGTCTGTGCCCGCTGCGGTACGGCACGTGCTGGGGTTGACGCCCGGCTCGGCGGTTGAATGGCTACAAGACGGCGGCAACATTATTGTCAAGCGTGCGGTGCGCAGCACGTCAAATGATGTGCATGCCGCGTTGTTTGGTGGCGATGAAAATCTTGAATCCACTAAAACATTGGCAGAACTCAAGCAAGGTATTGCCCAGCACATGCAGCGCCGCCATGCTCGCGGTTGATACGAATGTTCTGGTGCGCTTGCTGGTACGCGATGATGTGAAGCAAGCCAAAGCCGCAGACCAGTTCATTGCCAAAGGCGCCTGGGTATCGCACCTTGTTCTCGCTGAAACACTGTGGGTCCTACAAGCCGTGTACAGCCGCACAGCAGGGCAAATTGCTGCAGCTTTGAACCTGCTTCTTGAACATGAAAGCCTGGTGTTGCAGGACACAGAAACCGTCAAAGCTGCCTTGACGCAATTTCGGCTCAAACCCGCGCTGGGCTTTTCAGATTGCCTGGTGCTGGAGATTGCCCGAAAGACTGGGCATCTGCCGTTGGGGACTTTTGACAAGGCGCTGGCTAAGGCCAGCGGTGCCCAAAAACTTTGAATAGGCTCACCCCTGCCCCATCTGCAACACAAACAGCTTGATACCCCGCAGCAGCATTTCAACTGCTACCGCCACCAGAATCAGTCCCATCAGCCGCTCGACGGCAACTACAAAGCGCTCACCCAGCACGCGCTGAATGCGTTCGGCCAGTACCAGCACGATGGCGCATACCGCCATGGTGACGCTGAGGGCGGCTATCCATTCCCAACGGCGCTCGGGGGCTTGGGACACGAGCAGCAACACCGTGGCCAAAGCCGATGGCCCGGCCAGAGCGGGAATGGCCAGCGGCACAATCAGCGGTTCGGTTTGCAGCCCCTGCAAATCATCAACGGCAGGCGGCGGGAAGATCATGCGCAAGGCAATCAAAAACAAAATCACGCCGCCAGCGATTTGCAGCGCCAGGGCGCTCAGGTTCATGACGCGCAAAAAGCCTTCGCCGATGAACATGAAGACGAGCAGCAAGCCGAAAGCAATCAGCACTTCGCGCAAGATCACCAGCGGCCTGCGCTTGGGCGGTACGTTTCTCAAAGCATTGGCAAATATCGGAATGTTGCCAAACGGGTCTGTGATGAGCAGCAGCAAAATCGTGGCTGAAGCAAAGGTGTAGCCCATAGGTCAAGCATCCGTCAGGCGTTATACAAAGTGTCTAGCGACTTAAAACCCTTGATCTCCAGCGGGTTGCCGAACGGGTCGCAAAAAAACATGGTGTGCTGCTCGCCTGGCTGGCCTGCAAAGCGCAGTTGCGGCGCCATCACAAACGCCGTGTTGGCAGCTTTCAAACGCGAAGCCATGGCCTGCCAGTCAGGTAGCGCCAGCACCAGGCCAAAGTGCGGCATGGGCACCAGCGTGTCGCCTACACGGCCCGTGCTTTCGGTTTTAAAAGGCTGGCCCAAATGCAGCGAGATCTGGTGGTTGAAAAAATCAAAATCTACCCAGGTGGATGTAGAGCGCCCCTCGGTGCAACCGAGCACGCCGCCGTAGAACTGGCGGGCCACGTCGAGGTCAGTGACATTGAAGGCAAAGTGGAAAAGGCTTTTCATGGCGCTAGCTTATCAGGCGTGAAGAACTTTATGCATGCTATTAAATAAATAGCTGTTTGCGCCCGAATTTATTGGGCTACAGCCATTTTTAAGGGGTAAAAACGCTAAAAATCAGTGTTTTTAGGCCCCGCAGACTGATTTTTGCAACGCAGTGCCTGCATCACGCTAAAAACACTTTGCGGGACGGCCACGGCGTTGCACAATGACGGTGACCTAACTAAAGCAGGAGACAACCATGAGCGACGCAGACAACACTTCAAATTTCGCCAATTTTGGCAAGTTCGTGCCGGGTTTTGATTTTCTGCAAAGTCTGGCGACGCAGGCGGCCGGTAGTGCGGCTGACAAAATTCCGCAACTGCCCAACCTCGGCAACTGGGTTGCCCCCACATTGAATGTGGAAGAGCTGGACAAGCGCATCAGTGAGCTCAAGTCAGTGCAGTTCTGGCTGGACCAGAACGCTACCGCGCTCAAAGCCACCATTCAGGCGCTGGAGGTGCAAAAGATGACGCTGGCCACCTTGAAGGGCATGAACTTCAACATGGGCGATGTGGCCAACGCCTTCAAACTCAAGGTGGCTGACACGGTGGCCGGTGGCGTGCAGGGCATGGCAGAGAAAGCCAAAACGTTTGCGGGGCTGGAGATTCCGCCCACCAGCTTCGCCCCCAAAAAAGCCAGTGCTCCACCGAAAGTAAAAAAAGAGGCACCCGCCGCAGGCGTGGTCGACCCGATGCAGTGGTGGGGCGCATTGACGCAGCAGTTTCAAACCATTGCCGCCGATGCCGTGAAAGACGCGGCTAAAAAAGCCGCCATCAACACCACCAAAAACATGACCACCGGGCTGGCCAAAGACGCCATGAAGACGGCCACCGGTATGGCCAAAGGCATGGCCAGCAGCGCCAGCAAAACCGTCGCAGGCGGCGCACGCGCAGCGATGAACACGGCCAAAAACTCGATGTTTGGCGGTACGCAGGCATGGCCCACACCGGTTGCTGCTAAAAAACCAGCCGCTAAAACTGCACGCAAAACCAGTCGCTAGACGCTGGGACAAACACCTTTCACCTGAATGCCCATGAAATTATTTCCGTATGGCCACGCCACCCATCCGCAATGGCCCATGGCGGCTGGCCTGGTGCTGGCGCAACTGCGCGCGCACATGGCCTTGCCCGGTTATGCCACCTCGCCTACGCTGGCACTGCTTTACATCACTGACCACTACGCCGCCCATGCGCAGGACATTCTTGACCACCTGAGTGCCGAGCTGCCCGAAGTCACCGACTGGAGCGGCACCGTGGGCGTGGGCATTGCGTCAAACAACGTCGAGTATTTCGACGAGCCCGCGCTTGCTGTCATGCTGTGTGATTTGCCGCACGACCAGTACCGCGTGTTTTCCGGCGTGTCGCCATTGCCAACAGCCGCCAGTGGCCGCTTTAAAGCCCACACCGCACTGGTGCATGCCGACTCAGGCACGCCCGACGTAGCAGAGCTCATCAGCGAGATGGCCCAGCGCACGGGCAGTGGCTATGTGTTTGGCGGCCTGGCCGCCAGTCGCAGCAAAACCGTGCAGTTTGCGCTCAGTGGCTACGGCAATGTCAAGGGCCATGGCGCAGCCAGCGGCGTGTTTAGCGGCGGCTTGAGCGGTGTGGCGTTTGCGCAAGAAGCGACGCTGATGTCACGCGTCACGCAGGGCTGCCAGCCGGTGTCACGCAACCACGAGATCACGGCATGTGAGGGCAATGTGGTGACCGAACTCGACGGGGAACCCG
>JAYWBS010000003.1:0-8458 GCA_043781295.1 Polaromonas sp.
CGGGTTTTAAGCGTCATCAGGGTTGACTACCCCAAACCATCACCGCCGTCTGATTCAGCTTAAAACACTCAGGCGCCGGGCTTGGCGCGCTGCACCCGCAGCACGGACGCGGTTCGCTTCACATTTCGTAAAACGGTCGCCAGGTGCAACCGGTCTCGCACGGCAATGCCAAATCTCAACTCTGTCGCATCTTGCGCCCGCTCCTGGCCCATGTTGACATGGGTGATGTCAGCTTCTGCGCTGGCCAATGCGGCGGCAACTCTGGCCAGCACGCCTTTGCCGTTGGCTACCGTGATCAACAAGGTGGTTTCAAACAGTCGCACCGGCTCATCAGACCAGTCAACCGCAATAAACCGCTCGCTGTCGCGGTGCTGCAGGCGTTTGGCAACCGCACAGTCATCGGTATGTACCACCAGGCCTTCACCACGTCCCAGGTAACCCAGAATGCCGTCGCCCGGAATCGGCCTGCAGCAGGTCGAAAATTGCACCGATGCGCCTTCGCTGCCGTCCAATACCAGTGCGCCTTGCGATACCGATTCATGAGCCGTGTAACGCTCGCGGCTCATTAGCAGGGCGTCGGGCTTTACGCCTTTTTCGGCCAGCAGCACCACAATGCGTTTGGCCACCATACTGGCAATGCGTTTGCCCAGGCCGATGTCGGTCAGCAAGTCTGAGCGGGAGCGGTTGCCGCTGAAACGCAAGATTTTTTCCCACAGCAGGCGGTTCGGTAAGCTGTCATCCGGCAGGCGTTGAATGCCTTCGGCGCGCAGCGATTGGGTCAACATTTTTTCACCCAGGTCGCGCGACTCGGTCAGAGCCATGGTTTTGAGGTAATGGCGAATTTTGGACCTGGCTTTGCCGGTTCTGACAAAACCCAGCCAGCCAGGGTTGGGGCTGGCGACTGCTGTGGTGATGATCTCGATCACGTCGCCGTTGTGCAGCTCCGAGCGCAGCGGGACCTGCTCACCATTGACTTTGGCAGCGACTGCCCGATGGCCTATGTCGCTGTGAATGGCATAGGCAAAGTCAACAATCGTTGCCCCGCGCGGCATCGCCATGATTTGGCTTTTGGGGGTAAATACATAAACCGCCTCGGGGAACAGATCAATCTTGACGTGGTCCCAAAACTCGGCAGCATCGCGTGTTTCATGTTGAATATCCAGCAGCGACTGTAGCCATTGCGTTCCCAGGCGCTGCGATGCGTCGCTGTCAGGGTCTGCTGCTTTATAAAGCCAGTGCGCCGCCACACCTGACTCAGCCACCACATGCATAGCCTCGGTCCGCATCTGAAACTCTATGTTCGTGCCAAAAGGGCCGATCAGCGTGGTGTGCAGCGACTGGTAGCCATTGATTTTGGGAATCGCAATGTAGTCCTTGAACTTGCCAGGCAAGGGCTTGTAATGCTGATGCAGCACACCCATGGCGGTATAGCAGGCGTTCAGGCCGTCAACGATGACGCGAAAGCCGTAGATGTCTGTGACCTGGGCAAAAGACAGGTGTTTTTCATCCATCTTGCGGTAGATGGAGTAAAGCGTTTTTTCGCGCCCGGAGATCTGCACCGGGATGTGTTGTGATGCAAATGCCGATTCGACTTCAGCCTGCACACGCTTGATGACGTCACGCCGTCGACCACGGGCCTTTAACAGCGCTTTGGTCAGTACGCTATAACGCCAGGGGTGCAAATGCTGAAAAGACAGTTCCTGTAGCTCACGATATGTGGTGTTCAGACCCAGGCGGTGCGCAATGGGAGCGTAAATGTCCAGGGTTTCGCGTGAAATTCGTGCCCACTTTTCGCGTGGTGTGTCGCCTAGCGTGCGCATGTTGTGGGTACGGTCAGCCAGCTTGATGAGAATGACGCGAACGTCACGCGCCATAGCTAACAGCATCTTGCGGAAGGATTCCGCCTGATTTTCTTCCCGCGTATTGAATTCAAGTTTTTCTAGCTTGGTCAGTCCGTCAACCAGTTCGGCAACCGATGCGCCGAAGCGCTCAATCAACTCGGGCTTGGTCACGCCGCAGTCTTCAATCGCGTCGTGCAGCAGCGCCGCCATCAGGGCTTGCGCATCCAGCTTCCATTCTGCGCATTGCTGGGCCACTGCAATCGGGTGGGTGATGTAGGGCTCGCCACTGTTGCGTATCTGGCCCAGGTGCGCCTCGTCGGCAAAACGGTAGGCCCGGCGCACGTTGTCAACATCCAGCGCGGTCATGTAGTCCAGCTTGGCCGTCAGCGCGGCAAAGCTGGCTGCCGCAGCGTTGGCTGCAGCAGGCGTTGGCTTGGCTGCTGGCTTTGTCAGCTTGAAGGGCTTGATTAGCTTGGGCAGCTTGGGTGGAAGCAGGGCGCTCATGCCTCAAATGTATCGCGCTGCGTATAAAACATAAAGCCAACAGCCTCTAAACACCACAAAAGAGCGGGCTACAAATGCAAAAAGCACCGACTGGCGGTGCTTTTGAGGGGGCGGGAAAGCAGGAAAAAAGCAGGAGAAGGACAGGTATTAGCCGGGTACTTTTTTCAGCATTTCCAGGCCGATTTTGCCTTCAGCGATTTCGCGTAAAGCGGTCACGGCGGGCTTGTTTTTGCTTTCAATTTTGGCGGCATGGCCCTGGCTCAACATCCGCGCGCGGTAGGTGGCCGCCAGCACCAGCTGAAAACGGTTCGGGATTTTTGTCAGGCAGTCTTCAACGGTAATGCGGGCCATGGGGATCTCCGGTAGGGTCAAGGATTCAAGAAATATGAAGTGTTTTAAAGGTTTCAGCTCTGGCGATTCGCTGAGCCGAGAACTTGAGCCGCTGTGCGTGAACAATGGTTTTCAGGTCAAAAACCGCGCGCTCGAACAATTCATTGATTATAACGAAGTCAAATTCCCGGGCCTGCGCCATCTCCAGTGCCGCATTCTTAAGCCGCAATTCAATGACCTCGGCCGTGTCTTCACCGCGCCGTTGCAACCTGGAGCGTAGTTCCTCCCAGCTTGGGGGCAGGATGAAAATAAGCACGGCGTTGGCAAAAATCCGCTTGATGTTGATCGCGCCCTGAAAGTCAATTTCTAAAATCACGTCAGCGCCATGGGCAACACGTTCTTCAATCGCATGTCGCGATGTGCCGTAGCGGTGCCCGTGTACATGCGCCCACTCCAGAAACGAGTCCCTGAGCACCATGCCGTCAAATTCTTCTGGCGAAATAAAGAAGTACTCCCGGCCATGCTTTTCCTGGCCGCGTGGGGGCCGTGTGGTGTGCGACACCGCTGGCTGTATGCGCGCGTCAATCTCCATCAGCGCCTTGACGAGGCTGGATTTGCCTGCTCCGCTGGGGGCCGCTACAACAAATAAGTTACCGGGGTAGTCCATGTTTTATAGCTGGCTTATAGCTGGTTTAGGGCGTTACTCAATATTTTGAACCTGCTCACGAATTTGCTCAATCAGCACTTTCATATCGACGGAAATGTGCGTCAGTTCAAGCGATGCCGATTTGGAGCCCAGCGTGTTGGCCTCACGGTGCAGTTCCTGAATCAAGAAGTCAAGCCGCTTGCCCAGCTCGCCACCGCTGTTCAGCAGCCGGTCAATTTCGTCCAGATGCGATGCCAGGCGTGTGACTTCTTCGGCCACATCAATGCGTATGGCAAAGCTGGTAGCCTCAGTTAAAGCCCGGTCGTGCGCAGCTTCTGGCATGACCGTGCCATCGCCGAGAGCCATGGCTTCTTTGAATCGTTCTAGAAAGCGCGCTTTTTGCTGCTCGACCAGTTTAGGTACCAGGGGCGCGACTTGAACGGACAAGGCGCGTAGCTGGGCCGTACGGTCTGTCAGCATGTCTTTGAGTCGGCGGCCCTCCCGCTCGCGCGCCGAAAGCAGTTCTTTCAAGGCTTTCTTAGCCAGTTTAAGCAGCTCTTCGCTGTAATCATGTGGTTTTTTGTCCTCATGGGTGGCCAGGCGCAACACGTCTGCCACGCTGAGGGCAGCGGCTTGCGGCAGCCACGACTTGATGCTGTCTTCCAGCGAACCCAGCCGTTGCAACGTGACAGCCGACGGTGCCTTGAGCATGCTGGCAGAGCTGCTTTCCAGGGCCACGCGCACCTCAACTTTGCCGCGTTTGAGCTTTCCGGTCAAAAGCTCGCGCAGAGCGGGCTCGGCTTGCCGCAGCTCGTCTGGCAGGCGGAAGGCCAAATCAAGAAAGCGGCTGTTGACGGAGCGTATCTCAACGCCCAGTCTGGAACTGGCGTCTGGACCCGATTCATTTTCAGTTGATGAACTGGCCGCGTTTGATTGGACGGCTGCGTAGCCGGTCATGCTGTAAACTGACATTTATTATTACGTTTTCAGGAAAATAAACTGCGCTTGCAGGGTTTGGTGACTGTCTCGCCCTGGCCCCATTCAAAATATGTCAAAGGTCAAACCAGCCCCACTGCCACCCGATACCGTCATAGGTGGCTATCGGGTTGTGCGCAAACTGTCGGCCGGTGGTTTTGGTGTAGTTTACTTGGCTGTCGATAACGAAGGCCAGCAAGTCGCCATCAAGGAGTATCTGCCGTCGTCATTGGCGGGCCGCCCGCCCGGTGAGTTGCTGCCACAGGTTCAGCCCGACAAACTCTCGCTTTATCGCCTTGGCCTCAAAAGTTTTTTTGAAGAAGGCCGTTCCCTCGCACAGATTTCGCATGGCTCCGTTGTCAGCGTGCTGAATTTCTTTCGCGAGAACGAAACCGTTTACATGGTCATGAATTACCTTGAAGGCGGAACGCTTCAGGACTTCATCATCACTGCACGCGAGCTCAAAAAGCAAAAGGTATTTCGCGAGTCCACCATCCGGTCCTTGTTTGATGAAATTTTGCGTGGCTTGCGCATCGTGCATCAGCACAAGATGCTGCACCTGGACATTAAACCTGCCAATATTTTTGTGACCGATGACAACCGCGCGGTACTGATTGACTTTGGTGCCGCACGCGAGGTACTGAGCAAGGAAGGCAACTTCATCAGGCCCATGTACACCCCCGGTTTTGCAGCGCCTGAAATGTACCGCCGTGATTCATCCATGGGTCCGTGGACAGACATTTACGCCATCGGCGCCTGTATTTACGCCACCATGCAGGGCTACCCACCCAATGACGCGCCCCAGAGGCTTGAAAAAGACCGTTTGTCGCTGGCCTTGTCCCGCTTGCGCGGTGTCTATTCCGATAACCTGATTGAGGTGGTGGAGTGGTGCATGTCGCTCGATCCGCTGTCCAGGCCGCAGTCTGTATTTGCCCTGCAAAAAGAGCTCAGCCGTGAAGGTGAGCGCCGTTACACCAAACTCACTGTGAGCGAAAAAGTACGCCTGCAGTTTGACAACATGGTCTCCGACACCAAAAAAACGGCGCGTAAAGCCGCTGGTGTGGTGACCCGATTCAAATGAAATTTTCTGTCTTTCAGGTGAGCCGCAGAGGTGGGCGCGAAAAAAACGAAGACCGCATGGGCTATTGCTACACGCGGGAATCGGGCCTGTTTGTGCTGGCCGATGGCATGGGCGGTCATCCTGAGGGTGAAGTTGCGGCGCAGCTCGCATTGCAGACCATCTCTGCCCTGTACCAAAAAGAAGCGCGGCCAGCGATCAAGGACACCGCCGAGTTTTTGTCTGCGGCCTTGATGGCTGCGCATCACCAGATCATTCGCTACGCCAGTGAAAAAGGCATGCTGGATACCCCGCGCACCACGCTGGTGGCCGCCATTTTGCAGGGCGCCGGGGCCACCTGGGTCCATTGCGGTGACTCGCGTCTGTATGTGGTGCGCGACGGCGAGCTGCTCACGCGTACGCGTGACCACTCTTACCTGGAGCAGCACAGCGCTGGTGGCGCACGCTTCGAGCACATCAACCGCAACATTCTTTTTACCTGCCTGGGCTCACCGACAAAACCCGTGTTCGACATCACCGGGCCAGTTATTTTGCAGCAGGGCGATAAATTAATGCTTTGCTCGGATGGCTTGTGGGGCAGTTTGAGCGATCTAGAGATCGTCAAGCATCTGGCCGGCAAGGGCGTGTCTGATGCCGTACCTGACCTGGTTGAAAGCGCGCTGCGCTCTGGCGGCGAACACAGCGACAACGTCACCGTGCTGGCCATGGAGTGGGAAACGCCAGATGCCTTTGAGTCCACACGCGGCGTGTCTACTGACAACATCATGGACGGCGTGTTTGCGTCCACCATTCAAGCGGGCGGGCTCGACACCTTTGTCGATGATCTGGACGAGGCAACCATTGAACGATCCATCGCTGAAATCAACGAAGCGATACGCCGATCAGCCGCACGCAAAGCCTGAGCTGCCGAACAGGCGTAGCGCTTGTTAGCGCAGCATTTTTATTTCACTTTTCTCTTCCCCTTTTTTTATCTGAGAGTTTTTAGCCATGAGCCTATTTCAACGAAGCGGCGCACGCGCCGTCAATGCCCTGCGCCCCGTGCGTATCACCCGCAACTACACGGCTTACGCTGAGGGTTCCGTGTTGATCGAGTTTGGCAGTACCAAAGTGTTGTGCACGGCATCGGTTGAAGAAAAAGTGCCTGGCCACAAAAAAGGCAGCGGTGAAGGCTGGGTGACGGCAGAGTACGGCATGCTGCCGCGCGCTACCCATACGCGCAGCGACCGCGAGGCCGCACGCGGCAAGCAAAGCGGCCGTACGCAAGAAATTCAACGTCTGATTGGCCGCTCAATGCGTGCGGTGTTTGATCTGAAAAAGCTGGGCGAGCGCACCATCTACATTGACTGCGATGTGATTCAGGCCGATGGCGGCACGCGTACGGCCAGCATTACCGGCGCGTTCGTGGCGGCGCAGGATGCGGTTAATAAATTGATGGCCGATGGCAAACTCAAAGAAACCCCAATCACGGGCCACATCGCTGCAATTTCAGTGGGCATCGTGCAAGGTACGCCTCTGCTTGATCTGGAATACACCGAGGACTCAGCCTGCGACACCGACATGAATGTGGTCATGACAGGTGCTGGTCATTTTGTTGAAGTGCAGGGCACCGCTGAAGGTGCAGCGTTTTCACGCGCGGAGATGAACGCGCTCTTGGTGCTGGCCGAAAAAGGCATCGCCGAGTTGGTTACCTTGCAACAGCAAGCGCTATTGATAAGCGCTATTAAATAAATAGCTGCTTGCGCCCGAATCTATTGCGCTGTAGCCATATTTGACTATGAAAATCGTACTTGCATCGAACAATCAGGGCAAGCTGGACGAGCTGCAAGCCATGCTGGCTCCGCTGGGCGTGCAACTGCTGCGCCAATCTGACTTAAGCATTGGTGAAGCAGACGAGCCTTTTCGCACCTTTGTAGAAAACGCCCTGGCCAAAGCTCGGCATGCGTCCCGCCTGAGTGGCTTGCCTGCGCTGGCAGATGATGCGGGTTTGTGTGTTGATGCCTTTGGCGGTTTGCCGGGTGTGGACACGGCTTTTTATGCCATGCAGTTTGGCTATGCCAAGGGCGATGACAACAACGTCAAGGCGCTGCTGGCGCAGATGACTGCGATTGACAACCGCCGCGCAGCGTTGGTCAGTACGCTGGTGGCAGTGCGCTCTGCGGATGACCCGGAACCGCTGATTGCTGTTGGCCGCGTGGTGGGTGAAATTACCCGCGAACCCCTGGGCAGCAATGGCTTTGGTTTTGATCCGGTGATGTTCATCCCCGAGTTCGGCCAGACTTTTGCGCAACTGCCAGTTGAAGTTAAAAACGCCAACAGCCATCGCGGCAAGGCGGCGCAATTGATGCTGGCATTGATTCAAGAACGCTGGATGCAAACCTGAGCCATGCCCCAGCAAGACATTTCCCACTACATGCGAGCCGGTACGCTGCAACTCAAAAGCTTGCCGCCGCTGTCGCTGTACGTGCATTTGCCGTGGTGCATCAAGAAATGCCCGTATTGCGACTTCAACTCACATGAACTGACCCCCACGGCCCTCCACCATGTGTCGCTCCCTGCCCCCCGAGGGGGTGCTGCCGGCTTGGGGCGGCCCGGCGCCGGCATACTCCCGGCTGACGTACCCGAGCAGCGTTATATCGACGCGCTCATCGCTGATCTGGAATCGTCCCTGCCGCTGATATGGGGCCGTACGGTGCACAGTATTTTTATTGGTGGTGGTACGCCCAGCTTGTTTTCGCCGCAGTCGATTGACCGGTTGCTGGCCGATATTCGCGCCCGGCTCAAGCTCAATGCCGATTGCGAAATTACTTTGGAGGCCAACCCCGGCACGTTTGAAAAAGACCGCTTCAAGGCTTTCAGAAGCGCGGGCGTGAATCGGCTATCCATCGGCGTGCAAAGCTTCAATGACCAGCACCTCAAAGCGCTGGGCCGCGTGCATGACCGGGCTCAAGCCATCGCAGCGGTCGAGGAGGCCAAGCAGGCCTTTGACACCTTCAACCTCGACATCATGTACGCGCTGCCCGGCCAGACGCTACACAATGTGGAGCAGGACATGCAGATGGCGCTGAGCTTGAAGCCGCCGCATAT
>JAYWBS010000004.1:0-8379 GCA_043781295.1 Polaromonas sp.
GCTGGTTGCTGTCTTTGAACAACTTCAGCTTAGCAGCGGCAATGTGGTCGATCCGCCCAGTTTGATTTGTCAGCCTTGGCTTAAGGTAGTGCCATGAGGGTCTGATTCCAATTAATTTACCACTATAAAATCAGGAGCTACTTGCGCAGGTATTCATTGCTTGGATTACAAGCTGAATAGGTAAAAAAGCTCCGTCCAAAGCAACTACCAGCCATCCCGCAGCACATGCCGCAGCGCCTTGCCTTTTGCATCGCGGTACACATCAAAGTCTGAATCAATCGTCAGCACATGACCAATGCAGCGCCGGGCTGCCAGTTCAGCAACTGATGCATCAGCCAGGTCAAATGCCAAGTCACGAAACCGTTCGCTGATGAGCAGCATCTGCGCCAGGGTTTCTGGCAGAGCATCTGCTGTGGGCGCGTCCAAAGTGAAACCACCGCGTTGGCCCCAACGCAGAAAGTCCAGCGCGCAGTCATTGCCCAAGCGCCGGGCCAGCAAGGCGCACACCTCTGTCAGTACGGGCCAGGTCGTTAGCAGACTGGCCTGCGGATTGCCCTGCAACCATTGCAGCACGGGCGCATGCCAGTGGTCTGCGCGGTTGAATAAGGCCAGCAGCGGCCCGCTGTCTGCCACCACTTGGCGCAAAGCTGGCGATGCCTTGGGGCCTGCTTTAACTTTAAGCCTTGCCACGGCGCGCAGCTTTGGGTTGCGTGGTTTGCAACGGGCGCTTTTCGTCTCACACCTGCGCTAGCTGGGTCTTGCGCTTGCTGGCCAGGTCTTTAGGGCCTGCATGCAAGCCAAACAAATCGCTACCCAGCACGTAGGCTGAAGGGGCAGGCGTAGCAGTTTGCGCCAAATAGCTTTGCAGCGCATCACGCATGACCGCGCTGGCAGAGCGCCCCATGCTCGCACAGCGGTTACGCAAAGCACGTTCAAGCGGCGCGTCTAGTTTGACGGTCATGGTCATGTTTCTGAACTCCAGAAAAAGTAATGCGATGACTATTACATTTATGCAGTTCCCGCGCGGGGAACGATTGGTAAAAGCAGGTAGATGAACGCAGCGCAGCGCTCGGGAATAACCTCACTGACCGTTCACTTGCCCTTGAACTTATGGGCTCTTGATACTCTTAATATGTAGCTATGGGCGGCGGGTGGGCAAAGTAAAAACTGCGTGCGTGCTACTGTTCGGCCCGTTGCTAAACTGCCATGGGGCAAACCATTTCAAATGAAAGCTCTGTGCTTCATCGGCCGACTTCAAGGCTGCGAGGTAACCGGCCAATACCAGTGATTACTTTGATAGGTGGGCGCATCGGCTGGATGGTTTCCGTGGTTATTCAGGTCAGGTCGGCCTGCTTGGCACCTGCAAAGCGCACGGCAATGCGGGTGCCCGGCGCGTGGGAGTGGCCAGGCAATGCGGCGTCTTCAATGCTGATGGTGGCATCGTGCTGGTTGGCGATTTCCAGCACGATGGCCAGCCCCAAGCCAGAGCCATCAACATTGGTGCCCAGCGCGCGGTAAAAGGGCTGAAACACCAGCGCCCGCTCTGATTCGGGAATGCCCGGCCCCGAGTCTTCAACCAGCAGCACCAGCACGCCGCTGAAGCGGTCGGTTAAAAGCCGCAGCGTGACTTGGCCTTTTTCTGGCGTGTAGGCAATCGCGTTGTCCAGCAGGTTGCGCACCAGCTCTTTCAACAGCGTGGGGTTGCCTTCGATCATGCTTTGTGGCTCGCCTGCGGCTGGGCCGTCGTAGCCCAGATCGATCTGTTTTTCAAGCGCTCTGGGGACTGAATCGGCCATGACCTCACTGGCAATCAGCACCATGTCGATTTGCTGCTTGGCCAGGCTGCGCCCGGTTGTTTCAGCCCGCGCCATGGCCAGCAGCTGGTTGACAGTATGGGTCGCGCGTATGCTGGACTGGCCGATGTGTTTGAGCGACTTTTTTAGCTCGTCGGCGTTGGTTTCGCGCTGCGCCAAGTCAGCTTGCATGCGCAGCCCCGCCAGCGGCGTTTTGAGCTGATGCGCTGCGTCAGCCAGAAACCGCTTTTGCGTCGTCAGTGACACCTTGAGCCGCCCCAGCAAATCGTTGATGGACGACACCAGCGGCGCGACTTCTTCGGGTACGGCCGTGTCGTCAAGCGGGCTCATGTCGTCTGGTTTGCGCGCGCGAATGCGCTTTTCAAGCTGCGCCAGCGGCTTGATGCCGCGCACCAGTGCCAGCCACACCAGCAGCACGGCCAGCGGCAGCGTGACGAACTGCGGCACCATGGTGCCTTTGACGATTTCAGTGGCGAGTGTTTTGCGTTTTTCAAGCGTCTCGGCAACTTGCACCAAAACAACTTGATGGCCCCCACGTTCGTTCGCTTCGCGTAACTCTCTGCCCCCCGAGGGGGCTAATTTTCCTAGGGGCGGCCCGTCGGAAAATGCTGCCCCCTTTAATTCGACCTTGATCCAGGTATAGGCCACACGAACGTCTTCACCATGAATCAGGTCTTCACGCAGGCGCACCTCGTTGTCAACGGCTTTGTCGTCGTCGGGCGGCAAGGGCAGGTCGTGCTCGCCGCTTAAGTATTCGCCGCGTGTGCCAAGCACCTGGTAGTACACCAGATCGGTGTCGTCGGCCCGCAAAATCTCGCGGGCCGGGCCGGTCAGGTTGAACTGCACCTGGTTGTTTTTAACCACCACCAGCTTGGCCAATGCTTGTACGTTGTATTCAAGCGCGCGGTCAAACGGTTTGCCAGCAATGTTTTGCGCCACCAGCCAGGTCAGCGCCAGGCTGATGGGCCACAGCAGCAGCAAGGGGGTGAGCATCCAGTCAAGAATCTCGCCGAATAAACTGCGGCGCTCGCGCTGGAAGAGTCGGATCGCCACTGATTTTTATCCAGGTATTTTCTCTAGGCAGTAACCCAAACCGCGTACCGTTGCAATCCGAATCGGCCCCTTCTCAATTTTCTTGCGCAGGCGGTGGATGTACACCTCAATCGCGTTGTTGCTGACCTCTTCGCCCCATTCACACAAGCGCTCCACCAGTTGGTCTTTGCTTACCAGGCGGCCCGCACGTTGCAGTAGCACCTCAAGTAGCCCCAGCTCTCTAGCTGACAAGTCCACCATTGCGCCATCAATCGTGGCCACACGGCCACCCTGGTCATAAATCAAGGGGCCGTGTTTGATGGTGCTGCTAGCCGCGCCCGAGCCGCGGCGCACCAGGGCGCGCACCCGTGCCTCAAGTTCTTGCAGTGAAAACGGCTTGGCCATGTAGTCGTCTGCGCCATAGTCCAGCCCCTTGACACGCTCTTCCACGCTGTCTGCAGCGGTCAAAATCAGCACCGGCAGCACCGAACCACGCGCACGCAAACGCTTGAGTACCTCCAGACCATGCATGCGCGGCAAGCCAAGGTCAAGAATGAGAAGGTCAAACTCGGTGTTGGTCATCAGCGCCGCATCGGCCTCCGTACCACTGGCCACATGGTCAGCCGCCGCGCCCGAGGCGCGCAGTGTACGCAGCAGGCCATCGGCCAATACCTGGTCGTCTTCAGCAATCAAAATTCGCATGGTTGTCTCCGGATTTGTTTTTTGGCGTGCTTTAAATTTTAGGCTTTTGAGATACGCATTCAACTTACACCACCATACGCCTCCAACCCAAGCGCCACCACAGTGGCTACGTCTTGGCCCACCGCTGCACGAAATTCGTTTTCAGCCTGCGCTACAGCGCGCTCAAAGGCACCCAGCCAGAGTAAGCCGGCATCGGTAAACACCACTTTTTTCGCGCGCTTGTCGTAGGCGTCCAGCTCACGCGTGACCAGCCCCCAGGCTTCGCACTGGGTCACCAAATCGCCCATGGCTTGTTTGCTCATACCTGCACTCAATGCCAGGTCAGTCAGGCGCGAACCCTTCAGCGCCAAATGCCGCGTGATGTGGATGTGCGCCGCACCCACCTGGTCACGTGCCGCCAGGTTAGACAGCGCCAGCGGCACCAGCGCGTCTCTGGTCATCAGCCACAGCACCCGCTGGTCAAAGCATCTGAGCGCGTGGCCCAGCAAGCGGCCCAAATGCGTGATGCGCCAGCTTTTTTCGAGTTGATTTTCCATAGCCAAAGGGTAACTTAATTAATCAGGCAAACTGACTAAAAATAGCATTTACTTATTTCAACAGTGCTCATACAGTACTGGTCATACAAACAGTTTTATTGTTTTAACCCACCCCCAAGGAGATTTTTATGGACCTGCCAAACAAACCCACCACCGCCCAAACCCCAGCCCAGACCGCTGCGCTGAACACCGAAAAAGCCAAGGCCCTGCAAGCCGCGCTGGCACAGATTGAAAAGCAGTTTGGCAAAGGCACCATCATGAAACTGGGCGCTGGCGAGGTGATTGAGGACATTCAGGTCGTCTCTACCGGTTCGCTGGGGTTAGACATTGCCCTGGGCGTGGGCGGCTTGCCACGTGGCCGGGTGGTTGAGATTTACGGCCCTGAGTCATCCGGCAAAACCACGCTGACGCTGCAAGTCATCGCTGAAATGCAAAAAATCGGCGGTACCTGCGCGTTTGTGGATGCCGAACACGCCCTGGACATTCAATACGCCCAAAAACTCGGCGTGAACCTGCAAGAGCTGCTGATCAGCCAGCCTGACACCGGCGAGCAGGCGCTCGAAATTGTTGACTCGCTCACCCGCTCTGGCGCGGTTGATTTGATCGTTATTGATTCAGTCGCCGCACTCACGCCCAAGGCCGAGCTGGAAGGCGAAATGGGTGATTCATTGCCAGGCCTGCAAGCCCGGCTGATGAGCCAGGCGCTGCGCAAGCTGACGGCCACGATTAAAAAAGCCAACTGCATGGTGATTTTTATCAACCAGATCCGCATGAAGATTGGTGTGATGTTTGGCAGCCCAGAAACCACCACCGGCGGCAACGCGCTGAAGTTCTACGCCTCGGTGCGGTTGGACATCCGCCGCATTGGCTCGATCAAAAAAGGCGAAGAGATCATCGGCAACGAAACCCGCGTGAAGGTGGTCAAAAACAAGGTCGCCTCGCCGTTTAAGACAGCGGAGTTTGACATCTTGTACGGGGAGGGCATCAGCCGATTAGGTGAGGTGCTGGACCTGGGTGTGGCAGGCCATATCGTTGAGAAAGCCGGTGCCTGGTATGCCTTTAACGGCGAGAAAATCGGCCAGGGCCGTGATAACTCGCGTGAATTCCTCAAGGAGAACCCCGAGCTGGCGATTGAGATTGAAAACAAGGTGCGCGAATCACTCGGCATCCCGCTGGTACAGGTCTCGCAAGAAGTCATCGACGCCATCGACAAGGCAGCAGACAAGCCAGCGAAAGCCGATAAGGCCGAAAAAGCAGCCAAAAATGCGGCTTGATGCATTTTTGACGTCAAAAGCCCGTTTTTAGGCCATTTTCAGGTGCCAAATCGTGCTCTATCCCAATGGATTCGGGCGCAAGCAGCTATTAATAACATAGCGTTTGCTGAGGCGTTGGCGTGATTGAAAAATCACCGTCATCACCCCAGTCGTCCGGCTCTGGCAAATCCGGCTTTGCCTTGTCGCTCAAAGGCCGTGCACTGCGACTGCTCTCGGGCCGGGAGCAGTCGCGGACCGAGCTGGAGCGCAAACTGCGAGGCCACGAAGAAGAGCCAGGCCAACTGGAAGCTGTGCTTGACGAGCTGGAAGCCAAGGACTTCATCAGCCCCACCCGGGTGATTGAGTCCGTCATCAACCGCAGGCAAGCCAAGATGGGTGCGTCCCGCATCAAGCGCGAGCTGCAAGGCAAAGGCCTGGACGCAGACACGGTAGCCGAGGCGATGGACGGCCTCAAAGCCACAGAGCTGGAGCGCGCGCGCGAGGTATGGCGCAAAAAGTTTGACAGTAAAACCGATGCAGGCAGCAGCCCAGCCGATCGCGCCAAGCAAATGCGCTTTTTAGCGACGCGCGGCTTTGGCTCAGATGTGATTCGGCGGGTGGTGTCTGGGCGCGGGGATGACTGAGCAATGGTGCCAAAGCCAGCCTGTTGGCCATGCGATTGTCTGCATTATCCGTATAATACGGACAACAACTCAAACAGGTAATCACCATGCAAACACTGACCTCCCGTGACGTGCAAAAAAACTTTGGCCCGGTTGTCGACATGGTTGCCGCAGGCCAGGGCGTGCGCGTCACCAAATACGGCCGCCCCGCCTTCTTGATCATTCCAGAAAGCGAAGACTCGGACGAAATTTTGCGGCGTGTGGCGGGTAGGCGCTTGACGGGTTTGCTGAAAAACGGCGCGGCAACGCCCGCTGCCAAGGCACTGTCGCCAGACGATGTGCGCCAACTGATTGATAGCTGCTTTGCGTAGCGTTGTGGTGCTGGACAGCAACCTGGTTGTCAGCGCATTTTTAAACCCCGAGGGCATGGCATCAACAGCTTTGCAAGTTGCTGTTGAGCATTTTGATGTGGCAGCCAGTAGCGCCACGCTGGCCGAGCTGGCGGATGTGCTCAAGCGCGACAAGTTTGACCGCTACGTCAGCAAAACAGACCGCATCACCCGGCTGGAAGCCTACGCGCAAACCGTGCTGGTTTTTGATGTGCAGTTGGAGGTGACGGACTGTAAAGACCCAAAAGACAATAAATTCTTGGCCCTGTGCACCACGGCTGGCGCAAAAGTACTGGTGACAGGAGACAAAAAAGACCTGCTGGTGATGCACCCTTATCAAAACACCGCCGTACTTGGGCTGCGGGCGTTTGTTGATGGGTTTGAAGCGTATTTGTAAAGGTCGAGAGGCTGTTTTGAGTGGTTTTCAGGTATGTTTTAGGCTTCTAGGCCAATGAATGCATGCACGAGCAGCTATCAAATAAAGAGCAATTGAAAAGAACACCATGCAAGCCTTCCTGATATCAACCGGCATCGTTGCCCTGGCCGAGATGGGTGACAAAACTCAAATAGCCACCGTCATGCTGGCCGCGCGCTTTGACGCCTACATCGCCGTAGTAGCAGACACCACGCTGGGCATGATGCTGGCCAACGCCTCGGTCGTGTGGCTGGGCGAACGCATGACGCGCCTGGTGCCGCTGAGCGTGGCGCACTTGGTCAACGCTGCTATTTTCTTGGGGCTGGGTTTGTGGGCGCTATTGAGTTAAGGTCTGCTTACGCATGTGTTTATTGGGCTGGGGAATGATTTGATACCCGAAAAACGCTAAAAACAGTGTTTTTCAGGCTCGCAAACTCGAAAGTCAAGTAACAAAGCTCAGTGAACAGCACTTGTGGAGCGGAAACAGACCCTCACGAAAATTTTCCAGTTCGGGAATATTCAAACCGCAGCAAAGCGGCGAAACTTGCTCACGTGACGATCCAATTTCATTTTTTAAAACTTGCGGGGTTTGGCGCTATTTTTAATGGGGCAAACTATCTAAGCGGGTTGGGTAAGAGTCTTGGTTTCCGCATGGAAAAATCGCCACGTTATACCGCAGGTTTTGCGGTACACATTCGTTAGGGCTCAGACCTCATGGTGATGCAACTATTTCAGTTTAATGAGTATCCGAATGACATTGCGGTAGCAAAGACAGAGTTCGTTTTGGACGGAATGTTCTTTCTCGATTTCAGTCGGCCATTAGAACGCCTTCGGTGGTTCGCAATTCGTCTGGGATGACAAGAAAAACGATGCGAATCTGAAAAAACATCTCGCTTCCTTCCAGATGGCGCAAACGGCTTTTATTGACTCAAACCGCGTAATCGCTCGTGACCTTGGCCATAGCGAAACCGAAGAACGTTTCTACTGCTTCGGAAAAGTTGAAGGTGGTGTGCTGACAGTTCGCTTCACCTATCGGAACAAACTGATTCGTATATTCGGCGCGGGCTTCTGGCGTAAAGGAAAACAGATTTATGACAAAGAAAACAAACTACACGAATGAGCCTTTGGGCGACATCGAAGTGATTCGGGACTTTCTGCCGCCTCCGTCTGAGCTGGCCTTCCGCGAGGAGGGGGTCAAGGTGACGCTGGCGTTGAGCAAAAGCAGCGTTGATTTTTTCAAGCTTGAGGCGTCCAAGCATCAAACACAGTACCAGCGAATGATTCGGCGTTTGCTCGACTCTTACGTTGAAGCGCATGAGCCAGCCAGCGTGGCGAGCCGCTCAAAGCGGGCGGCTGCTTCCCCGCCGTCATTGCGGACTTGATCCGTAATCCATAGCAGTCGTTGTGCTGCACAGGCCACGTAGGGGGGCGGGGTCATAGATCCCGGGTCGAGCCCGGGATGACAAATTCTAAAATGCCGTTTTTTAGCACTTCTCAGGTTTGTTTAGACCTGTAGCCCAATGAATACGTGCGCAAGCAGCTACTGAAATAATAGCAATCAGATCACCCTACAACCCCAGCATCAACTTCAAATTCTGCACGGCCGCACCCGACG
>JAYWBS010000005.1:0-2727 GCA_043781295.1 Polaromonas sp.
CTTCATCAATCACCGACTCGGGCAACCGAAAGCGCGGGATTTGCGTGCGGATAAAACCGCCCGCCTTGGTCTCGCCGTCAAACACCGTTACCTCATAACCCAGCGGCGCCAAGTCGCGCGCGACCGTTAGTGAGGCCGGACCTGCACCTATGCAGGCGATGCGTTTGCCGTTTTTTGGCGACAGCTTGGGCATGCGCTTGCGGACATCGCTTTTCATGTCGGCCGCAACACGCTTGAGGCGGCAAATGGCAACTGGCTCAGGCTGTTCAATGCCGCCCTCCTCGACCCGGCTGCGTCTGCATGCTGGCTCACAGGGCCTGTCGCAGGTGCGGCCCAAAATACCGGGGAAAACATTTGACACCCAGTTGACCATGTAGGCGTCGCTGTAGCGACCCTGACCAATCAGGCGTATGTATTCGGGAACGGGGGTGTGTGCCGGGCAAGCCCACTGACAATCGACGACCTTGTGAAAATACGAACTCTGGGCTACGTTGGTGGGCTGCAAGTGCTGTCTCCTTTGCTCTGCTGCACCGCGACAACGGTCAGGAGGTCAGACCAGTTTAAGCCTCAACTACCCGAAAGCGCTCTCGGGTGAATCCCTCATTGCGCCTGCGCCAGCCCCAGTACCTCAGCCTCGTAAGCATGCAGCGACGGTGCACCACCCGTGTGAATGAAAAGCACGTTCTCGTCACGTTTGAAATAGCCGCACCTTGACAGTCCGATCAGCCCAGCCATGATTTTACCGGTGTAGACCGGGTCCAGCAAAATGGCCTCGGTACGTGCCAGCATCTGCACCGCCTCGACCATGGCCTGGTTAGGCACTGAATACTTCGGCCGCCACCAGTCGCCAAAGCTGAGTACCGCTTCCTTGGGTACGCTGATGTTCAAACCGAGTAAATCGCACACCGCTTGCGCTTCTTTATGCACCAGCGGGTTTTGGTCAACCGGATCACGGCTGACACCAATGCCAATCAGCGGAATATTAATGTGGTTGCCCAAAAACCCCGCCAGCAAACCACCGTGTGTGCCCGAGCTGCCCGAGCCCACCACGATTTTGTCGATCTGTACGTCCTGGTCAAAAAACTGCTGCTGCAACTCTTGTGCGCAGGCCACGTAGCCCAGGCCACCAATGGCGTTGGACCCACCGCCGGGGACGATGTAGCCTTTGCGCCCCACCTTGGCCAGGTCCGCTGAGACTTTTTGCATCGCCTCAAGCATGTTGGTACCAGCGGGCACCACGGTGATGGCTTCTACGCCCATCAACCGAAACAAAAAATTGTTGCCACTGGCATCAAGCTTATAGCTGTGCGGTACGCGCTCTTCAATCACAAAGCGGCATTTCATACCTTCCTTGATGGCTGAGCTCAACGTAGCGCGGCAATGGTTGGACTGCGGCGCACCGCAAGTGATCAGCGTGTCAGCACCTTGGGCCAGCGCATCGGCGGCTAGAAATTCAAGCTTGCGGGTTTTGTTGCCGCCAGGCGTCAGGCCCAGCATGTCGTCACGTTTGATCCATACATTCGGGCCTGCGCTATCTGGGCAGGAAGCGCGCAGGGCCTGGGTGAAATTGGGCAAAAATTCCAGTGGCGTGAAGCCCTGGGTGTAGCGGCGGCGGGGGAAACGGCTTAAGTCCATGAGGCAAACATTCAAGATGGTGAATGCTGTATTTTGCGCTTTCAAAAAGCCAAGCCATGGCTAGCGCCACATCAAATGCTATTGCCCCGTCGCACTGACCCCACAAATCATTGCAAAGATGATGGACGATGGCGAACTCATGGACGGCAGCACGATGCCCGTGCTCTGCAACGCAGCAATGGTCACAGAGACTGCGCTGGGACAGCTGGCGGCGCCGATCACGCTGACACAGGACACGCTGGTACACGACAGGCCAGCTGCAGCCGGGTCTTTCAGCACAGCCCCTACCACCTGCGCGCCAGCTGTCACCGACACCGTCACGGTGTAGGTGGTGGTGCCGCCTGCTGTCACGGTGCTGCCGCCGTTTGTTTTGGTCACACTCAGGCTGGCCGTGCCAAAGATGGGGTCAGAATCTTGTGCCTGATTGTTAGCAGGGTTCGGATCCGTGTAGCTGCTGCTGCTGACGGTGACAATGTTTGTGGCAGTGTTACCGGGTGGGCCAGTCACGCTGGCGGCCACATTGAAAGTCACAGTGCCAAGAGCGATGATCAGCGGCATCGTCAGCCCGGACGTTTCAAACCCCACAATGCTCAAACTGGCTGGGCAAGAACTACCCGCTGTAGCCACGCAGGTGATGGTATTTTTGGCTAAATTTGCCACCGCCGGATCAACGATCAGGGTGCTGGTCGCATTAACACCAGCCGTCAAATTCACCACCGTGATGGTATATGACGTTGTGCCCCCTGAAGACAGGGTATTCGTACCGTTGGTTTTGGTCACGGCCACATCAGCCGCCGGGTTGCAAGCTCTAAGCGTGACCTGTGCAATGGCCGCTACATCACCACCGCCGGGTTCAGCTGATGCGCCCGCGATGTTGGCAATATTCAAACTGGCTGTTCCTCCAACGACAGCGGTAAACGAGCCCTGTACCAGTGTCCAGACATCGCCACCAATCACGGTCTCATTGGCAGGTGAAAACGTTTTCAGCGTCGTGGTCACGCCGCTGGCACTGACTTGCAGGCTTAAATTGGGTAGCGTTGGGGACGCGGATCCAGGTTTGGTGGCATTCGATACAAAGGCCATGAATTCATA
>JAYWBS010000006.1:0-23113 GCA_043781295.1 Polaromonas sp.
ACAGCCCCGTCTGGCCCTGGGCCAGCAAAACTTGTAACGCTCGTTTGATTCCTCGGCAGTGCCGAAGCCTGAATACTGGCGAATTGTCCATAGCCGGCCGTTATAACCGTCTGGAAAAATGCCGCGCGTAAACGGGTATTCGCCGGGCTGACCAATGTTCTCGGGATGCACGGCGCTTGCATCGACGTTGGCGGGCACGGGAATCCCGCTACGGCTGACCGACGTCATCACCGGCTCACGCGCGGGGCTAAGTTTCTCTCTCATGCTCATCAGGAACCTTTGGACAGGAGTTTTTCGGAAGCGGCCCAGTGGTCGTCGTGCAACCAGGTTTGGACCAAGTGTTTCTGTTCTATCGAGCGGTGCGCCTTCCATCCCAAACCCTGGCGTGCAGCGATGGCCTGGGCTTTGATGCCGCGCAGTACTTGTGGCGGGCAGCTGTTTAAGGGCTTGGTGAAAGCGGCAAAGTCATGGCCCTGCGGCCCGTCTGAAATCACCGCATCCGCAAGGCCCCATGCCAGTGCCTGTTCGGCCCCCACGAGCTCGCAGCGACTCATCATGCGGGTGGCATGCGCCGGACCGATCAGCTGGAACAGGTCCGGACCGCCCCCCCAGGCGGAGGTGATGCCGAGCTTGGCCTGGATGTAGCCGATGCGCGCGTGCGTAGACTGCAGCCGCATGTCGCAGGCCAGTGCCAACTCAGCGCCACCGCCAATGGCATCACCGTTCAGGAAGGCAATCACCGGCACGGGACAGGTGCGGATGGCATCCAGCGCGGCACCGGCTTCTTCCATCATGGCTATCACCGCAGCTTCATCGCGTACGTTCGCCAGATCGCGCAGGTCGCCACCGGCGGCGAAGTAGCGCACACCGGCACCGGTCACGACGAGATAACGCACATCGTTGCGCGCACCAGCGGTGCGCACAGCGGCCGCGAGTTCGGCCAGCACGGGGCGGGCCAGGGCGTTGTGTTTCTGGGCGCGGTTCACAGTGACCCAGACCGCGCCGGGATGAGGCTCGTGGACCAGGACGGTAGCGGCTGCGGAATCGACGGCTATTGTTTGCATGAGGAATATGTTAGATTTATCAATGTTCATTTTCAAGAACAGTTGTTCGGTATTTCGAACCAACCAACACTTAAAGAGTCGCAGAACATGAACTCGGAACCAACTGTTCAGAATGTCGAACAAATCGAATCGACCGCCCCTGCCGCTGCCCGGTCGGCGGGGGGTGTCGCCGTCACGGCCGTGGAACGCGTTCTTGACATCTTCGAGGCCTTCCACAAGCTGCAAAAGCCGCTCTCGCTGACCGACCTGGCCGAGCTCACTGGCATTCCGAAGAGCAGTTGCCACGCCATCGTCGGCACGCTCACGGCGCGCGGCTATCTCTATTCGCTCACGCGCCCGCGCTCGCTCTATCCCACGCGGCGCTTTCTGGACATCGCCCACGCGATCCACGAGAAAGACCCGTTCGTGGAACGTGTCATGCCCCTTCTGGAACGCCTTCGCGACAATTCACGCGAAACGGTGCTCCTCGGCAAGCGGCAGGGTGATGCCGTGATCTACCTGGAGGTGGTGGAGAGTCCGCATCCGATCCGCTATTCGGCCAAGCCGGGTGAGTTCAAGCCGTTACATTCCAGCGCGATCGGCAAGGCCCTGCTCGGCAGCCTGAAGGAGCCTGAGATGCGTGCGCAGATCGAAAGCCGGTCGTTGCCTGCGATCACGGGAAGCACGCTCACCGAGCCAGAAGCGCTCGTCCACGACATCCTGGAAAGCCGCCGACGCGGCTATTTCGTCACGCGCGGAGAGAACGTGCCAGACGTGTGGGCAGTGTCCGCTTTCCTGTCAATCAACTCGGAAATGCTGGCCGTCGCCATCGCCGGGCCGCGGCACCGGATGGAGAACAACGTCACCGAGTGCGCGCAGTTGCTGCTGGCCACGTGCAGCATCATTTCGCGGCAGTGGGCCCGGCCGTGAGCGGCGTCAAGGCGCCTGCTGTGACGGGGCTACCCGCCGCCGCACAGGCCTTGCTGGCGCAGTCGCGCCGCACCGAGACCCCTTGTGGCGACGGTGCTATGGTGTGGCGGTGCTGGGGCGCAGGTGAGCCTGTGGTTCTGTTGCACGGCGGCAGCGGCAGCTGGACGCACTGGATCCGCAACATCCCAACGCTCTTGGCTTGCGGCCGACAGGTTTGGGCACCAGACCTGCCCGGCTTCGGTGACTCCGCTGCGCCGCCCGGCGGGAGCGACGCAGATGCCGTGCTTGCGCCGCTGGCCATCGGGATGCGCGAGGTGCTGGGGCCTGGGCCCCATGAGATCGCCGCATTTTCCTTTGGCTCACTGGTGGCCGTGCTGCTCGCGGTACAGCAGCCCAGCCTGGTTTCCAGGCTGATGCTCGTGGGACTGCCGGCACTGCCCCTTCACCACGGGCGCGGCATGGCGTTGCCTCCCATGAGGGCAGCCATCACGCCCGAAGAACGCGCCGCTGCACATCGGGTCAACCTGGCAGCCATCATGTTGCACGAAGCCTCGCTCATCGACGATGACACGGTTGCCCTGCAAGCGGCCAATGTCGCGCGGGACCGCATGCGTTCGCGCAAGCTGGTCACCACCGATGCATGTGCAAACGCCGTGCGCGCGCTGCAATGCGGGTTCGAATGCATCTGGGGCGGCGAGGACGTGCTCTACCGCAACCGTTGGGCCGAGGTCCACGCAGCCTGCGAAACCAACCCCCGCTGCACGCGCGTGAGCTTGATCCCCGATGCCGGCCACTGGGTACAGTACGAGCAGGCGCAAGCGTTCAACCAGCAACTGGCCGCGTGGGCACACCGCAGTTAACGGTTCCACAAAATGAAAGCTTCGCCGTTTACGGCTTAGAAGTCTCTGGTTGGCACTTGTGTCATCGTCGAACAAAAATCACCATTCAAATTGAAAGAGATTTGAGCTATTTGGGTGCGCGACATCTGCCATGGCGAGCATGTTTCACCATGCACCACCGTGACGCAGCAAAAGACCTCTTGACCAGTTCAGTTCGAAATGACCCAGCCGACCCGTGACGCGGTGATCGCTTTCAGGGTAAAGCGGCGTGAACTCAGGTTTTGCATCAATGCTTCTTCAGTAGGGTTGTTGTATGGCATCTCGCTGCGCTCGACCTGAACTCAGGCTGAGCGCAGCGATGGGTACATTTTGGGGGGCTGGAGAAGGATTGGGGAATACGCCGGGTGGCGTGTGCGGGGTACGAAAACTACTTCCCGTACATTACCTTAGAGCTTGTGACGTGAAATTCAGAGATTGCAAAAACAATCCACATCAAGGAAAACCTTATGACTGCACTTGGCAAACTGAAAAAAATTGATCTGCGTGAAATCTGGGGGACTGAATCGGGACACTTTACCCCTTGGCTGGCTGAACCCACAAATATCGAATTGCTAAGTGCTGCAATCGGGATTGACCTTGAAGTGGAGGCGCAAGAAAAAAATGTTGGCCCTTTCCGGGCGGATATTTTGTGCAAAGACACAACTAACGATTCATGGGTTTTAATTGAAAACCAGCTTGAGCGCACAGATCACACCCATCTCGGGCAATTAGTTACATATGCAGCCGGCCTAAGTGCAGTGACCATCATCTGGATTGCACAAAGTTTTACCGAAGAGCATCGAGCAACGCTGGATTGGTTGAACGAAATTACCGAGGATCGTTTCAATTTTTTTGGCCTCGAAATTGAGCTGTGGCGTATCGGGGATTCCCCAGTAGCACCAAAATTCAACATTGTGAGCAAACCAAACGATTGGTCGAAAACAGTGGCTAATGCCGCAAAACTAATCGAGACTGGTGAGCTTACCGAGACAAAGCAACTTCAACAAGAATATTGGGCTAGCTTAAGAACCTATTTATCCAACTCCAAGAGCAAATTGCGATCACAAAAACCCTTACCCCAAAATTGGACAAACTTCGCCATTGGGCGGTCGCATTTTCATCTGGCGGCAGTACAAAACAGTAGAGATAAGTGGATTGGCGTTCAACTGGTGATATCGGGGCCGAACAAGAAGGAGCATTACGGCTTACTCGAATCGGAAAAGGACTTAATCAACCAAACTGCGAATACAAAATTCAAGTGGCGAGAATTGCCAGGTAAAAAAGAGAGCCATGTTGAGTTGGAACTTACAAACGCAGACCCAGCAAGTCGGGTAGATTGGCCGCGTCAACACCAATGGCTGAAAGACACCCTTGATCAATTTCAGCAAGTTTTTGCAGCTCGGGTGAAATCGTTAGATGCTGACTCTTACGTGCCTGACGCGGACAGCACACAAGAGTGAGCGAGGACTATAAATAAGAACCGGACTTAGAGGTGAAGGCTCTTCTTTTGTATCAACTGCTATTCAATCGCTACAAATTAAATAGCCGACTGATACTATCCACCAATAGAAAAAATCGGCTGCGACCGTACGAGCAAGTCATCTACGACATGTTCAACAAACCGCCCTACAAAGTCAAAGGTTCGTGGCTGGTTGCACATGACTCGCCTTGCGTTTCACAAGCCTGAGCCAGTCAGCGTTGCGGCAAAGCCTGCGTAGCGGGACTGCAAGTCCGCCCTAGGTGATGCGGCACACCGCTTCAAGCAAACCGGTCCTGTACTTGATCCGCTACGGCACAATCAAGCAGTTGCATTGACGACTTGATTCCGCCAGTGCAAACAAATACCCTCACCCTTCGAAGGCAATCGGTTTGCACGTTTTGCGACATCTATAAACAAAAATCCCCAGCCATCGCCGGAGCTCCATGTCGCAAGAGAATCACCAGTCCTCAGGGCGTAATTTATACAGATGTGCAGAATCCATGAGCAACGAGCCGCTACCAAATTCTGAAATCATCCTCTACCAAACCGAGGATGGTCGCACGCGGTTGCAATGCCGGTTTGAAGAAGAGACGGTCTGGCTGACGCAAAAGCTGATGGCCGAGCTGTTTCAAATCGGCGTGGGCACGGTCAATCACCATTTAAAAGCCATTTTTGCCGAGGGGGAGCTTCAGACAGAGGCAACTATTCGACGTTATCGAATAGTTCAAACTGAAGGCGAGCGGCAAATAGCCCGTGAGGTGGAACACTACAACCTTGACGCCATCCTCGCCGTAGGTTTTCGCGTACGCAGCCAACGCGGCACGCAGTTCCGCCAGTGGGCTACCGCGCGTTTGAGCGAATACCTGGTGAAGGGTTTCACCATGGACGACGAGCGGCTCAAAAACCCGCCGGGCAAGGGGCAGACAGATTACTTTGATGAGCTGCTGGAGCGCATCCGCGACATTCGTTCGTCGGAGCGGCGCTTCTACCAGAAGGTGCTTGATATTTACGCGACGAGCGTGGACTACACGCCGGATGCAGAACACACACAACGGTTTTTTGCTGCTGTGCAAAACAAGATGCACTGGGCAACGCACGGCCACACTGCTGCCGAGGTCATCGCTGCGCGGGCGGATGCTGCAAAGCCATTCATGGGCCTGCTAACGACACGCCCCGGTGGCATCGTGCGCAAGGATGATGCGTCTGTCGCCAAAAACTACCTGACCGAGGACGAACTACAGGTGCTCAACCGCATCGTGAACCTGTACATCGAATACGCTGAACTACAGGCGCTGGAGCGCAAGCCGATGACGATGCGCGACTGGGTTACCAAGCTGGATGAGTTCTTGAAAATCGCTGGACGCAAACTGCTGGACAACGCGGGCAAAATTTCAACCGAATCTGCCAAGGCAAAGGCAGAGACGGAATACGCCCGGTATCGGGCACTGCGGGATGCACAACCGCAGCGCGTCGATACAGAGTTTGAAAAGGCGGCGAAAGAATTGAAGAAACCAAGACCCAAGAAACCCAAACAAGTCAAGCCATAAGCCTCAATTTTTGCTACAAATTAAATAGCTGCCTGCGCCCGAATTTATTGGGCTATCAGCAAATTTGACGCGATAAAGTGACAGCTACACACCAGATGAGACTACCCACCACTAGCAAAAACCGGCTGTAACCGCGCAAGCACCTCTTCCATCAATTCATCACCCACACCCTCAACAAACCGCCCTGCTCTGGCTACCAGGTCAATGGTTCGTGGCTGGTTGCACATGACCACGCCTTGCGTTTCACAGCCCGAACCCATCAGCGTTACGGCAAAGCCTGCGTAACGGGACTGCGAGCCGCCCTGGGTGATGGGGCACACCACGCACAGGCCGAGGCGGTTGAATTCTTTTTCAGACACGACCAATACAGGGCGCGCGCCTTGTTGCTCACGGCCTGCTGTTGGGTTGAGGTTGGCGAACCAGATGTCGCCACGGGCCGGGATCTTCATCGTTTGCCCAGCGCACCGTCTTCAAGGCCAACATCGGGCGAATCCAGCCACTCTTGTTCGCCAGCCGTGATGGGCAAAGCCGGATTGCATTGCGCCAGCAGTTCAGCCAGTTTGTAGGGCTTCTTTTTTTGCGGCACAACAATCAAGCGGCCTTGGCTTGCCTTGATGTCTACCTTCGAGCCTGCTTGCAACTGAACCAGTTCAAGCAGGCCTTTGGGTATAGCCATGACGACAGAGCCGCCGACGGTGCGAAGTGTTGCTGTTGGCATGATCAAGCCTTTTTGGGTTACATAATTATATAACTTTAAAGATTGAAGTTTGCTGCATTGATGCCTCTTTTGGCAAGCCGTCCGACGGCAATCGCTCCCACCAGCCTACAGCACCCGCAGGCTGGGCGCGGCATATTCAGGTTTGTATTCATTGACCCTACTCACCTTGAAAGAAAACACCATGAACAGCATCATTTACATCGTCGGCCTGGTCGTCATCATTGGCGCAGCGTTGTCTTTCTTTGGCTTTCGCTGAGCAGCAGCCACAGCTACGTGTGGCTGGGTGGCTGGGTGGCAGCAACGGTAACGACAGGTATCACTTCGTATAGGGTTTGTAAACACGTGAAAAGTCCTGCAAAGTCGCTGGCACAAAAACGCTGGATGGGTTGAAATTGTGTTGAGCGTTTCAAAGCCCCGACAATAACAACATCAAGGGAAAAATATGATCACTGCCACTAGAAACGACACAAGGCTTGAAAAACCACCTTCAAGCTTGGTTGCGTATTTGTTTTATGCTGGCGGCGTATTGCTGGCAGGTGTTTGCGCCGCCATCCTGATAGGCGTTTGCGCAGCGCGCGCGCAGGCCATCACAAACACTGAGCCCACGGCGTCCGCAGCGCCTGCGCCTGCTGCATCTGGCCCGGTTGATGCGCCAGCAGCCGCATCTTCTGCAATAGCAGCGTCCACAAAACCCTCCCCAAGATACAGCGCCAAAGACATAGAGCGCGCTTTTGGCTTTATCGATGCCAACAAAGACGGCAAGATTAGCCGTGAAGAAGCCTCAGGCTTTCGTAACGTCGCCAAATACTTTGATGCGGCTGATATCAACAAAGACGGCACGCTGTCGTTAGAAGAGTTTGGCAGCGCTTTGAATCGACCCTAGGCGCCTGGAATTTGGGCTTGAACTCAGGCTTGAATTTAGCCAGGTTTCCTTTCAACCACTGCGAAGTCAATAAACCCGCGCTCGACGTTGGTCCCGACCAGCTCCACCTGAACTTTGTCGCCTACCTTGAGGCCCGCCTCACGGCTAACGACCCGGCCCTCTGCTGGTGGCGAAAACACCCGCACCCAAACACCCGAGCTTGAGCTGCCGGTGACAAGACCCTCAAAACGCTGGCCGATTCGCGACTCCAGCACCAGTGCCGCGTCAGACTTGCGCATGTGCCGCTCTACTTTCTGGGCTGCATCTTCCTGTTGGGTGCAATGCACGGCAAGCTGGCCCAGCTCAGCATTCGAATAAGGCGGTGGCGTGCCCGCCAGCGCCGCCTTGATCAGCCGCAACGTGACCAGGTCAGGAAACCGCCTGTTCGGTGCGGTCGAATGCGTGTAATCGCGCACGGCCAGACCAAAGTGGCCGATAGGCAAACCGCCATGGGCTTCAACCACATATTCACCCCGCCCCATCAGTTTGACGATGACCAGCGACAAATCGGGAAAGCGCAGCGGGTCGGCCTTGCGGCGCTTGACCAAAAACGCCTCCAGCGCTTTGGCATCTGGTTCGGGCGGCAAGGTTTCGCCGTACTCGTTGGCAAGCGACACAATGCGCAACCAGCGCTCAGGTGAGCGCACCACACGCCGCAGTGAGGCGCCACCCTTTGATGCCAGGTAGCGCGCTGCACAGCCATTGGTAGCAATCATGATTTCTTCAATCAACTGGCGCGCGCGGTTTTGCACCTGCTGCGCAATGGAGACAACGCGCTCGCCTTCAAACACCGCGCGTGGCTGAAAAGTTTCAAACTCCAGCGAGCCCTCAGTGTGTCTGGCTGCACGCAGTTGCTGGGCCAACGCATCCTGGGTACGCAACTGCACGTCCATGCCAGGCACGGCCACAGCGGCGGCAGGCAGTACGCCCTGCCCTTCAATCCAGGCGCTCACCGCGTCGTAAGCCAGCTTGGCTTTGTTACGTACTTTGGCCCGGTACAGCGTGGCGCTTGCAAGCGTGGCATCGGCGTTAAACACCATGTCGGTCACCAGCGCCAGGCGGTCCTGGTTTTCATTGAGTGACGTTAAATCTGTTGACAGGCGCTCGGGGAGCATGGCAAAAATGCGCGCCGAAGTATAGACAGAGGTCGTGTTGGCATGCGCGTGGTCATCAATCGCCGTGCCTTTTTTAACCAGCGCATCCACGTCGGCAATAGCAACAAGTATTTTCACGGCACCTTTGTCTTTGCCGCCATGCAGCAACTCGCACACCGTGAGCTGGTCCAGATCAAGCGAGTCATCGTTGTCGATAGAACACCAAAGCAAAGCCGTGAGATCCCGAACGTCTTCGCCGGGGGCGACATCGGCAGCTTTAATAGCGGCCAACTGCTGCGCAACGCCTGGCGAAAACTCGGGTTGCAAGCCGCGCTCGCGCATGACGCGGGTGGCAATGCGGGCAAGGTCTGAGCGGTTGTGGTGGTGGTTTTGCATAAGGGCAATATACAGCTTTGGGGGTGCCAGCAGGCCACTTGAGATAATCAAGCCCATGCTGTTTGCGAGCCTCCTTTGAAATACCACGTCTCCGTCAGGGCCCTGTGTAACTTTACGGCCAAGCATGGCGACCTGGACTTGCGCTTTACGCCATCACCTTCTGCCCAAGAAGGCATGGCGGGCCACGCATTGGTGGCATCAACCCGCGATGCCAATTACCAGTCTGAGGTGGGCCTGGAAGGTGACTACAAAACGCTCTGCGTGCGGGGCCGTGCCGATGGCTATGACCCCACCAGCAACCAACTGGAAGAAGTTAAAACCTACCGGGGCGACCTGCACAACATGGCCGACAACAAACGGCATTTGCATTGGGCGCAGGTCAAAATTTATGGATGGCTGTTGTGCAAAGCCAAGGGGCTGAAAGACATCAACCTGGCGCTGGTGTACTTTGACATTGCCAGCACTGAGGAAACGCCGCTGGTTGAACATTTCACCTCTGGCGCGTTAAAAGAATATTTTGAAAATCAATGCGAGCTGTTT
The DNA here is from genome assembly GCA_043781295.1 of Polaromonas sp. Lineage (GTDB taxonomy): Bacteria > Pseudomonadota > Gammaproteobacteria > Burkholderiales > Burkholderiaceae_C > Polaromonas. The sequence goes on from JAYWBS010000006.1 coordinate 9,549, forward strand.
TTAGCCTGGGCCGAGCGCGAGCTGGCGCACCGCACGGCGCGCGACCTTGCATTGGATGCCCTGGCTTTCCCACACGCCACCTTCAGGCCCGGTCAACGCGAGCTGGCCGAGGCAGTTTATAAAACGGCCAGCAATGGTAAATGTCTGATGGCCCAGGCCACCACGGGCATTGGCAAAACGATAGGCACGGTGTTCCCGCTGCTCAAGGCGATGCCCAAACAGCGGCTGGACAAGCTGTTTTTTTTAGCTGCCAAAACGCCGGGGCGCAAGCTGGCGCTAGATGCGCTGGAACTGGTCAGTTGCAGCACCAAGCACCTGCCGCTGCGCGTGCTTGAACTGGTGGCCCGGGACAAATCGTGCGAGCACCCCGACAAAGCCTGCCACGGCGATTCATGCCCGCTGGCCAAGGGCTTTTATGACCGGCTGCCACAGGCGCGTTATGCCGCCGTGCAATCGGCCAGCGAAGACGCCCTTGGCAAAACTGCCCTGCGGGGCGTCGCCTTGAGCCACCGCGTGTGCCCCTACTACCTGGCCCAGGAGATGGTGTCTTGGGCCGATGTGGTGGTGGGTGACTACAACTATTACTTTGACACCAGCGCCCTGCTGCACAGCATGGCGGTCAACAACCAGTGGCGCGTGAGTGTGCTGGTCGATGAGGCGCACAACATGATTGAGCGGGCACGCAGCATGTACTCCGCCAACTTGAGCCAAGCCCAACTGCAAGCCGTGCATGCAACGTCGCCCAAGGCGGTTCGCGCTGCGCTTGACAAACTCAACCGGGCCTTCAGCGACGTGCACAAAACGCAGCTTGATGACTACCTGGTGGTGCAAGAAATACCCGTTGATTTTTTAAAAACCTTGCAGCAACTGATCACCACCATCACAGATTTTCTGGTGGCCAACCCGACGCGGGTTGACGGTGATTTGCAGGCGTTTTATTTTGAGGCGCTGCACTTTGCGCGCATGGCCGACAGCTTTGGTGCGCATTCGATGTTTGACATCACGCTCCATGATGCGCTTGAATCTGTTGGCAGCCTGATGCCCGGCGGCCAGGGCTGCGCCACCCTGAACATTCGCAACCTGGTGCCTGCACCGTTTTTAAACCCGCGTTTTACCGCTGCCCATTCCGTCGCCTTGTTTTCAGCCACGCTCAGCCCACCGCCCTTTTACAAAGACATACTGGGCCTGCCGCTCACCACCGCGTGGATAGATGTGCAGTCACCGTTTTCACACACGCAACTGCGGGTGACGGCGGTTAGCAATATCTCAACCCGCTACCAGCACCGTGACCAGTCGCTGGCCCCCATTGCTGACCTGATGGCGCAGCAATATGACGCAGCACCAGGCAACTACCTGGCCTTTACCAGCAGCTACGACTACCTGCAAAAGCTGGCCCAACTTTTTAACCAGCGCCACCCGCATATCACCACCTGGGCGCAAACCCGTCAGATGGATGAGGCCGGGCGCGAGCAGTTCCTTAGCCGCTTTACAACCGCCTCGCAGGGCATTGGCTTTGCCGTGCTGGGCGGTGCGTTTGCTGAAGGCATCGACCTGCCCGGCCGCCGCCTGATAGGCGCTTTTATTGCCACGCTGGGGCTGCCGCAAGTCAACCCCATCAATGAGGAAATCAAAAACCGCATGGCGGCTTATTTTGATAAACAGGGGGGCGATCTGAATAAGGATCTGAATAAGGATCAGGCACGCGGCGACACGGCAAGCAAAGCCTACAACTACACCTACCTGTACCCCGGCTTGCAAAAGGTGGTGCAGGCCGCTGGCCGCGTGATACGCACCCAACAGGATGAAGGCGTGATTTATCTGATGGATGACCGCTTCACGCGGCCTGAAGTCAGGCGCCTGCTGCCCGGCTGGTGGCGGGTTGGGCAGCTCAAAGCCAATAACCGGACTGCTGGGCACACCAAAAAGCTCGAAAATGCCCAGAAAACAGCGTTTTTAGTTGTCAAATCGGCCTCTAGCCCAATAGATTCGGGCGCAAGCAGCTCCTAAAATAGTAGCGTTTACTTTACACGATATGGCAGCACCATGACCCATTTACAAATCTCCCGGCCTCATTTGGCAACATGGCCAGCTCTGGCAGGCCTTGCTTTGTGTTTTGTATCGCTCATGCCTTTGGCAAATGCAGCGGGGGCTGCAAACATCGCACCGCCTCATCCCATCGTTGGCACCTGGAGTTGGCAGCTTTTTGGTGGCAAATGTACGGAAACCTTGCAGTACCGTGCCGACGGCGTGATGCTCAGCACCAGCGGTGATGCAGTGACCGAATGGCGCTACACCCTGGGCGCAGCGCCGGGCGCAAATCCTGGCGTAAAGGGGTTTTACAAAGCGGTAGAAACCTCCGTCAGGCAGAACGGAAAAAAGGACTGCTCTGGCGATGTGGTGGACGAGGCCGGTACAGAAGCCGAAAAATTCATCCAGATAAGCCCTGCAAAAGACCGCATGCTGATCTGCAAGACCGAATCACTGGCAGCCTGCTACGGGCCGCTACAGCGCGGTCACTAGCCACAGACAGCGTATATCAATGCAAGCCGTTTCTGTGGGTGGCTTCCATACAGTATTCGAGCAGCTCATCGAGTTCGTTGGACTTGTCAAATACGGCATCAGAGCCCAGCTCGGCACAGCGGTTGCGGATGTCGTTGGTGGCGTAGTTGGTCAGCACCACCACCTTTTGGTCAGCGTTGCGGTTTTGGCAACCTTTGAGCACGCCCAGGCCACTGCCTTCTTTTAAAAACAAATCAACAATCGCAAGTTGCCAATCGCCGTTGTGGTCTGAAAGCCATTGGCTGGCCTCATGCTCGGTCTCTGCAAAGCCGACAACTTTCACGGGGGCGATTTCTTCCAGGGTTGAAATCAGGTTCTCCCGAATGGTTGCGCTGTCTTCGACGAGATAGGTGATGAGTGCCATGGTGTCTTTGTTGGGTGTTAACTGAAAGCTGAGCATCGTCCAAAGTAACACAGCCAAAAAGATTCCACGTAGCTCTTGAACGGCGCGGTTTGTAGGAGAATCACCTGTTGAAATTGAAACCACCAAGGATTTTTATGCGTTCCACATTGATTGCCACCGCCTTCACCCTGCTAGCCACCACTATCTGGGCTCAGACTGACCCCGTGCTGACCGCCGCAGCCAAAGAAGCTGGCGCCAAAGCTACCCCCAGCGGGCTGGTGTACCGCTCGTTAAAAGACGGCACGGGCAGCAGCCCAGCGGCCACTGACCGGGTAAAAGTGCACTACAAAGGCACCTTCCCGGACGGCAAGGAATTTGACAGCTCTTACAAGCGCAATGAACCCACCGAGTTCCCGTTAAACGGCGTGATCCCGTGCTGGACAGAAGGCGTGCAACTGATGAAAACGGGCGGCAAAGCCAAGCTGACCTGCCCGTCAGCCATTGCCTACGGCCAGCGCGGTGCAGGCGGCGTGATACCACCGAATGCGACGCTGGTGTTTGAGATTGAACTGCTGGCGATTAACGGGAAGTAATTGATGCTGATGGTCATTTATGCCTGATGAGATACCTGCCTCAGACTACGAATTTGTCATTGCGGACTCGATCCGCAATCTATGCTCCCGAATTCTGACTTGCGCTCAGGCGGAAATGGATCCCGGCTCAAGGCCGGGATGACGGGAAGCGCTACTGAATAAATAGCTGCTTGCGCCCGAATCCATTGAGCTACAGGCATTTTTAATGGATAAAACAGTCTAAATCGACCTCAAACGCCGCCGCAAAGGCAGCCACAGCGTAAAGCGCGTCCCCGCAGGCCCGGAGGCCCAGCTCACCACACCGTCAATCGACTGCGCCCGGCGCTGCTGGTTGTGCAGGCCTTTGCCGGTTGCCGCCGCCAGCGCTTTATCTACATCAAAGCCTCGACCATTGTCGGTAATGCTGACCTGCACGCCATCGCCTTCAGTAGCAGTCGCAACGCGGATTTGTGTAGCGCTGGTGTGCCTGAGAATATTGGCCACGCTTTCCTGCACGATGCGCAGGATGTGCAGCGCACTCGATGGGTCCAGCCAGTCGAGCACAGGCAGCTCTTGCACCTCCCACAGCAGCTCAACGCCTGTGCCTTCCAGGCGCGGCTCCAGCCGAAAGCGCAGTGTGGCCAGCAATAGCAGCAAGTCAGCCTCGACCGGCTCCATCGAGTCAATGGCGAGCTTGAGGTCATCCATGCAGTCTTTGAGGATTTGTGACACCTTGGCATCGCTCATACCGCCTTGCTCTACCGAGCGAATGGCGCTGATCAGCGTTGAGCCTAGCCCGTCGTGCATGTCCCGCATCAGGCGCTGGCGCTCGTCGCTTAAGGTCTGGTTGTGCTCAATTTTGATCAGTCGCTCGTAGGTAACGGCCAGCTCAGCCTCACGCGCCTGCAAGCGCTGCGCCAGGTTGGCGTTAAGCGATTCAACCTCACCAATAGCGCCCACATAACGCCCGAACATGATGTACCCGAACATCAAAAACAGCCCGATGATGCCGTAGGGGTTGGTGTACACGCCCTCGGGGCTGACCCAGTTGTTTTGCAGCGCCAGGTCATAGGCGCTAAGCATAATGGTGGCCACAAACCAGCTGGCCATCAGCCAGACTTCACGTGATTGCGTGCGCAGTGCGTTGCGCAATGCGTCGGCTGAAATCAACACCGCAAATGGCAGCATCAGCAAGTAAAGCAAAGGCGTTATCAGCACCAGGTCAGGTATCAAACCAACTACGCCGGGCATCGTCAGCAGATTGCTGACCAAAGTGATGGCCGTCAAACTTGGCGTTAGCCAGGGCAGCGCACGCTGGTGCAGCCGCTCCATAAAAAGATTAACCAGCACCACCAGCCACATCAAAGATGCGACCGTTACCCACTGAAACCACGCATCAGAAATAGGCAGGTAGTTGCCACCCACATAGTAGTGCTGCATGCGCAAAAACGCCGCTACCGAAATAACAAAAAACAACAGATAAAGCGACTCCTGCCTGCGTTTGAACCAGATCGCCAGCGAAAAAAACCCAAAACTCAAAAAGGCTGCACCCACCACAAAGGGCAATTGATTCTGAAAAAACAAACGCAACTGGTAACGCCAGACCAACTGCTGCGCAGTACCAGCCCACACGGTCGACAGAGCGCTGCCCGCGTTTTGCAGTCTGTCGATACGCAGCAGCACAGTAGCTGGTGATTTCTCACCCGCTGCGCCATTGAGCTGCAGCAGCAGCGGATGGTTGTAGCCGTTGTAGACCATGCTGCCCTCTGACTGGTAAAGCAACTGGCCGTCACCATAGATGGCTAGTTGGCCAACGGTTTTCCAGCGGGGAATATAGAGGTAGATTTCGTTCAGCGACTGCGACATCGGAGACTGCTTGACCAATGACTCCGTTGGGCTTGTGAGGTCAAGCCGATACCAATCGGTCACCGTGCGGCTAGCGTTAGAGGGCTGGCTTGCAATGACACGCCTGGCCATGTACGGCAGGGCGATGGGTTGCCAGCCAGGCGCCTTCAGAAATGCCTCATCTACCTGTGCTGGCGGCAGCGTGAATCCGCTACCAGGGATTGACACCAGTTGCGCCTGCACCAAATGCGCCGACGCGACATGACCTACAGTGCCTGAGCTGCCTGCGGCGACCGCCGCCACCATAACCAAGCCCAGCAAGCCTGTCAGGTAGCCCAGCAGCCGTCCCGCCTTACTTCTCCAACAACCCCTGGCTTCTGGCTTCATAAATCGCTTCTGCTTTGGAGGTGACTTTTAATTTGCTATAAATGCGCCGCACAAACGTGCGCACGGTGAAATGCGACAAGTGCATCAGCTTGGCAATTTCATGCGCGGTAAAACCTTTGGTGATGAAGTCTAAAACCTCTTTTTCACGGGCAGACAAGGGCTGCGGCGCATCTGGTGCCAACGGCGCATCACCTGCCAGGCTGGCAGCAGCGTCGTGCCTGAAGCGGGCCAGCACCTGCCGCGCAATGATCGGGCTGATGGGGCTGCCGCCGCTGGCCAGGCTGCGAATTTCTTCCACTATTTTTGTGGCTGAACTGTCTTTGAGCAAATAGCCCGCCGCCCCGGCCTCAATGGACCGCATGACATGGGTTTCATCCCCAAAATTGGTGCTGACCATGATGCTGCAACTTGGCCACACTTTGGCGGCTGCACGTATCACGTCAATGCCCGAGCCGTCAGGCAGGCCCAAGTCAACCAGCAAAACGTCTACGGGCGGGCCTTGCAACAGGGCCAAACCCTCAGCCCGCGTGCCCGCAGCACCCGCATGGCGCATGTCGGGTGCCGCCAGCAGGGCGCGCTGCAAAGCCGTCAGAAAGCCAATGTCGTCCTCAACAATCGCGACATGGATGAGCGGCACAGCCTGTGCAGGCGGTGCTGGCGTGGCCATTGTGGCTAGGGTGGGCGCTGTCATCACAGCCTGCATTGTGCGATGGATTGCGCAGGGCGGCGGTAAATTCACGGCCCCCTTTGTCGCACAAACGTGCTACAGACAGCTTTAGACACGCCTCGTAACATGGCTTCACATCCTTGGCAAGGGTCACAGAGCGCTGGCTAAGGTGTTTTCGAACACAGGTACGCCTTTGTATGGCGTACTGATACAGAAAGTCAGCCATGAAATCCCACGCCAGCATGAACCGAATTTACCGTTTGGTGTGGAATGCCGCACTAGGCATTTGGGTGGCGGTGGCTGAGAACGCCAAGGGTCGAGGCAAATCAGGTCGGGCGGCTGGTGCACTGCTGGCCGTTCTGGCCATCTTGTCGCCTTCTGTCTATGCCGCTGATGCTGCCCATGCGACGGTCGTCGTCGGTACAGGTAGCGTTGCCACGCAGGGCTTGAACACCACCATCAACCAGGTCAGCCAGCGCCTGGCGATTGACTGGACGCAGCTTTCAACCGCTGCCAATGAAGCGCTGCGCTTTAACCAGCCGAATGCGCAAGCGATTGCGCTTAACCGAATCATTGGCAGCAGCCCAAGCAGCTTTCTGGGTAGCCTCACGGCCAACGGTCAAGTGTTCATTCTTAACCCGAACGGCATTCTGTTTGGCGCGGGTAGCCAGGTCAACGTAGGCGGCCTGGTGGCTTCCACCCTGGCCATGAGCAATGCGGACTTCCAGGCCGGGCGCCATGTATTTACCAACTCAGGCGGTACGGGCAGCGTTGTTAACCAAGGCAACATGACCGCAGCCCAAGGCGGCTACCTGGCCCTTCTCGCACCTGAAGTGCGCAATGAAGGCGTGATGACCGCATCCCTTGGTACAGCACTGCTGGCAGCAGGCAACAAAGTCACGCTCAATCTAGACAACGGCAGCCTGCTGGGTTACAGCATTGACCAGGGTGCCATCAACGCGCTGGCTGAGAACAAGCAACTCATCAAGGCCGATGGTGGTCAAGTGTTGCTGTCAGCCAAAGCGCTCGATGCTTTAACCACCGCAACCGTCAACAACACGGGCGTCATTGAAGCGAGGACCATACAGAACAAGGCGGGCCGCATTCTGCTGATGGGAGACATGAAATACGGCACGGTGAATATCGGTGGCACGCTGGATGCATCTGCACCCAATGGCGGCGACGGCGGTTTTATTGAAACCAGCGCTGCCAATTTCAAGATTTTGCCGGGTCTTAAGGTCAACGCCCGGGCAGCACTAGGCAAGACCGGTACCTGGCTGCTGGACCCAACCACAGCCACCATCGCAGCGGGCACCGGCGGGGCAGCGAACACCTTTTACGAGGACATGCTAGAGATAGCCGGGGCTGACGTGGCGATCCAGGCCACTGATTCGATCAATGTCGCCGGCACTTTCAGCAACGGGGACGTGGTGGTCCCCTCTGGCCTGAATCTCACCCTCCAGACCACCGGGACAAGTGGTAGTGGCATCGACCTCACCGGCAGCGCGCATGGCGCTGGGCTCGAGTTCAAAACGTCGGGCGGGGGCAGTGTGCTGATGTCCACCAGCAGTGCTGGCCAGTCCCTCAAAGTCAGCAAGGTTACGGTGGCAGACGCCGGCACAATCACCCTGACTTCTCAGGGCATCCTCGACGTCACCGGCACCGCCTTGCAGACGGCAGGCGGTGCGCTCACCCTGTCGGGCAGTTCCGTCAAAATTGCGGCCGCCAACGTTGATGCGGGCGGCGGCAACATCGGCATCACCGGCTCGGGCAGTAGTGCTACACATTCGGTTGAAATCGCTAACAGCGGTGCAACGCGATCAAACGTGACGACCACAGGCAGCGGCAACATCAGCATCAGCGGCAATCTGAGCAGCGGCGGCGCAAGTGGCTCAGCTGGTGTGAAGGTAATTGGCTCAACCATCTCTACAGGCACTGGCAATATCGACATCACAGGTACAGCCAGCGTGGCGCAACTGTCGCGCGGCTTCCTGATAGATGCCGACAACACGACAAGCACCACCATCACTGGCGGCGGCAACATCACATTGACAGGCACCGCGAACAACGGCGCACTGACCAACAGCGCAGGTGGCGAGCTGGCCCGCTACGCCACTGTTACCAGCAGCGGCGGCAATGTTGCGCTGACCGGCACACTCTACAGCCCGTCCGTCACCGCAGGCAACGGCCTGCTCATCAATGGCAAAGTGCAATCAGGCGCCACCAAAAAGATCACGCTGACGGGCACGGCCACTGTAGGCGGCGGTGCTGGCACAGGTGTCTATATTGGTTCATCAGCAGAGCTGATTGCGGGGCTGGGTGGGCTGACCATCGTTGGCAGCGTCAACTCTGCAACTACAGCTACTGCAATTATTGGTGCATCCGTGGGTGGGAGCGCCAGCTCGACGGGTGCGATAGCGATTAACGGCATTGTCGGTGCGCCGTCTGCAGCCAACGCGACTGGCGTCGTGCTAAACGGCGGCACATTGAGCGGCCTGGGCGCTGCCAGCATTACCATCACAGGCTCCGGCGTGCCAGCGCCCGCACCTGCAGCTAATTACGACGTCAACCTGCAAGGTACGGTGGTCAGCACAGCAGGCGGGGACATCACGCTGCTGGGCAACCGGATGAATATCTCAAGCAGCGTCAATTCAGGTACTGGCCGGACGATGATTGCGCCCACCACAGCATTCAGGCGAATCACCCTGGGTGGGTCGTCAGAAACTCTTGCGCTAAATCTGAATAGTTCAGAAATCGGACTCATCACTGCTGCAGAACTGCAAATCGGCGCCGCAACAAACTCCGGCGGCATCACGATAAGCGGCACCGGCGGCACCCTTGCGCCTGCGCCAGGCCAACTGCCGTTTATCAACCTGCTGACTGATGGCAGCATCGCGCAAACGGCAGGCGTCAAAATTGCCAAGCTCAAGGCTGTAGGCGCATCGGTCAGCCTGAATCTCTCCAGCAATGAGCTGGACGAGATCACCGGCCAAGCCAACTCCGGCAGCTTCAGCGTCACCAGCAGCAAGGCAGGGCCTTTAACGGTAGGCCCGGTAACAGCAAGCGGCAATGTGACTATTGAAGCAACGGCGGGCGACATGGCTGTCGGTACGGTAACGGGCAACGCCGTCAACCTGACAGCAGGCAATGGTGCCATTACCGACAACAACGGCAGCAGCAACAACATCACGGCCACGACGCTCACCGCATCGTCTAAAAACGGCATTGATTTGGGCACGAATGTCAGTGGTTTGCAAAGCCTGACCACCACAGGCGCAACTGGCTACATCAGCATCGCCACAGCCAACGCCATCAACACCGCCAACTACCTCTTCAGCACGGCGGCAGGCGCACAAAACATCAGCTTGAGCACCAGTTCTGCATCCGGCATCACCATCGGCAATGCCTTTGCCAGCACCGATGACAACATCAGCCTGACGGCCAGCGCGGGCAACATTACATTGAACAGCGCCATCAGCGCCAATGGTCTGACGCTCAGTGCACAAGGCAATATCAGCGCGCCAGCGGCTATCACTGTCGCCAATGTGTTTGACCTGCAGGCTGGTACCTTCAGCCAGACAGGAACGCTCCCCACCTTCAGCGCCACCGACTTCCGCATCAGCGGCGGCACGTTTATTCGGGCGCTGAGCGGCAATGGCAGCTTGGCGACGCCGTACCAGCTCACCGATGTCTACGGCCTGCAAGGTGGAGGTTCTGCGGGCATGTTGGGCAACTACTACAAGCTAGCCAACAACGTTAATGCATCGGGCACGACCAACTGGAATTCCAGTGGGGGCTTCAAGCCGATTGGCGACGGGACCACCGCCTTTAGCGGGTCGTTCGATGGCAACAGCAAAACCGTCAGCGGCTTGACGATCAACAGGCCCACGACCGACAACGTCGGCCTGTTCGGTGCTACCGCTAGCAGCGCAGCCATCAACGACCTGGGCCTGGTAGGCGGCAATGTGGCGGGCAACAACAATGTGGGCGCACTGGTTGGGCGCAACCAGGCCAGCGTGAGCAACAGCTATGCATCAACCAACACCACAGGTGCAGGCGACGCCGTAGGCGGCCTGATAGGGCTGAACGGTGACGGTACCAGCAATGGCGGTGCCATCAGCAACAGCTATGCAGCAGGCACCGTGGCAGGCGTCAACCACGTGGGTGGCCTGATAGGCCAAAGCAACAGTGGTGCTGTCAATAGCAGCCACGCAACAGGCGCTGTCACATCTACCGCCTATGCCGCAGGCGGCCTGATAGGTTTCAATGGCAACGCCAATACAGCGGCAGGCGGCAGCGATGTCAGCGGCAGCTATGCAACAGGCAATGTAACGGGTGCAAACATTGTGGGCGGTTTGATCGGGGCGTCGAACGGTGGCGCCATCACCAACAGCTACTACACCACGGGCACGGTCACTGCTTTGAGCAGTACCGCAGGCGGTCTGATGGGTTCCAACAGGCCCAGCAATAACCCTGCCGACGGCATCATCAGCAACTCATACAACACAGGCAATGTCAGCGGTAACGACCAGGTCGGCGGGCTGGTGGGCAATAACAGCGGCATCATCCTTAACTCATACAGCACTGGCACGGTAACCAGCACCAGCGGCTCCGCCGGTGGACTGGTGGCTATCAACGACGGCGGCGTCATCAGCAACGCCTACAGCACCAGTATCGTCAACGGCAGCGACTATTCTGGCGGACTGGTGGGATTCAACGGCAACGGCAGCATCAGCAATTCCTACAGCATTGGCAGCGTCAACGGTGGCGCTTACACCGGCGGACTGGTGGGCCAGAACGGCGGCGGCGTCATCAGCAACTCATACAGCATAGGCAATGTCAGCGGTAACTTCCAGGTCGGCGGGCTGGTGGGTGTGAACGAGAACAGCAGCATCAACAACTCCTACAGCACGGGCAGCGTCAACGGCAACGGCGGCTCGTACAACGGCGGGCTGGTGGGCTTGAACACGCACGGCAGCAGCATTAGCAACGCCTACAGCATTGGCAATGTGGATGGCGCCAACTTTACCGGCGGACTGGTGGGGTCTAACGTCGCAGGAACTAGCATCAGCAACACCTACAGTACCGGCAATGTCAACGGCCATGGCAGCGGCAACACCGGCGGGCTGGTGGGTCGCAACGCTGGCACGGTAAACAGCAGCTTCTGGAACACCCAGACGAGCGGCCAGGCGAGCTCTGCTGGCGGCACCGGCAAAACAACCACCGAGATGATGCAGGCCACAACCTTTACGGGATGGGACATGGCAAGTGCTGGTGGCAGCACTGCAGTCTGGCGCATTTATGAAGGCCACACCAGCCCGCTGCTGCGCAGCTTTTTAACAGCACGCACGCTGACCGATACCGCTGTGACCTATAACGGCGGTATACAGACAGTCACGGCTGCGGGCGCGTTGATCACTGACGCAAGTGGCCGCAATGCAGGCACGTACGCCAGCTACTCAACACAGCAAGGCTACGACCTCAGCGGCGGCGACCTCATCATCGACAAAGCCAGCCTGACGCTGGCCGCAGTGACGGACAGCAAAACCTATAACGGCTCTGCAGCGTCGAGCGCAGCCGTCAGCAAGACCGGGCTGATGGTTGGCGACAGCGTGACCAGCTTGAGCCAAACATTCGCCAGCAAGAACGCACTGGGTACTGGCAACAGCATGCTGTCAGTTGATGCAGGCTACACAGTCGCTGATGGCAACAGCGGCGGTAACTACAACGTCACCACCGCAACGGCCCAAGGTACCATCAACAAGGTCACCCTCAGCGTGACGGGTGTTGCAGCAAGCAACAAGACCTATAACGGCAATGACGTTGCAACCCTGAGCAGTATCGGCACGCTAAGCGGGCTTGTCAGTGGCGAGGCGCTGACGCTGAGCCAGACCGCCGCGACGTTTGACAACAAGAACTTCGGCATTGGCAAGGTTGTTACCGCAACGGGCTATGGCATTGCAGATGGCATGGGCGGCCTGACAAGCAACTACCAACTGGCATCTACCAGCGCCACGGCCAACGCCAATGTTGACAAGGCAGCGCTGACTGTGACGGCCAGTGCGGTGACACGGGACTACAACGGCACCACTACCGCCACTGGCGCAGGCACAGTCAGCACGCTGGCAGGCGCGGCTGCGCTTGAGACGGTTAATTCATCAGGCAGCCAGGCTTTTGTTGACAAGAATGCAGGCATGGGCAAAACGGTAAACGCCAGCGGCGTGACCATCAAGGACGCAGGCAATCTTGACGTGACCAGCAACTACGACATCACCTACGTTGCCAACAACACCAGCGTGATCAACAAAGTCACCCTCAGGGTGACGGGTGTTGCAGCAAGCAACAAGACCTATAACGGCACTGACGTTGCGACCCTGAGCAGCATCGGCACGCTAAGCGGGCTGGTGATTGGCGAGGCGCTGACATTGAGCCAGACCGCAGCGACGTTTGACAACAAAAATGCCGGCATTGGCAAGACCGTGACGGCCGCGGGCTATGGCATCGCCAATGGCACGGGCGGCCTGGCAAGCAACTACCAGTTGGCATCTACCAGCGCCACGACCAGCGCCAACATTGACAAGGCAGCGCTGACAGTAATGGCCAACGCAGTCACCAAAACCTATGACAGCATGTTGGCCGCCACGGGCAGTGGCACGGTGGGCACGCTGGCTGGCGTTGCTGCTGGCGAGGTGGTCAACACAGCAGGCACACAAGCCTTTCTTGACAAGAACTTTGGCATTGCCAACAAAACAGTCAGAGCCAGCGGCGTGACGATCAAAGACAGTGGCAACGTTGATGTGACGGGTAACTACAACATCACTTATGCAGACAACACAGTAAGCACCATCAACAAAGCCACGTTGAACATCAGCGCCACGCCTGAGAATAAGGTGTATGACGGCACAACGATGGCCACAGCCCGCTACACCGACAACCGCATCGCGGGTGACATGCTGGCTTACACGACGACCTCCAGCTTTGCTGACAAAAACGTGGCCAATGGCATTGCAGTGACGGTGGGCGGCATAACGACCAGCGGGGCAGACGCTGGTAACTACACCGTCGGCACCTCAATCGTCGTGGGCAACACAGCCGACATCACACCCAAGACCCTGACAGTCACCGCCAACGATGCCACCCACCAGGGCGGCACGCCGTATAGCGGCGGCAATGGCGTGGTCTACAGCGGCTT
>JAYWBS010000007.1:0-2716 GCA_043781295.1 Polaromonas sp.
TATGGTCAAGGACCACATGGCTAAAGACGGTATGGCCAAAGACGCCATGAAAAAAGACGAAATGAAGAAGTAATCTTCGGCACTGCAGGAGCGAAGCTCCCCTGAAAAACAAGCACCTCAAGCCAGTCTTCAGGTGCTTTTTTTACCGCCATGTTCGCATCACGGCCTGGCCAATTTATCGCTTGCGCAGCGGGTCCAGCAGCGATGACAGCCCGTTATGGTCAATCTCCTGCATCAGGGCCAGCAGGCGTCCGATTTCGCCCTTGGGAAAGCCTTCGCGGGCAAACCAGTTCAGGTAGTTACCGGGCAGGTCGGCAATCACCCTGCCCTTGTATTTTCCACAAGGCATTTCGCGGGTCAGCAGGAGTTCAAGTTGTTCGGAATCCATGGTCGGGCAAGGTACGCATTGGGTTTTAGCATGCCACTTTTGAGCACTTCATTGATCTGCATCATATAAAACTCAGCAGGCAGGGGACATCATGCAAGCCACCAACCATCACAAAGGGGGCCATCGATGTACACCGCAATCTGCCGTTTTTTCGCAGGGTGCATTGCTGCATTCGCCCTCAGCGCCTGCAATCCAGCACCACCAGCTGTGGTTGATCGCTACGATCCTGCCAAAATGGACCTGAAACCAACCCCGGCCCGGCTCAGCAACGAACGGCACACCGGCCCGTTTGCCAGCGGCGCCTCGCTGAACATGCGTGCAGAGCTCAAACCGCTCGACCCCGAACCCGTCAAAGTGGTCAGGCTCGACACAACCCACAAAATAATTGAAATCGCCCCCGGCGTGAAGTTCAGCGCCTGGACATTTGGCGACCAGGTGCCTGGTCCGGCAATCCGGGCACGGGTGGGCGACAAGATCCGCTTCAGCATGACCAACCGCAGCGATGAAGTTGCACCCGGCATCGCCATGACAGCCGCGCCCATGATGCATTCCATGGACTTTCACGCGGCCATGGTCTCACCCCAGGATAAATACCGCTCGATAGCACCGGGGCAGACCATTGAATTCGAGTTCACGCTCAATTACCCCGGCGTCTTCATGTACCACTGCGGCACGCCGATGATTCTTGAACACATCGCCTCGGGCATGTACGGCGCCGTGATTGTGGAACCGCGTGAAGGCTACCCCACCAAGGTAGACCGCGAATACCTGGTTGTCCAAAGCGAGTTTTACGCCAAACCGGATGCGGATGGCCGCAAGGCTGACGGTGCACCGCTGTATGTGCTTGACAACGAGCGCCTGAAAGCCGCGCAGCCAACGCACACCGTGTTTAACGGCGTGCAAAACGGCATGGTAAAAAAGCCGCTACCGGCCAAACCGGGCGAACGCGTCAGGCTGTTTGTTCTCAACGTGGGACCAAGCAAGACCTCCAGCTTTCACGTCGTCGGGACGATTTTTGACCGCGTCTGGATAGACGGCAACCCGGATAACCAGATGCGCGGCATGCAGACGGTGCTGCTGGGCTCCAGCAACAGCGCGATTGTGGAAATGATCATTCCCGAGGCGGGTTCCTACATCATGGTAGACCACCACTTTGCCAATGCTTCGCAAGGCGCTGTCGGCTTGATATCTACCGAAGAAAAACCCAGAGAAAGCGAACTAGAGCACCACAACATGGAGGCCACAGCCACGCCAAAGGATGCGGGCACGGCCGCAGCCAAGCTGGCGTTTGAAAGTAAATGCCTGGCCTGTCATTCGATTGGTCAGGGCAAAAAACTCGGGCCCGACCTCGCCGGAGTGACCGGACGGCGCACAGACGCCTGGCTCGGGCAATGGCTGAAGTCGCCCGACAAAATGCTGCTGACAGATGCCGACGCCAAGGCCATGCTCAAGGAGTACAACAACATCCCCATGCCCAACCAGGGCCTGAGTGACACGGAGATCAAGCAATACCTGGCCTATTTTCATTGGATCGATGCACAAGCGGTGAAGCCCCAGGCGGGAGCCGACAAGTGAAAGTTCGTTGCACCCGCTACGCGTTCGCCCTGTGGGTGGCGCTGGCCGGCTCCGCAGCCATCGCATGCGGCTACTGCGTCGAAGACCGCATCGCCGCCGTGTACGACCATGCCCTCTTGCAACGCACACTGGCCCGCAAACACCAGGTGGCATTTTTTGCATGGGACGGCCCGGTCACCCGCAGCGAAGCGGCGCGCCAGAAAATGCTGGCGCTGGGCGAGGCCACGCCGGGCATAGACAAAGGCAGCACGCGCGTGTCCATGGAGCCGGCGGCTCTGGCAGTCGCGTTTGACCCAAAGCGCAGCAACCTTCAGAGCGTACAGGCCGCATTGCAAAAAACACTGGCACCCATGAAGCTGTCCGTCACGCTGTTGCAAACGCCAATGGCGCCATAAAACTGTCTATCCTCCCGCCCGCTTGACAACGTAGCCCTTCTTTTGCAGCGCCGCCATCACCGTGTCGCAGTGGTCGCCCTGCACCTCAATCACGCCGTCATTGACGGTGCCGCCCGAGCCGCACGCGGCCCTTAGCTGCTTGCCCAATTGCGCCATCGCCAGAGCATCGAGCGGCACGCCCAGGACCTGCGTCACCGTTTTGCCGCCGCGTCCTTTGGTTTCCCTGGAAACGCGCACGATGCCATCGGTTTTGGGTACTCCCGAGTTCGACAGTTCCAAGCCTCGGAATTCGTACATCCCCAATGGAATCAATCGCTTAGCGGCGTTATTTGAAATTGTTGTGGTGGCACGTTTTAAG
>JAYWBS010000008.1:0-8270 GCA_043781295.1 Polaromonas sp.
TGCAACTGCGCAACCTGCGCTTCGCTGGTCGCCACCATCAGTTTGCCGCAGCGGCTGTGGCCGATGCCGCGCTGGACACAGTAGTCGTACAGCATCTGCTTTCCCTGCACACACAGCCTGGCTTTGAGCGAGCCTTGCGGGTAGTAAATGCCAGCATGTATGACCTCGCTGTTGCGGGAACTGGTGCCTGTGCCGATGGCGTTGGCGGCATCGAGGACCATGACTTCCCTGCCCTTGAGCGCCAGCGCCCTGGCAACAGCCAGGCCCACCACGCCTGCGCCTATGACGATGCAATCGATTTTGTCCAACGGTCTATTCCTTAAAACTTGCGGGGATCGGTTGTGAGCAGCAACTCTACCTGTGCCTGTGATTGGGCACCTACACAGCACAGAGCGGTACAAACCTTTCGATCCACCGCTACTATTTCAATAGCTACTTGAGCCCGAATTTATTGGTCTATAGGCCAATTTGATACTATTTTTAAGTCTTATTTGAATTTTTCAACGCATCTGCACCGACCCGCTCACATTCACCAGCACCGTGCTCTTACCCGCTTCAACCGAAACGGGAGAAGTGGACGTGCCAGATGTGGCCTGCATGGCCATCATGCGGGGGCGTGGCTGAAAACCCTGGTCGTTGGCATCGATGCTGACTTCACGCAAGGTGTAGCCGGTAAAGCCAAAACTCTTTGACACCTCCAGCGCCTTGGCTTTGAAGCGGTCAATCGCGATGGTTTGCGCTTCAGCTTCGACTTTGACGCGTTGCTCGCGGCTTAAGGCAAAGCTGACATTGCCCATCGTCAAGCTTTGAATTTTGCCAGCGGTGGTGGTGATGCGGGTGAAGTCCCGGCCCTCAAGTACCAGTTCGGTCGTGCCCTGCCAGCCGTTGACTATGCCGTCTTTGCCGTAGCGCGGGTACAGGCTGAAATTGCCAGTACGCAAATCGAGCTGGCCACGCAGCACGGCGGGCCGGGCAATGGCCAGGGCCGCATCGAGTGCCTGCTTGAGCTGGGTCTGCACCACGTTTGCGTCTACGCCACTGGCCGTGGTGTTCATGGCAATTGTCAACAGGTCTTGCTGCACTTCAACACTGCCGCTAGCAGACAACTGGGCAACGTTTTGCAGGCTATCTCGCTGCATCACCATGGGTTGAGCAAAAAGGGCTGTACTGCACAGCACCAGAGTGCAGGCGGCTATCGATTTGGTAGCAAACATTCAATGGGCTTTCTGTAAAAAGATGACATGCAAAATATCTGAATCGGGCAATAAACGTCGCAGTGCACGGTGCAGCATTATTGCGGCGCTTTTTTGAGCAGGCTGCAAAGCGTAGCCAAACTGGCGAATTAAGACTACAAGCAAGCAAGCAGCGCAAGGCTTCTTGGTGCTTTGGCTGGCAACTCTTGTAACAGTGTGTCAAAGTGATGGGGATAAAGCCACAAATTGCATTTTCAGCCTTCAGAATGTCCCTGTTACAAATTACGAAATGACTATGACACAAGCCACCACCACTGCAAGAGCCGACAAAATTCTTATCGTTGATGATGATGCCCGGATACGCGACCTGCTGCGCCGCTACCTAGCGCAGGAGGGGTTTGAGGTGATTCTGGCCGAAGATGGCAAGGCACTAAGCCGCATCATGCTGCGCGATGCGGTTGATTTGATTGTGCTGGACTTGATGATGCCAGGAGAGGACGGTCTGTCAATTTGCCGCCGTCTGCGTGCCGCCAATGACCGCACCCCGATCATCATGCTGACTGCCAAGGGCGAAGACGTAGACCGTATCGTTGGGCTTGAAGTGGGTGCCGACGACTATCTGTCCAAGCCATTTAACCCGCGTGAACTGCTGGCCCGCATCCATGCCGTACTGCGCCGCCGCCCGGCAACTGAAGTGCCCGGTGCCCCATCACAAGACCAGGAACTCATCACTTTTGGGCCTTTTTCGTTTGACATGGGGCTGCGCACGCTACAAAAAAACGGCGAAGAACTACCCCTGACCACAGGCGAATTTGCCATGCTGAAAACGCTGGTACGCCACCCGCGCCAGCCGCTATCACGCGAAAAACTGGCACAGCTCGCGCGTGGCCGTGAGTTTGAACCGTTTGACCGCAGCCTGGACGTGCAGGTATCGCGCCTGCGCAAGCTGATTGAAGTCGATGCGGCGGTACCACGCTATATCCAGACGGTATGGGGCGTTGGCTATGTTTTTGTACCGGACGGCACAAACTAGGGCTGCCCAGCCACCTCGAAGTTCGCGCCATACTAGGGCTCTATGGACATCACCAGCCCCGCACCACTAGAAACCGCACCAGCCCCGCTCGAGATGCGGCCGCGCCGGGGGTTTAGCCTGTTCTGGCGGACTTTTTTCTTTCTGGCCCTGCTGCTGCTTGGCTCCATCGTGGCCTGGCTGCAAACTTATCGGGCGCTGGAGTCAGAACCGCGCGCGATTCAAAGCGCCCAGCAACTTGCCTCTCTGGTTAATCTGAGCCGGGTGGCCCTGCGCTACTCGGATGCGATTGCCCGTGTGTCTCTTATTAAAACGCTGGCAGTTGAGGAACGCGTGCGCATCACCCTGCGCGAGCCCAAAGACAAGTTTGAGTTGTTTCAACGTGATGAGTTGGGTCAACGTATCAGTGAAGAGCTGAAAACCCGCCTGGGCGAAGGTACGGTGGTTGCCAGCAGCGTGAACGGCGAGAAAGGCCTGTGGGTAGGCTTTGCGCTGGACAGTGACGCCTACTGGCTACAAACCGATGAATCGCGGATCGGGCCGTCCAGAGGCAGCACCTGGGTCATCTGGCTGATGATTGCTGCCGCCTTGTCGCTGGCGGGCGCTGCCGTTATCGCTCGGTTGATCAACCGCCCGCTCAAGCTGCTATCGTTTGCAGCCAGCCGCATGCGAGACGGTGATTTTGATGCCAGTTTGCTGGATGAAAAAGCCGCCACCAGCGAGATCCGCGAGGTCAACATCGGTTTTAACCGCATGGCTGAGCAGCTGTCAAAAATAGAGCAGGACCGCGTGATCATGCTGGCCGGCATTTCACATGACCTGCGCACCCCGCTGGCGCGCCTGCGACTGGAAACCGAACTGAGCGTCGCCGATGTTGATGCGCGCGCCCACATGGCCGCCGACATCACGCAGCTCGATGCCATCATTGACAAATTTCTCGACTATGCCCGGCCAGACCCGGCGCAACTAGCCCCAGTGTCGTTGAATACGGTGGTCGATGCGGCCATCTATGCGATGGGTGATGCTGAAGACCTGCGCATCACCGTCAGCCTGCCTGACAACCTGAACGTGCTGGCCGACGAGACCGAGCTGCTGCGCGTTATCTCCAACCTGATTGAAAACGCCCGCCGCTACGGCAAAACACCAGAAACCGGCATTGCGCTGGTAGACATTGCCGCCAAGTCACGTGACCAGTGGGTGCTGATCAAGGTGCGTGACCATGGCATGGGCGTGGCCCCTGAAACGCTGCCCAAATTGACACGTCCGTTTTTTCGGGGTGATGCCGCCCGAACGGCAGCTACCGGTGCCGGGCTAGGATTGGCGATTGTTGAAAAAACCATTCAGCGCATGGGCGGTGTCTTCGGCCTGGCCAACACCGCTTCGGGTGGTTTGGCAGCGCACATCAAGTTGCGCCGGAGTTAAAGTTTCCCGTAGCAGATGCGGGAGTCTGCCTACAATATTGGCATGTCCAAAAGCCTTCTATTGACCGCTAAACCCAACGTTAAACCCAGCCCTACAACCAAGCATGATGAGGCGCTGTGCCTGCTAGGCGCAACCCGGCTGGCTGACTTCATCACTTTTGTGCGTGAAGGTACCATTGGTGGGCGTGAGCGGGACAAAGGCGAGCTGGCGGACCTGTGGCGTCAGGCTGCCAAAGCGTTTGAGGTTCTGCAAACTTCAGAAGCTGGGATAGCCGACTCCCCTCCAGTCAAACCTTTGTCTGGCGTGCTGCAATCACATGTCAAAAAACTGGCCAAACTTGCGCACTTTCAACGCACTTTTTCAGCTGTGCCCGTGGCTTTCGGCATGGTGGAGCTGGACAAACTGGTGGTGTACCAGCAACGTATCTCAGGCTCTACGGTATCAAAAATGACCGACACCCTGGGAGTGCCTTTGTCTGATGCTGCATTGGCTGAGCTTTGCTTGCCGCTAACGCCCAGTGATGCAGGCTTTCGGGTGGCGCTCGAGGAAGACGGGCGGTTTATTTTCATATCGGACACCCATGACGCAAGGTTTCAGGGCGCCCAGTTGGTCAAACCGTCGGATGTCAAGGGGTTGAAGGTCCATGGCCATAGCCAGGCCGTGGTAGCCCTGAGTGTCGGCTTCACGACCAACGTGCTGAACGTGGTCAGATACGGCTCGCGCATGGTGCTGAACAACGGCTACCACCGAGCCTTTGCGCTACGCCAGCTGGGTGTGACGCACGCGCCCTGCCTGATTCAGGTTTGCGCGCATTGGGAAGATGTGGGCCTGGCAGGCAGCCGTGACATGGTTGACAACGGCCCGCTCTACTTCAGTTCAGCCCGGCCGCCGCTACTCAAGGACTACGCCAACCCGGCATTAACGCAAGCATTTCCTGCAAAGCGCCTGCACAGGCAGATTCGCTTGAGTTATGAGGTCGAGACGGTACAACTTGAGTTGTGAACAAGCTGGAAAGTTCTTTTCTGTGACAAATTCACGTATTTCGACAAATAACTCGTAACAGACTTGTTACAGTTGCGAATAAAGACTAAACTTGCCTCACAAATTTATCGCAGAGCATTGTTTTGACAGAAGTAATTGCTCCGTGAATGTAGCGTTGAATTTCAGTTCAAAGTCGTTTATGAAAGGAAAGAACCATGCGTATATTAACTCTTGAGGAAATGGAACTGGTAGCAGGTGGCAGCGGCTCTTGCGGCAGCTCCCGCTCAGAATCTCAATCCAGGCAACGTTGCCAGCCTAGTCGCCCACAAAACGGTTGCAGCAATGGTGGTCATAGCGGTCACGCATCGAATAACAATTCGAGCGGCGGTGCCGTAACGCCACCACCACCACCGCCACCACCTACACCTCATCCGCCGCCGCCCAATATTTGAATATTCGTGGAATAAAAAGCCCCTTAAGGGGCTTTTTTATTTGCTCAGCAGCATTCGCCCTGAAGCAACTTCAAGTCGCAAACGGGCTTGCGCCAGGCTAATCCGGGCTTGGGCGAGCTGAGATTGCGCGGTTGACAGGGATGACTGTGTCGCAATCAATTCCAGAATAGAGCCCACCCCGGCCTTGTAACGGCCAAATGTGATTTTGTAGCTTTGACTGGCAGCACCGAGCAGAAACTGCGCCGCTTCCAGGTTTTGCGTTTCCGTTTCTAACAGTTTTGCATTGCGCCACACTTCAGCTTCGAGATCACGTTCAACCTGCGCAAGGGCTTCTTCGCGGCTGGCAATTTGGGCTAAGACTTGGCCCTCACGCGCTTGCTGTTCAGCGCCATTGAAAATCGGAATACTGGCGATGAGATTGCCACTCAAACTGCTTTGAAAGCGACTGCCAGGGGCGCTTAAATCGCGTGTGCTCCCAGCCCCCATCGCCAGTGCAAGAGTGCCGTTATTTTCTGCGCGAATCCCATCCAGCCGTGATTTCAAAGCCAGCACATCGGCCTGAGCGCTGCGTAGCTTCGGGTGTTGGCGTTTGACGCTCTCCATCATGTCGGCAATCGGCAGGGTCAGAGCGCTGCCCGGAAAAGCCGTGAGCACCGGGGCGAGCTTCAATGTCTGGTTCGACGGAAACCCCATACCGAGTGCCAGTAGCCCGCGTGCGGTTTCCCACACGCCATCGGCACGTACCCTTTCCAGCGTCGCTTGGGCTAAAGCCGTTTGGGCCTGCAGCTTTTCTGACAGGGCGGCAACTTGTGCATCATATTTCGCCTGGGCTACTTGAAGACTTTGGCGCGCCACTCTTTCTGTCTCACGCAGTGCATCAAGCCGGGCAAATGCAGTGGCTGCCTCTGCGTACAAACGCAGCGCCTCATTCATGGTGTTCAAAGCCGCCGTTTGCTGGGCTGATTTTGCTGAACTTAATACCTGCTGGGTTTGCCCTAGCGCGGCATCACGCGCACCCGCATCAAAAATCACCCAGGTCAAGCCCAGCGAGCCAGTCGCGCTGGAGTTCAAAAAACCTGCCCCACTGTTACTTGTCGGTATGCCCCGTGCAGCCAACTCGGCTCTGGCGGAAAACCTTGGCCGATAGGCTGAACGAGCCAAGTCAACACCTGCCTGCTGTTCGTCAACCAAGAGCAGGGATTGATTCAAGGCTGGGTTTTTACAAAGCACATGACCTACCGCATCCATCAAGGTCAAACTGTTTAAGGCCAGAGCGGTCAGTTCCCTGCATGAAACAGCGTCAAGCCTGGTCGATGACACAACTTCTTGTGCGGCGCTTTCACTTTGACTTTCTTGCGTCTGCAATGACAGCAGGCGATCTATGCGCAACTGTAGCGCAGGCGATGTTTGTGCCTGTGCTTTGGCAGGCGCTAAAAAACAACCCAAAGTCAAAGACGCGACACAGGCACACCTCACAATACCAAGACGCAACGGCATCACGTGGCCTGAGCTGGACGCGGCAGGTCCAACTGCGCAAAATAACCATCGGGCGGTCCGTCGTACACCACCCTGCCCCGGTACATTTCGATGACCCGCTGGGCAGCACCAATCGTTTCCGGCCGATGTGCAATCACGATACGGGTGATGTTGAGCCCGGCAATCGATGCATTGACTTCGGCTTCACGTTTGATGTCCAGATGGCTGGTAGCCTCGTCGAGCACCAGCACCTGCGGCTGTTTGTACAGCGCTCTGGCCAGCATAACGCGCTGCTTTTGCCCGCCCGACAGCACAGTGCCCATGTCACCGACCAGCGTCTGATAGCCCATGGGCATAGCTTCAATATCATCGGCAATGGCGGCCAGCCGTGCTGACGCTTCGATGCGTGCAGGCTCAGGGCTGGGGTCAAAAAAGCAGATGTTCTCAGCAACCGATCCCGAAAAAAGCGTGTCGTCCTGCATCACCGTGCCAACCTGCTGGCGCCACGCATCGTTGCCCACATGCTCCAGCAGCACTGCGCCGATGTAAATGCTGCCCTCAACGGGTTTAAGCACACCCATCAACAAATTGGCAAGGGTGGTTTTGCCGCAGCCCGAGGGGCCGGTAATGGCTACCGCCTCACCCGACTGAACACGCAAGCTGATGCCATCCAGCACCCACGGGTCTTGCTCTGCATAGCGAAAACGCAAGCCGTCAACGCGTATCTCAGGGGCTTGTTGCGGTGGCTGGTCGGTCAGCAGGCGGCGTGTGTCTTGCTCACCTGGTGTCAACACCACATCAGCCAGCCGCTCACCATAGAGCCGAAGCATTTTGAGGTCCATGAACTGGTCAATCAGCCCCGTCACGCGCGAATCAAACTGCCCCCGGTAGGCCAGAAATGCCACCAGCATGCCCACGCTCAGGTTGCCTGCCAGTATCTGGCTGGCCCCCATCCACAGCAGCACGATGTTGGTCACACCGCTGAGTGTGCTTCTGGCCAAACTGTACAAAATGCGCAGTTTTTGAATCGTCAACGACGCATTGGTCTCATGGATGAGCAGCGTTTGCCAGGTGCCGCGCCGCACCCCTTGCCGTGAAAACAGCTTGATGGTGCGCATGCCGCGTATCGTCTCCAAAAAGTGCGTCGACAAGTTAGCGCCCCGCACAATCTGCTCCTCCGTCGCGAGGTACAGCGGCTTGTACCAAAGCAGGCGAAGAATCAAATACAAACTAACCGCCACAATCGATATCCAGGCCAGCGTCGGGTTGTAGACAAACATCATCACCAGCGTCAGGATGACCATCAGGCCGTCAAAAAGCGCCTCGACAAAAGCACTGGTCAGCACCCGCTGAATTTCATCAATCGCGTTGGTGCGTGACACAATATCGCCCAGGTGTCGCTTGTTAAAGTAATCAAGTGACAGCCTGAGCAGGTGGCTGAAAACATTGGCCTTCCACTGCACCCGCACTGAGGTGCTGATGGTCAGCAGCAACCAACTGCGCAAAATACCGATACCCTGCTGCATCACCAGCAGCAGGCCAAAGCCAATCGCCAGTGTGGTGAGCAAATTCACGTCGCGCGACACCACCACGTTGTCGACAATCACCTGCATCAACTGAGGCCCCAGCAGCACAAACAACTGCAGTACCAGCGACAGCGTCAGCACCTGCGCCAGCACCGGCCAAAAGCCGCTGACCTGGCCAATCAGTTGGCTG
>JAYWBS010000009.1:0-8265 GCA_043781295.1 Polaromonas sp.
AATCCGGTTTAAGCCGCGCTGAGGCATTGCTGGCCGAGCTGGCCAGCGGACTCAGAAGGTTGGTAAAACGCTCATTGAGCGCGGGAATCAGCATCACCAGACCAAACGCAACCAGCATGGCTGCACCTGCCGTACGCACGCTGTCGCCATCAATGCCCAGTGCAGGGCCAAGCAGGCCAAGCACCATGCCAATGGCCGCAAACGACGTTGCCATACCCACACCCATGGCGATGGGTGCCAGCCGGTTTGCCTGTACCGCGCCGCCTATGACCAGTGGCAAGATGGGAAAGACGCAGGGGCTCAGCGTGGTCAGGCTGCCTGCGACCAAGCTGTAGCCAAGTCCCGCGATTTGTCCGAGACTTGACATGGTGGTTTTATATGCGCGTTATGCGTTTCTGGGTACTACAGGCCAGTAGCCAGCGTGGCTTTGATCTTGTCAGCCTCAGTGACCCCGGCGCTGCGGGCAACTTCGGTTTTGCCTTTGAAGACCACAAAAGTGGATTGGGTACGGATTTTCATGTCCTGCTTCAGCGCCTTTTCAGTGTCGTAGTTGGCTTGCAGCAGCGTCACGTTGGCCAGGGCGGGGTCGTTCTTGAGGGTTTGAAGTGCAGTACTTTGCGCCTTGCAGGTCGGGCACCAGTCAGCATGAAACTGAACGGCGACCTGTTTGCCTGCGGCTTGTTCTGCGGCGAAGTCTGCGGCTGTAAAGGGCTTGATGGTCAGTGCCTGGGCAGCGCCTGCAGAGAACAAAAGGGCAGCTGAAAGGCACAGAAGAGAGTTGCGGCGGTTCATCATGAAAACTCCTTGGATGGGTGAGGGGTGGGTAAATGCCTGCATGGGGCTTGTAAGCGTTCCCAAGCCAGTTGGTCGCACATGCAAAGTATTTCTTACAAATTTATAAAAAGAATTTTTCAGACCCTCAGACTTGCTGAAAGTTTCACGGGGCCAGATAGCTCGTGAGCTTTTGTGCCAACGTCGTTGAAGCCTCATCCCAGGTGGCCTGCACGCCCAATGAGCGCAAGTCGGTGGTTGCCAGGCCCGCATAGCCGCAAGGGTTGATGCGCGAAAAAGGCTCCAGGTCCATCGCCACATTCAGTGCTACGCCGTGGTAGGTGCAGTGGTGGCTGACTTTGATGCCCAGGGCGGCGATTTTGCCTAAGTTGTTGAAGTTCGGGAGCGTAGAGCCCTCACCCCTCCCCTCTCCCAGGGGGAGAGGGAGTGAAGTCAGGGTATTGCCCCCTCTCCCGCTGGCGGGAGAGGGTTGGGGTGAGGGTCTCTGCGTATCCAGCACGGCATGACTAAACGGATCATCCAGCCGCACATAAATCCCAGGCGCGCCGCTGACCCTGTGCCCCGTCACGCCAAAGTGCGCCAGCGTTTTAATCACCGACTCTTCAACCCGGTAAACGTATTCTTTAACGTAATAGCCCGCCGCTTTCAGGTCGATCAGCGGGTACGCCACCACCTGCCCCGGCCCATGAAACGTCACCTGGCCTCCCCGGTCGGTTTGCACCACGGGGATGTTGCCGGGGTTTAAAACGTGCGCCACCTTGCCTGCCAGACCTTGGGTATAAACTGCTGGATGCTCACATATCCATAGCTGATTGCGCCCGGATTCATTGGGCTGCAGGTCGGTTTTATGCTCATTCTGAGCCGTTTTTGAGCTTCTGGCGGCTGTAAAGTGCTTCATGGCCTCAAAAGTCGACAAATAGTCGACTCGGCCGATACGCTGAATATCGATGAAATTGCCTGAACTCATTTCAAAAGTTCTACGTGCTTTTTGACTTGAGCCTCTAGATGTTTAAAAGAAGCCAGCATGCGTAAGGGCGTCAAGTCATCAGTCAACTCGCTAACGCGATGCCTAAATTGATGCGGATTGAAACGTGCTTTGCGACGTGCATTCAGTTCGGAGGCTGCTTTGAGTGCTGTAAAAAGTATTTCTTTTGGTGATGGGGACGATTCGATGTCTTTTGCTGCTGGCAAGTCAAGCGCTACAGTTCCATTCGGATTACCAACGGCTAATCTGATGGGCTTTTCGTTCGTGATTAGCCAAGCTTCCGTCATGCGAACAGGAATAACACAGATCAGTACGGTCGTTTGCACTTCACTAGGCCAACTCCTTTCAATCTCTTGCTGCCTTACAGTAATGCCGATTCCCTCGTCGTCGCGATGGACAAACAAAAAATCACAAGGAAACAATTCAAGGGCCGACTCGATTCTGGATTGAAGACCATCGGCTATCGGAGGAAGACCCTCGGCGCAGTTCACTTGATAAGGCAGATCGGTATATTCATCAAAAAGCAGTTCAATCAATGGCTTTAATAGCCTGTCAGAGCTTCCATCAGTCACAAGCGTCGCGCTTACTCTTTTCATAATTTGATCTGCTGAAAAAGGTCTTGCGTGGATTCGCCAACTATCGTTGCAGGCGATGTGTACGCAAAACGTCCGATCAGGCCTTTATGGACATCTGTTCGAGCTCTCAGTGCGTGTCCACTTAGGTAGGACATCAGCTGACCTCGCGTAACAAGTTCTGCGTTCTTGCCATCTGAGGCCACTTGACGCCAAGTATCCGGCAGGGGTTTGAAGTTAACAAACGCTTTTGCCTTCATTTTTAGCGTCTCAGCGAACAGAAGTTCAGAGTCAGTCAGTTCCGCTACCACCAATGGGGAGTGGGTATTGATGATGATTTGCCGGATGGGTGATGCAGCGACGGTTGTCTCTTCGGTGTCTTCAGACAAACTGCGAACCAAGCTGAGCATTAGCGGTATGCGTGAGGGATGAATTCCGTTCTCAGGCTCCTCCATGCACAGCAATCCGCCAAATTCAGGGTCTAGCGCCAGCACAGCCAAAGCCAAAAATCGCAATGTACCGTCTGATAAGGAGCTTGCGGTGTAGGTTTGCTTGTCTTTCATAGTGAGAAGCAAAGTTTTGACTTGACGTTTCTCGTCAGCGTCAACACTGACTGCAACGATATCCGGGAGCAGGTTAGACAACCTTTCCGAGATTTCAGCGTAGTTATCAAGCCGCATTAAAGCGCCTGGTAGGTGTTCACCCGTTGAAGTGATATGTGGATCGTCGCCAAAGTTGTCAAATCGTCTTAGGGCTGACGGTTCAAGCTGTAATAGTCGCCAAGATCGTAGTTCACTGCGTGCTGCTAACGCTGTGGGGTGCGTAGATGAATTAACGCCCGACACAATGGTTTGTGGCGATTTTCTGGCGGGCACTAAAAAGGGAGGGCCACCACGCTCCGTTTGATCGCTGTACAGTTTGATCGCTGGTTGGGTTGGATTACCTGAAATTTCTGTGCTGATAAACGGCGTACGTTTGTTGCCAGGCCCAAATATGTATTTTTTTATCCAGGTAGGCGATTTTGTAAAACCCAGATGTTTGGCTGCCTCACTCGAATTTATAGCTTTTAGACCTTCCTGCTCGATATAAATGGGATCAGCTGGTGATGGATCAGAATGTGTTTCACTAAGTCGTAACTCCAGCGTGTATTCAAGAAAAGTCGCTGTGGGTTTAGCCAAACGATCGAAGTCATCAGTTACAGCGCTAGGAACGATCATTTCTGCGACAAACAGCATCGGCAGAAATTCGCCTTTTGCGTCCTTAAAAAACAAACTTTGAAAGTCGGATATCCGACCATTTGTCCCCCTCGCGCGGCTGGCGGCTTTCATGATCGGCATTGAAGCCAAATCACCTAAAAATGTGATGGCATCAAACAAGTTGGATTTGCCTGCGCCGTTCGGTCCGGCGATGCAGGTGAATTGATCAAACCTGACATCGACATCAACCAAATTCTTGAATCCTTTGACTCTAAGACGTGTGAGCATTTGGGTTCCTTAATCTAGGGTGTATTTTGCAGGGCTTTAGTCCCACAATTACAAATACGGCTACTTTTAAGCCTCCCACCCCGGTCGGTTTGCACCACCGGTATGCTGCCGGGGTTTAAAACGTGCGCCACCTTGCCTGCCAGGCCCTGGGTGTAGACTGCAAAATGCTCACATATCAATAGCTGGTTGCGCCCGAATTCATTGTGCCGCAGATCAATTTGATGCTCGTTTTGAGCTGTTTCTGTGCTTCTGGCGGCTGTAAAGTGCTTCATCGCCTCAAAAGTCGGCAAATAGTCCACGAGACCGAGTTGGCGTATCTCCAGTGTCACAGCACCACTTTCACCATCGGGTGTGTGCTCAGCGTGCGGTACAGCTCGTCTAGCTGCTCCCGGCTCGTGGCGGTCACGGTGACGGTCACGCCCAGGTATTTGCCGCCGCTGCTTTCGCGCAGCTCAATGGTGGACGCATCAAAGGCTGGGTCAAACTGGTGTGCGACGTGGGTGATGGCGGCTACCAGGCCGTCAACCTTCAGGCCCATGACCTTGATGGGGAACTGCGACGGGTACTCTATCAGCGATTCTTGCTTGGGAACATCAGGCGTCGTCATGTGGCTTGTCCCTGCTTGGCGTCTTGATAAGCGGCGTACAGCTTGGCATACACCGGGCCGGGTAAGCCTGTACCCACAGGCTTGCCGTCCAGCAGCGTGATGGGCAGCACCTCTTTGGTAGCTGACGACAGCATCAGCTCATCAGCATCCAACACCTCGGCGCGAGTGATGCAGCGCAGCTCAAAACCGATGCCTTTGGTGCGGCACATCTCTTCTATCAAACCGTAGCGTATGCCTTCAAGGACCAGGTTGTCTTTGACAGGGCCGAGCACTTTTCCGTCTTGAACCACCCACACATTGCTGGCGGCGGCTTCGCTTAAATAATCGCCCCGGAACATGATGGTCTCCAGCGCGCCTGCATCTGCGCTGATTTGCCGTGAGAACACGGCTCCCAGCAGACTGGTGCTTTTGATGTGCGCTTTTTCCCACCGGAAGTCGTTGGCGCTAACGCAGGCTACGCCTTTGGCGCGCTGTAGCGCGCTGGGCAGCTTCATGGCGTTGGTCATGACAAACACCGTGGGTTTGAGGCCGGGCGGCATGACGTGGTCGCGCGGGGCTACGCCCCGGCTGACCTGGATGTAGATGATCTGGTCAATTTGGCTGGCGGCGGCATTTAAGCCTGTAGCCGCCATTTCATGGGTGTAAGCAGCTATTAATTTAGTAGCAACCTCCTTCCACTCGCTGTGGGTGAAGGGGTTGGGGATGCGCAGCTCAGCCAGGCTGCGGTCAAACCGGGCCATGTGGTGGCTGAAGCGAAACGGCTTGCCGCCGTAAGCGGGCACGACTTCATACACGCCATCGCCAAAAATAAAGCCTCGATCAAGCACGCTGATTTTGGCGTCTTTGAGTGGCGTGTAGTCGCCGTTAAGGTAGCAAAGCGTGTCGGGCAAAGAAGGTGAGGTCATGGCAGGCGGCGCTTGGGGCTGGATTGGGTTGATTCAAGCCAGAAAAATAACCGATGCAATGGCGATTGCACCCAGCACCAGATTGACGCTTGCCAGACTGGCGATTTGCCCCATGCGCTTGCCGCCTTCTGGCCAGTCGGCCGCTGCTACAGCCAGTTTCAGGCGACGAAATGGCCCGAAATAAAGGTGCCCGAACAGTGCAAACATCAAGAGGCCCAGGCCCAGCATGATGTGCCAGCCAATGGGTGCGTTTTTCATACCTACACCCAACAGCATCCACAGGCCACTGACCAGCAAAATGGCGATGGACAACCACACCAAAACAAAAAATCGGCGCAGCACTTGGGCGATCAAAGGCAGGCGCTGCGGCGGTGCCAATTGTTCAGCAGCAGCGGCGCGCAATGCGAACAGCATAAAACTCACCCCGCCCAGCCAGGCAATGGCAGCGGCAATGTGTAAAAACTTCATCATGGCAGTCATGGCAAATCCTTCATCAACGGGTTGGGCACAGGCAAGCGCTTATTGTGGCTCAGCCGTAACTTTTCAAGCGGTGCTGTGTCGGCGGCCTGCTTAAAAGCAAGTTAATCGGACTTTGAATTAAGTTTTTTCCAGATCATCGGGGGTTTCTACGTATAATCAGGGGCTTTGCTAATAGTTGTCCAAAAAGTTTTAGCGCTTGGCCTTGTAACCTTCTTGTAATTTGTCATGGCCAAAATCGCAGATTCAATTGAAGACGGTTACGAGCAACATGTACCGCTAAGCCGCGCAGAGGCTCAAAAGCTCCGCGAGGCAAATCCTTCAACATCGCCGTGGGTGGTGTTGGCTGGGCAGCTGGCAGCAGGCTTCCTGGTGGCGTGTGCTGCCTGGCTGCTGACGGGAAAGCAAAGCATCGGCTGGTCTGCGCTGTATGGCGCTTTAGCTGTGGTTATACCGGGTGCGTTGTTTGCACGCGGTTTGGCCAGCAAGCTATCGTTAATCAATCCGGGCGCTGCGGTGGCTGGATTTTTTTTGTGGGAAGCGGTGAAGATTGCCGCGAGTGTCGGGATGCTTGTTGCAGCCCCGCAGCTGGTTGCAGAACTGGACTGGTTGGCCATGCTGATCGGCCTGATGGTGACCCTGAATATGTATTGGGTGGCGCTTTTGATGCGCCCGAAACGGAAAAGATAATAAAGAGTTAACCATGTCCGCAGAAGCAAACACTCCGACAGCCAGTGACTATATTGTTCACCACCTGACGCATTGGCAAAACAAGCCTCAGACCGAGGTTGTCGATTTTTCCGTCTTTAACATCGACTCCCTGTTTTTCTCAATTCTGCTCGGTGTCGTGGGTTGTTTCTTTCTCTGGAAAGCCGCTCGCCGTGCGACTGCTGGCGTGCCCGGTCGTTTTCAGGCGGCGGTTGAAATCCTGATTGAAATGGTCGATGCTCAGGCCAAGGCGATTGTTCACAACGCCAAGAGCCGCAAACTGGTCGCGCCGCTGGCGCTCACTGTGTTTGTCTGGATTTTTCTGCTCAACGCCATGGACTTGCTGCCGCTGGACCTGTTGCCCACGCTGTGGGGCTGGGTGTATGGCGCGGCCGGGCACGACCCTGAACATGCTTTTTTGCGCGTGGTGCCTACCGCCGACCTGTCTGTGACCCTGGGTTTGTCGGTGTCGGTTTTGTTGATCTGCCTGGTCTACAACATCAAGATCAAGGGCATCGGCGGCTGGACCCATGAATTGATTTCTGCGCCGTTTGGCACCAGCAAAAACCCAGTGTTTGCCGTCATTTTGGCGGTCGTTAACATTGCCGAGCAGTTGATCTCGTTTGTCGCCAAGACGGTGTCGCATGGCATGCGACTGTTCGGCAACATGTATGCGGGTGAGCTGGTGTTCATGCTGATTGCCCTGCTCGGTGGTTCCTGGGCGCTTTCGGCTGAGCCTTCAAGTTTGATGCTTTTATTGCTGCACGTGGTGGCGGGTTGGGCGTGGTCTGTGTTCCACATCCTGATCATCACCTTGCAGGCTTTCGTGTTCATGATGTTGACGCTGGTCTACATCGGGCAGGCGCATGACGCACATTGATTTTCGTTTTGTTTTCGTTTTGTTTTCGTTTTGTTTTTTTAGTTAATTTAGGAGTCAATCATGGAAGTTATTAGTTTTGCTGCTCTCGCTGCTGGTCTGATTATCGGTCTGGGCGCTTTGGGTGCCTGTATCGGCATCGGCATCATGGGTAGCAAGTACCTTGAAGCAGCTGCACGTCAACCTGAACTCATGGGTGAACTGCAAACCAAGATGTTCGTGCTGGCTGGTCTGATCGATGCTGCGTTCATTATTGGTACAGGTATTGCGCTGTGGTTCGCTACTGCCAATCCGTTCCTGGCTCAAATCGCACGTTTGGTCAAGTAAGCCTTTCCTGCAACATCTCGTTGAAGGAGATTTACTGTGAACATTAATGGAACACTGGTAGCGCAAGCTATCGTCTTCGCATTGCTGGTTCTGTTCACGATGAAATTCGTGTGGCCGCCCATCGCGACTGCATTGGATGAACGTGCCAGCAAAATCGCCGACGGCCTCGCAGCTGCCGACAAAGCCAAGTCAGAGCTCTCCTCCGCCAACAAGCGTGTGGAAGCCGAATTGGCCAAGTCGCGCACCGAAACCACGGCTCGCCTGGCAGATGCCGAGCGACGTGGTCAGGCCATCGTTGAAGAAGCCAAGTCAAAAGCAACCGAGGAAGCCAACAAGATCATTGCTGCTGCCAAGGTTGAAGCTGAACAGCAAACCATCAAAGCACGCGAGGCTTTGCGTGAGCAAGTCGCGGCCCTGGCGGTCAAGGGTGCCGAGCAGATTCTCCGCAAGGAAGTCAATGCCGGTGTCCACGCTGATTTGTTGGGTCGCTTGAAGACCGAACTTTGAACCCTGAACCGAACTACGCGAGCA
>JAYWBS010000010.1:0-8241 GCA_043781295.1 Polaromonas sp.
GAAATCTCTGAAGCTGTGCTCGGGCTGGACGCCAGCGAGCAGGCTTTTCTGGACCGCACCCTGATTGATCTGGACGGCACCGAGAACAAATCACGCTTGGGCGCCAACGCCATGCTGGCCGTCAGCATGGCAGTCGCACGCGCAGCCGCTGAAGAAGCAGGTCTGCCGCTCTACCGTTACTTCGGCGGCAGTGGTGCCATGCAGATGCCTGTGCCGATGATGAACGTCATCAACGGCGGCGCGCACGCCAACAACAACCTGGACCTGCAGGAACTGATGATTATTCCCATCGGCGCGCCCAGCTTCCGTGAAGCGGTGCGTTACGGTGCCGAGGTTTTTCATGCGCTCAAAACAATTCTCCATGACAAGGGCATGAGTGTTGCCGTTGGCGACGAAGGCGGTTTTGCGCCCAGCGTTCCCAACCATGAAGCGGCCATTCAAATGATTCTGGAAGCCATCGACAAAGCCGGTTTTGTGGCGGGCGAGCAAATCGCTCTGGGCCTTGACTGCGCTGCGTCGGAGTTTTACAAAGATGGCAAATACGTTCTAAGCGCAGAAGGCCTGAGCCTGGACGCCACCGAATGGACCAACATACTGGCCACCTGGGTTGACAAATATCCGATCATCAGCATTGAAGACGGCATGGCCGAAGGCGACTGGGATGGCTGGAAAATTTTGACCGAGCGCCTGGGCAAAAAAGTACAGTTGGTGGGTGACGATTTGTTTGTCACCAACACCAAGATTTTGAAGGAAGGCATTGACAAACACATTGCCAACTCCATCCTCATCAAAATTAACCAGATCGGTACGCTGACCGAGACCTTCGCCGCGATTGAAATGGCCAAGCGCGCGGGCTACACCGCCGTTATTTCGCACCGCTCTGGCGAGACCGAAGACACCACCATTGCCGACATTGCTGTGGGGACGAACGCGGGGCAAATCAAAACTGGCTCGCTGTCACGCTCTGACCGCATGGCCAAGTACAACCAGTTGCTGCGCATTGAAGAAGACCTGGGCGATGTGGCGTCATACCCAGGGCGCTCTGCCTTCTATAACCTCCGCTAAATTAACTTTAAGCCTTGGCAAATCGCCTCGTCCCCGCCATCTTGATTGCGCTGCTGGTGATTCTCCACGCGCAACTCTGGATGGGCCGGGGCAGCATTCCCAATGTGCGGGAGATGCAACAGCGGCTGACCGATCAGCTGGCGAAAAACGCCAAATCACAAACCAACAACGATCAGTTGGCCGCTGAAGTCAGAGACTTAAAAGAAGGCTTGGAGATGGTGGAAGAAAAAGCGCGCAGCGAGTTGGGCATGGTCAAGCCCAACGAAATCTTCATCCAGGTTAACAAATAGCTATTGCACGGCTACGGGTGGCGGCGGCTGCCGATCAGGCTGGGTAAAAATCTGCGCCGCGTCGACAGGGTCAAACACCTGTAGCGCGCCGCAAAACTCGCAAGTCACGCTGACTTTGCCTTGCTCGGCAATGATGCTTTCAATCTCCCCCGTACCCAGGCTGCGCAGCATGCTGCTAACCCGCTCGCGCGAGCAGCTACAGGCAAAGTTAGGCTGTAACACTTCAAAGCGCGTGATGGGTTCTTCCCAAAATAGTCGGTGCAGTATCGTGTCGGCACTAAGTGTTAGCAGCTCTTCACGCTTGAGTGTCGAGGCCAGGATTGAAATGCGTTTGTAGTCCTCATTGCGGCCAATCTCATCCTCATTGGCATCGCTGTAGACACGTTCTTTATTGGTTTGCCCTTCAAGATTACCCTGCCCTTTGACTGGCAGGCGCTGAATCAAGAGGCCAGCCGCCATGTTGCCGTCCGCCGCAAGAATAAGTTTGGTGTCAAGCTGCTCACTTTGCAGCATGTAGTGCTCGAGCACTTCACTGATGTTTTCAATCTTCTCGCGACTGTCGCCAAACAAGGGCACCACACCCTGGTAAGCCTGCTGGCCAGGAAATTTATCTTTCGGGTCAAGCGTGATGGCGCAGCGGCCTTCGTTGTTGACGTTGACCAACTGGCTCAGTGTGCTGCCAGCATCAACCACACCTGTGACCGTCGCGGTGGCGCGCAGGCTCAGGTCGGGTTGCACTTCAGCCACCGCCAGCTTGACGGGACCATCGCCAAAAATCTGCAATATCAGCGCACCATTGAACTTGATATTGCCCTGCATCAACGCGCCAGCAGCCGTCATTTCCCCCAGCAGGTGCATGACTTCCACCGGGTAGCCACCAGCGGCCTGGCGGCGCTTCAAAATTTCTTGCCAGGAATCAGTCAAACGCACCAGCATGCCGCGTACCGGCAAGCCATCGAAAATAAATTTGTGAAGTTCTGACATCAAATATGGATAAAAAATAATGGTTCAAGCCAGCTTTTTAAGCCCGGCTTTGTAGCGGTTCGCATTCTCTACATAGTGCCGAGCGCTCATTTTTAAACCTTCTATCTGTTCTGGCGACAACATCCGCACCGCTTTGGCCGGGCTGCCGATAATCATTGAGCCATCAGCGAACTCTTTGCCCTCCGTCACCAGCGCGCCCGCACCAACCAGGCAGTTGTTGCCAATTTTTGCACCGTTCAGCACGATGGCACCAATGCCAATCAGTGAGTTGTTGCCTACCGTGCAGCCATGCAGCATGACCTGGTGGCCTACGGTGACGTCATCGCCAATCACCAACGGCATACCGTGGTCGGCATGCAAAACGCTGTTGTCCTGGATGTTGGAGCCACGGCCCACGTGAATAGTTGAGGTGTCACCGCGAATCACCACGCCAAACCAGACACTGGCATCTTCAGCCAGCGTCACATTGCCCATCACCTGCGCGTTGCCGGCCACCCAGGCGCTGGCATGGATGGATGGCTTTGAATCGTCGAGTTGGTAAATGGCCATGGTGTTCTTTTTTAAAGCTGTATTGACATGATTGTAAGGACGCAAGCCAGCGCATCGCCGACAATTAAGGCATGACGACCCCGACAGAAGTCCCAGAACTCAGAAAACTCGCCCTACAAGCACTTTTAGAGCCAAATACAGGTAAAAAAGTGGCTGCAGCCCAATGGATTCGTGCGAAAGCTGCTACTATTTTTATAGCGATTGATGCTAAATTCGAAGCACCAACAGGCGTGCCGGGCAACCCACCCCGGCCTGAACTGCGCTCGCACCTGGACGTACCCAAGCGCTCACCCTTCACCACCGAAGGCCTGGCCGCCCTGCTACATGCGGTCACGCATATCGAGTTCAATGCCATCAACCTGGCACTCGATGCGATCTGGCGCTTTGGCGGCATGCCGCAGGCTTACTACCTCGATTGGCTAAAGGTGGCAGCGGACGAAGCGCATCACTTCAGCCTGTTGCGCGCCCACCTGCAAAGCATGGGTTATGACTATGGCGACTTCCCCGCCCACACTGGCTTGTGGGACATGACAGAAAAAACAAAATCTGATGTGCTGGCCCGCATGGCGCTGGTGCCGCGCACGCTGGAGGCGCGTGGGCTGGACGCCACCCCGCCGATGCAGGCCAAGCTGCGCAAGGTGGGCACACCGCATGCGCTGCGTGCCGTCGACATTCTGGATATTATTCTGCGCGATGAAATTGACCACGTCGCCATTGGCAACCACTGGTACCGTTACCTGTGCAGCCAGCGCAACCTGGACCCGATTGCAACTTATGCGGTGTTGGCAGAGCAATATGGCGCGCCCCGCATCAAGGGGCCATTGAATCTGGGCGCAAGGCTAGCTGCTGGGTTTGATGATGCCGAGCTGGCACTGCTACAGCTGAACGCTTGAACGTCCGCATACCGCTGCAAACATCCGCAATGGCCTACAAGCAATAGGCTGTATTGGTGAATAGACAAAAACTCCCAATCAGGTCTATGCTGGTTCTTTGCTGCAAAGGAGCACGCCCATGGTCTCGTATCTGGTGTCCAACCTCAACTCGCAAACGCCCATGCTGCCAGCCGATGTGGCGGTGCAGTTGCCACACGGTCAACTGCTCGGTGCACCGAACGCACTCGTCAAATTGAGCTTTTCCGACTGGTCGAGTATGGCGCGCCTCAAAGCTGGGCAAATCGGCGCACTGGCTGAAGACTATGTTGAGGGCAAACTGCGGCTGGAGGGCACCATGCGCGACATCATGGGCGCCGTCACTCGCCTGCTGCCGGGCAACCCCGTCGACAGCGACACCCACTGGTGGTCGCATCTGCTGCGCCGGACCAAGTCGCTGGCGGCACACACACCGGGCAAAGATGCCGCGCAAGTGCAGTTTCACTACGATGTGTCAGATGCGTTTTACGCGCTGTGGCTTGACCCGCGTCGGGTGTATTCGTGTGCTTACTACAACGACCTGTCAAATACATCGGCAACTCTGGCATCGGCGCAAGAGGCCAAGCTTGACCTCATCTGCCGCAAACTGATGCTCAGACCCGGTGAGCGCTTTCTTGACATCGGTTGCGGCTGGGGCGCGCTGCTGCTGTGGGCGGCAGAACACTACGGCGTGCAAGCCACCGGTATCACCCTGTCAAAAAACCAGCACCAGCATTTGCAGCAACTGATTGCACAAAAAGACCTCGGGCACCGCGTCACGGTAGAGCTGCGCGACTACCGGGATATGACGGTAGGCGAGCGTCTTTTGCCTTTTGAAAAAATTGCCTCTGTTGGCATGTTTGAACATGTGGGCCACGCCAACATGACGGCCTACTTCTCAAAAATCATGACCCTGCTTGCACCCGGCGGACTGGTGCTGAACCACGGCATCACAGCGGGTGGCCTTGAAAACCAGCAACTGGGCGCGGGCATGGGCGACTTTATTGAAAAATACATCTTTCCCGGCGGTGAGTTGCTGCACGTCAGCGCCATGCTGGCGCACATGGCGCGCGCCGGGCTGGAGCTGGTGGATGCTGAGAACCTGCGCCCACACTATGCCCGCACGTTATGGGATTGGTCCAACGCGCTAGAGGATCGCCTGGACGAGGCGCGCCGCATCCTGGCGCTTGACTCCGATGCTGCGCAGGCAGAAAAAACCTTGCGCGCCTACCGCCTGTATCTGGCGGGCAGCGCGATGAGCTTTGAGCAAGGCTGGCTGTCACTGCACCAGTTGCTTGCCACGCGGCCGTCAGGTGACGTGTCCAGTTCGCCATTGAAAGGCGCGCAATCGGTTTACCCTTTCAACCGCAGCTATATGTACAGCCCGACCGCTTAAATGCCAAACCGTTTAACCGCGCGGATGGTGCTGCGCATGCAGCGTTTTGAGCCGTTCGCGGGCGACATGGGTGTAGATGGTGGTAGTAGAAATATCCGCATGCCCGAGCAACATTTGCACGGCACGCAGGTCAGCCCCATGGTTGAGCAAATGCGTTGCAAAAGCATGGCGCAGCGTATGCGGCGACAAGGGTGAAGTGATACCCGCTACCAGCGCATACTTTTTTACCAGCATCCAGAACATCACCCGGCTCATGCCGTGGCCGTGGCTGGTAACAAACAAATCATCGGTCTGCTGGCCTTTCAAAATGTCGGGCCTCCCATCCTTGATGTAACGCACGATAGCCTCCCGCGCCAACTGGCCAAAGGGCACCAGCCGCTCTTTGTTGCCCTTGCCGAGTACGCGCAGCACGCCCTCGTTCAGGCTCAGGTGAAAGGTCTTCAGCCCCACCAGCTCGCTGACGCGCAAGCCGCTGGCGTACAGCAGCTCCAGCATGGCGCGGTCACGTTGGCCCAGCGGTGTGTCAACGTCGGGCGCGGCAAGTAGCGCCTCCACCTGGGCCTCGCTCATCACCTTGGGCACACGCAAGGCCTGCCTGGCTGATTGCAGTTTGAGGGTTGGGTCAGCGGTGATGAACCTTTCACGCAGCGCCCAGGAGAAGTAGCGTTTGAACACGGTTAGCCGACGGTTGGCGGAGGTGGCTTTGGTGGCGCTGTGTTTGGCTGAAAAGTAACCGTTCAGGTCAGCCTCGATTGTCTCGTCCAGACTGCGATGCTTTTGCGTGTCTGCTGCCAGCCAAGCGGCATACAAAGACAAGTCACGCCGGTAAGCGGCCAGCGTGTTTTTGCTCAGGCCGTCCTCCAGCCAGAGTGCATCTATAAAGCTGTCGATGCTGGCTTGACTGTGTAAATGCATAGCTCGACGATAACAAAAAAAGCCGCTTGGAATCAGCGGCTTTTGAATGGATGCGAAAGGAATTTACTCCAGCTTCAACTTGGCCGACTCCACCACTTTTTTATACACCTCGTACTCCGCCTTGATTTGCGCGGTGAACTGCTCGGGCGTATTGCCAATCACGATAGATCCGGTGTCTTCAATCCGCTTGCGGATGGCCGGATCTTCAAGTGATTTTTTAACCCCTGCACTGACTTTGTCAACCACCTCTTTCGGCAAACCCTTGGGGCCAGTAATGCCGTAGTAAGCCATGCGGTTCACAGGCTCCAGACCCAACTCTTTGAAGGTAGGGACATCAGGCAACACCGCCAAGCGCTGGGGCGCAGCCACCACAATCGGAATCAGGCGCTTTTGTTGAATGAAAGGCAAGGCCGATGGAATGTTGTCAAAAATCATGTTGACCTGGCCTGCCACCGTGTCATTCAAAGCCGGGCCAGCACCCCGGTAAGGGATATGGGTAATAAACGTACCGCTGAGGTTTTTATACAGCTCCATCTGCAAGTGACCAATACCGCCCGTACCGGACGAAGAATACGAATACTTGCCCGGATTTTTTTTGATCTCGGCAATGAACTCTTTGTAGTTTCTTGCCGGGAAGCTCGGGTGCACCGCAATCAGGTTGGGCGTAGCTGCAATGTTGATGATGGGCGTGAAATCAGTCAACGTGTTGTAGGTGATTCGCGGGTTGATGGCCGGGTTAGCCGCCGTGGTGGACACCGTGGCCATACCCAGCGTGTAGCCGTCAGGCACCGCACGCGACAGCTCGGTAGCCCCCACCACACCGCCACCACCAGCCTTGTTTTCAACCACCACGGTTTGGCCCAGCACCTTGCCCAGCGGCTCGGCAATCACGCGGCCAATGATGTCGGTGGTACCGCCCGGAGCAAACGGGATCTGCAGCTTGATGACCTTGTTGGGATAGCTCTGGGCCAACACAGCACCGGAGGCTAGCACCAGCGCAGGCAGGGTCAATAAAAAACGACGTTGCATGATCAAATCCTTCGAAATAAAAACAGCCTGAATAGTACGTGCAATGTTGCCACTTCAGCTTGTGGATTACGCATAAGGGCAAACCCGAGTTATTCTTAACGGGTGAATTACGCCCAACTCCTCTTCCCTGATTTTTCCCTGATCGTCTGCGGCTACCTGGTCTGCCGCTACACCGCCCTGAATCGCACGGTTTGGGAACAGGTTGAGAGCCTGGTGTATTACTTTTTATTCCCGGTGCTGCTGTTCCATTCGATTGTGAAAAGTCCTCTTGATCTGGTTGCAGCCTCCAGCCTGATCAGCGCGGGCGTACTGATGGGTCTGGCAGGCATTGCGATGGCCTACAGCCTGCCCTATCTGCCCTGGCTGGGCAAGCGCATTGACAAGCGCGAACATGCAGCCAGCGCTCAGGTGGCTTTTCGGTTTAACTCCTTCATTGGCCTAGCCTTGGCCGACAGGCTGGCGGGCAGCGAAGGCTTGCTGCTGATATCGGTGCTGATTGGCGTGTGCGTACCACTGTTTAACGTGGCCGCAGTCTGGCCCATGGCCAGGCACAACCAGACCGGTTTGGGTCGCGAGCTGCTGCGCAACCCACTCATCATTGCCACCGCCACTGGGTTGGTGGCCAATATGCTGGGCTTTAGCATGCCGATCTGGCTGGAGCCAACCGTCACCCGCATCGGCGCTGCATCACTCGCGCTGGGGCTGATGGCCGCTGGTGCTGGCATGCAGTTTGGCCATTTGTCGCAAGCCAAAACGCTGGCCGTGGCGGTGCTGTCGATTCGCCACCTGTTGTCACCTCTGGTGGCCTTTGGCTTGGCAAAACTTTTCAGCCTGTCGCCAGCGCAAACCGCCATCCTGTTGGCTTTTTCTGCCTTGCCAACGGCATCAAGCGCCTACGTGCTGGCTGCGCGCATGGGCTACAACGGCGGCTATGTGGCCGGGCTGGTCACGTTGTCAACAATGCTGGGGGTGGTCAGTTTGCCGTTTGCGCTAGGCTTGCTGGGGGCATTGCGGTAATGCGCTGCACCCTGAGCAACATCGCCTGATGTCTCCAGCCGCCCTACAAACTAGCCCACCATTCGCGGTGAACCAGCGCTAGCCACCA
>JAYWBS010000011.1:0-8235 GCA_043781295.1 Polaromonas sp.
TGGTCGGCAAAACCTATCTGGCGACGCGCTTCCTGGCGGTCGTCCAGCTGGCTTTGTGCGTGTTTTGCATCGACCAGCGTCAAAATCGAGTCGAGCAGATACTGCTCGGCAATTTCCTCATCCATAAAAAAGGTTTGCGCCACTGGTCCGGGGTCGGCCAGACCGGTGGTTTCAATCACCACCCGGTCAAACTCAAGCAGCCCCTTGCGCTTTTTAGCGGCCAGCAACTGCAGCGTATCGCGCAGATCCTCGCGGATCGAGCAGCAAATGCAGCCGTTGTTCATCTGGATGATGTTTTCCTGCGTGTCGTTGACCAGGATTTCGTTGTCGATGTTTTCTTCGCCAAACTCGTTTTCAATCACAGCAATTTTCTGACCATGTGCTTCGGTCAGGATGCGCTTCAAAAGCGTGGTTTTGCCCGAGCCCAAAAAGCCGGTAAGGATGGTGACGGGGATCAAGCTCATGGTGTGCGCCTACAAATCAGTTGAATAAAGCCAATCCATGAGTTTAGCGACCTCGGTAAGGGTCAGCCAGATGCAGGACATTTGGCGTTCATCATGCAAATGCTACGTATTTAATAGCTGTTTTCGCCCGAATCTATTGGGCTAGAGGCTTATTTAACACCTGAAAACGGGTTATTTTTGTCTTTTTTAGCGATTAACCTTCAGCGTGGTTTTGATGCGCTGAACACTTTAATCCAGCGGCACGCCGATGATGGCTTTGAACAGCCATTTGTCAGTGCTGGCACCTGATGCCTTACCCAGGCCAATGTTCAGGTCCCAGCGCTTCAGGCTGAAATCAGCCACCAAAAAGGTGCTGGACGTGCGGGTGCTAGCGCCAGCTTGCTTGCGCATCGCGCCTAAAAAAGCATAGTTCTCGAACCCCAGGCGCAAGTCGCCTTGCTCTGCTGTGGTGATCTGGTAAGCCACTTTGGTGTCCAGCTCGCTCGTTGCAGGCTGCTGGGCATTGCTGCGCAGGGCGCGGTCGAAATTCAAGTTGGCGCCCAGCTTCCACTTATCTTTTTGATAAACACCAATCAGTTTTAATTCTGCCGAAGTTTGATCCAGGTAAAAACGTCTGGACAGCCGCCCCACTTCAACATTGACGGCGCCGTACCACGGTGAATCAGGTGTAGGTGCGCGTGGCCGCCACTTGACCCGGACTTTCGTACCATCCGTTACGGGTCGTCCATCCGACTGGGCTGGCCCGGCTGACGTGAGCCAGTAAAGCGCCGCCTCCCAGTTGTCATTGATACCGTAGCTCAGCTCAGGCGTGACCCGCAGCATGCGCCGGGTCACCGAGCCGGGCTGCGCTGACAACACGTAATTGGTATGAAAATCAAGTCCAAATTTACCCGGCTCGGCGAATTCATCCAGATAAACCTGAATTTCTTCAGGCGCAGCCGTGCACAGATTTGCAGCGCAAAGCGCCAAGCCACCAACGGTTACTTTCAGTTTTGACATCATGGCAATAGCTTTAGCTTTAGCTTTTTTAGTTGGTGCACAAATAAATGTTTGTGCAGCCATGATTTTATTCTTGACGCTAAAAAAAGTGGCCAGCATGGGTACTTTGACACCGCAACATTCACTCTTATTTTAATAGCTGCTTGCGCCCGAATTTATTGGTCTGCAGACCGATTTGGCACTTGAAAATAACCTTTTTTATCTTTTCAAAACTTTCAAGCTACTTCTTAACCAGCACCAGCCCCTTAAGGTATTCCCCCTCAGGAAAAGTAACCGTCATCGGGTGATCCGGCGCGCCACCCATACGCTCGGTGATGTAAGCATCCACACCCGCATCCATGCCTGCACCAGCAACGATTTTATGGAACAGGTCAGCGCTGATGCCGCCTGAACAGGAATAGGTGAACAGTGCGCCGCCGGGGGCCAAGAGCATCAGAGCCAGGCGGTTGATGTCTTTGTAAGCGCGTGCGGCGCGCTCGGCGTGCGCAGCGGTAGGGGCAAACTTGGGCGGGTCGAGCACGATGGCGTCAAACGCCACGCCGTCTTTGAGGTACTGGCGCAGCGCGGCGTTGACGTCGGCATCCATCATAGTGGTGCGGCTGGTATCAAAGCCGTTCAGGGCGACGTTGGCAATCGCCCGTTCAATCGCCGGGCCGGATGAGTCAATCGACGTGACATGCGCAGCGCCGCCACTAAGTGCCGCCACGGTGAAGCCGCCTGTGTAGCTGTAGCAGTTCAGCACGCGCTTGAACCCCATGCGGCGGGTGTACTGGCTGAACTTATGGCGGCTGTCACGCTGGTCCAAATAAAACCCGGTTTTGTGGCCGCTTGCTACATCCAGACTCAGCTTCCAGTCGTGTTCGGTGATGATGACCTCGGTGCTGCAATTTGCAGGCGGGCCGCCCCTAGGAAAATCAGCCCCCTCGGGGGGCAGCGTAGTACGCGAAGCGACAAGCGTGGGGGTAGTAGGGCCTCCTGAAAGCCACCCTGTCGCCTCGGGCAAGCCTTCAAGTGCGCGCACGCTTGCGTCTGATCGCTCATACAACCGCGTCAACCCGGTTTGCTTGAGCAGCGCATCCACAATCACCGCCTTGAAGCGCTCTGACCCGCAGCTTGAAAATTGCGCCACCAGCGTTTCGCCATATCTGTCCACCACCAGGCCAGGCAGGCCGTCAGATTCGGCATGGATCAACCGCAGGCCGTTGCTTTGGATGTCAAACAAGTCTCTAGCCTTTATAGCACGGGCGCAAGCAGCTATTAAAAACGGAGCGTCTATGCGTTGCGTTTCATCAAAACTCCAGACCCGGGCGCGGATTTTTGACTGCGGGCTGTACGCTGCCCAACCCAGAAACTGGCCGTCATGGCTTTCGATGCGCACCGTCTCGCCTGCATCGCCACCGCCTGTGGCAATGGCACCGTCAAACACCCAGGGGTGGCGGCGCAACAGGGATTTTTCTTTACCGGGTTTCAGGCGTATTGATTTCATCAGGCTATTGTCGCGGCATCAAAAAAGTGACGCGTTGCACAAAAACAGTGAAGG
Organism: Polaromonas sp.; assembly: GCA_043781295.1. Lineage (GTDB taxonomy): Bacteria > Pseudomonadota > Gammaproteobacteria > Burkholderiales > Burkholderiaceae_C > Polaromonas. The sequence continues at coordinate 3,004 of JAYWBS010000011.1, forward strand.
CAGCATAAAGGCAGTGACAATACATGCATGCATTTGGGTTACTTCTCAGCGTTTGCCCCAAGACTATTGGCCCCGTGGCGCATCGCGTTGATGTGCTTCGCGTGTCTGCTCATGGCCTTGACCAGCCCCGCGTCTGAGGCCCGCACGGTGCTTGAGCTGGACGCGACCAAACAACCGATTGCCCTGGGCGACTGGGGCGAGTACTGGATTGACAGCGGCTCCGAACGCGGACCGGATCAGGTGGACGCCAGCACAGCCTTGACCTGGCTGCCCACCCCCGAACTCGGCATATATCCGCTCAAGCCACACCAAACGCTGTGGATACGCTTTACCATCCCGCCCGCGCCGGACGCTGAGCGTTGGGTGCTGGAGATCCCCTACCCGGCGCTGGACCGTGCCTCGCTGTACACCAAAGACCGTCTGGGCCAGTTTACCGAGCAGCGGGCAGGTGATCTGACCCCCGTCAACCGCTGGCTCACGCCGCACCGCTACCCGCTGCTGGTGGTGGCCTTCAATGCTGAAGAGCCTACCGCCTACCTGCTGCGGCTGGAAAACGCTCAGGGCTTCAGTGCGCCCATCCGCTTTGTCAATGCCAGGTACATGCTGCGCACTGAGCAGTTGATCTCGCTATTTTTGGGCGTGTACTTTGGCGTTGCAGCACTGGGCTGTGCGACTGGCCTGATTGGCTTGGTCTGGCTGCGTGACCGTGCTTACCTGTACTACAGCCTATCGTCTGCGCTGGTCGGCTTGACGCTGGCCGCCATCACCGGGGTGGCGGCCCTGCACTTGTGGCCCAACTCACCTCAATGGGCTGACCGCTCACTGGTCATCCTGGGCACCTGGACGCTGGTGTCGTTTACCTTGCTCAATGCCACCGTGGTGTCGCTGGCGCAGCGCTCCAAACGCCTGAACTGGCTGGTGTGGGTGATTGCGCTGATTGGCTTGATGCTGTCGGTGGTGCTGGGCGTGACGGACAGCGCGCTACGCCTGAAGCTGTTTGTGCCTTATTTGCTGATGGTGATCACGGTGGTGCTGTCGATTAACCTGTGGGCCTGGCGGCATGGCGACCGCTTTGGCGGCTGGCTGTTGCTAAGTGCCGCGCCGTTTGCCATCACCTGGGCAATTTCGATTGCCCGCTACCTGCAGTGGATACCGCAGAGCTTTGCCACCGAACAGGGCGGCCTGGCCAGCATGGTGTTTCAGCTGCCCGCGCTGCTGACGGTGCTGGTGCTGCGTAGCCAGCAGCACCGCGAAAACAAGCGCCGTATTCTTGGCCTGGATCGGATTGACCCGGCCACCGGCCTCATCAACGGGTATGTTTTTGTCGAGCGCATGATGAGCATGGCGGCCCGCACAGAGCGGCTCAAGCAACAAAGCGCCGTGCTGCTGATTGACATCATCAACACCGAGCAGACGCAACGCGACTTTGGCCGCAAGGCTGCCGATGAGTTGCCGCTGCGGGTCGCCTCGCGTCTGCTGTCGACAGCGCGTGACATTGACAGCGCGGCGCGATTGTCCGAGCGGCGCTTTGGCATGCTGGTGGAGGGCCCGTTCAATGCTGAAGATGCCGCCTCGCTGGGGCCGCGCATCGTGGCACGCTGCCTGATGCCCTACAAAGGCCTGCATATGGACTGCGTGGCACAGGTACGCGTTGCCTACGCTTTGCTGCCTTACCAGTCGGTTGGCGCGCAAAGCCTGTTGTCCCGGCTGGAAGAGCGTCTGGCTACGGCTTACAGCAAAGACGACAAACGCGCTGTGTTCATGCTTTAGAAACTGTTTTTAAGCGGCTCCGCCACGCAAATATCAGGTTTTTAAAATGTTTGCGACAATCGCGACTCATGCTCTTTACGTACATCACGCCATGGTCAACCCACAGTACGCCAAGACATCGCCCAACTAACGCACTGGCCCCAGGCCGTACGGGTGGGCTGCTGCGCCAGGTGCTCGTTTTTATTGCCACCGTCATGTGGATGGCCGTAGCGGCTTCCCCTGCCTGGGCGCGCACCGTGCTGGACCTGGATGCGCAGCAGCAACCCGTGGCGCTCAAGGACTGGGGCGACTACTGGGTCGATACCACCGGCCAGCTGACGGTAGCGCAGGTCAGGGCTGCAACCGATATCAACTGGCAAGCTACCCAGGTAGCAGCCTACCCACTGACCGTTGGCCAGGCGCTGTGGATTAAATTTACCGTACCGCCCGCACCAGATGCTGAGCGCTGGTATCTGGAAGTGCCCTACCCGTCGATCAACCGTGCATCGCTTTTCACACTGGACGCTGCAGGCCAGTGGGCCGAACAAAAAGCGGGCGATCTGGTAGCGGTGAACAAATGGCCGGTGCCGCACCGTCATCCGCTGCTACCAATTGCCGTGTCGGCCGAGGTACCTACCAGCTACCTGCTGAGGCTTGAAAACGGTCACAGCTTTGGTACACAGCTACAGTTTGTCAGTGAGAGCTATCTGAACCATTCCGAGCAGCGTGTGTCGCTGATTTTGGGCATCTTTTTTGGCTTGGTTGGCCTGGCAGTGATTGTCTCAGCGCTCAGTGCCGTGTCACTGCGCGACCCGGCTTACGGTTTTTATGCCTTGTCGGCCCTGCTGATGGGCCTCACCCAGGCTAGCGCAACCGGCATTGCCGGCCTGCATCTGTGGCCCAACTGGCCGATCTGGAATGACGTATCCGCCTATGTGCTGCCCACACTGGCGCTAACCGTCAAGCTGATGTTCGTGTCTGCTGCCGTGTCTTTGCCAGAACGCTCCTTGCCGCTGCACCGCGTCTTGACGGGGGTGGCAGTGCTTGGCGTGCTGGCGGCGATTGCTGAAACTTTGGTGCCGATGGATCTACGCATGCGCGTGCTGATGTTCTATGTTTTTTTGCCACAGGTGATGGCCTTGTATGTGTTGGTATGGGCATGGCGACGTGGTGACCGCTTTGCGCTTTGGCTGATAGTGGCCTTCGCACCGGTGGTGCTGGCGACAGCCTTGATTGGCGCGCGCAATATGGCTTGGCTACCGGTTAGCTTTTTAACCGTCAATGTCGGGCAAATTGGCGCTGCACTTGAGCTGCCCGTCGTGATGATGATTCTGATGCTGCGTAGCCAGCACCGCCGCGAGAACACCCGCCGCATTCAGGGTCTGGACCGGGTGGACCCGAGCACGGGTCTTATCAACGGTCATGTGTTTGCCGAGCGGCTGATACGCATGATTGCGCGCTCTGAGCGGCTCAAACAGCAAAGCGCGGTGATGCTGATTGACATCATCAATACTGAACAGACCGAGCGCGACTTTGGCCGCAAGGCGGCGGACGAGCTGCCCCTGCGTGTGGCAGAACGCCTGATATCAACCGCGCGGGAAATCGACAGTGCTGCGCGCCTGTCGGAACGGCGTTTCGGCATGCTGGTAGAAGGCCCGTTCGATGCCGAAGACGCGGCCACACTGGGCCCACGCATTGTGGCCAGATGCCTGATGCCGTACAAGGGCTTGCATGTGGACTGCATTGCACAGGTACGGGTAGCCTATGCATTGGCGCCGCATCAGGGCTCCAATGCCCAGGGCTTGCTGGCACGGTTGGACGAGCGGCTGACCATGGCCGCCAGCGCGGGCGACAAGCGTGCTGTCCTCAGGCTGTCAGACCGACAGAAACCGGCAGACAGCGGCAAAAGCTCATGGCAGGCGTCTACTTAGCGCGCGTTGCCCTCGGATGCGCCGCATCGTAGACCTTGGCCAGATGCTGAAAATCAAGCCGCGTATAAACCTGCGTGGTGGTGATATTGGCGTGGCCCAGCAGTTCCTGCACAGCCCGCAAGTCACCGCTGGACTGCAGCACATGGCTGGCAAACGAATGGCGCAGCATGTGTGGGTGCACCGGGGTGGCCAGGCCGGCTTTGAGTGAACGCTGCTTCAGGCGTACGCGAATATGCTGGGGGGTAAGGCGCTGGCCACGATCATTGATGAACAGCGCCGCATCGCCTCCAACATCTTTAGCCCACTGCGAGCGCAAACCGACCCATTCAGCCAACGCCGCGAGCGCTTTGCTGCCTACGGGCACGCTGCGCTTTTTGCTGCCCTTGCCCAGCACGTGCGCCTCTGCACCTGCGCTGTCAATCCAGCCACGCGCCTTGATGCCGTCTTGCACGTCCAGCCCCACCAGTTCGCCAATCCGCAGGCCGCAGCCGTACAGCAGCTCGGTGATGCAATGGTCGCGCGCTTCGCGGATGGGGTTGATTTCTTCGTTTGAATAGCTGGCCAGTTGCACCGCTTCTTCCACACCCAATGCTTTGGGAAGCGGCTTGGCTGCTTTGGGCGAACGCACACCTTGAACCGGGTTACTGCCCACCAGGCCCTCACGCCCCAGCCAGGTGTAAAACCCGCGCCAACCCGACAAAATAAGCGCAATGCCGCGCGCCGTGCGGCCAGCGCTGTGCATTTGCGCCACCCAGCGCCGCATGTGCGTGTTGTGTACCGCTGTCAGCGCCACTTGGGCCAGTTGCGCGTTAGTTTGCAGTTTTTGCAGGTCAGCGGCATAGAGCTCGACCGTGCGTTGGGCCAGACGCTTTTCAACCCGTACGTGCTCAAGGTAGCGCACCGCGAGAGGGTCGAATTCAAAGGCGCTGCTTTGATCTCTTTGATCTGCCTGCGCGTGCACCGTCATAGGGCTAATCAGCTGTGGCTTGCGGCAGCAAGCGCGTCATGGCCGCACCGGCCAGGTCACCAATTTGCGCCAGAAAATCCGTGCCCATATCAACATGAAAACGCTGCGGGTCAGTCGATGCTAGCACCAGCATGCCAAAAACATCGTGCGGCGCATCATCACCGTCATGACGAAGTGGTATCAGCGCAATTGACATCGCCATCGCTGGGTCAGGCAGCCAGTTGGCCGCTTCAAAACCCGAATTCACACCGCAATAAGGCGTGTCGAGTGACGACGCAAATGCCATGGCATCAGCGCTGACGCCAGAGGCAAACGACTCGCCGGTAAACACGCCATTGACACGCCACAGCTTGATGGCCGCCTGCGGAATGGCAAACTGGCCTTTGAGTTCATGCACGATGGTCTCAGGCAAGTCGCGCGCATGAGCTGTCAGCAGCAGGTTGCGGGTGCAGCGCTGCAGCTTGTCGGCTATGCCCACGTTTTCTTGCCCGTGGCGAATCATGTCAACTACTTTGCCTTCCAGGGTTTTGATCTTGTCACGCAGCAGACCTGCCTGGCGCTCTTGCAAACTCACCGCGCGCCCAC
>JAYWBS010000012.1:0-8156 GCA_043781295.1 Polaromonas sp.
GGCAGCGGTGGCAATGGCCTGCAGGCCTGACGAGCAAAAACGGTTCAGGGTGTAGCCTGAAACAGTCACCGGGCAACCGGCGCGCAAGGCAATCTGGCGCGCAATATTGGCACCGGTTGCGCCCTCAGGCGTAGCGCAACCCATGATCACGTCATCGACCTCGGCGGCTTCAATGCCAGCGCGCTGGATGGCGTGTTGCACAGCGTGGCCGCCTAGCGTTGCACCGTGTGTCATGTTGAAGGAACCCTTCCAGCTTTTGGCCAGGGGGGTGCGGGCGGTGGAAACGATTACGGCTGATGTCATGGTGAGTTCTCTCTTGGGTTTGTATAGGGGTTTGTAGCGGGTTTATGTTGGGGTTCAGACGGGGTTCAAGTGCCTGAAGGCGCTTTGGCACCCTGGGTCAAAAAGCGGTGGTAAAAACGGATCAGCTCGGCAAGATTGCTGACGGCGATGCGTTCATTTGTGCCATGAAAGCGCGGCAAGTCTTCAGCTTTGGCGCGCACGGGTGAAAACTTGAAAATATGGTCACTGATCTCACCGAAATGGATGGAGTCACTGCCTCCAATCATCAAACCAGGTGCTACCAGCGTACCGGGGAACACCTCTCGCACCGTACGGTTGATTAACTGAAACTGTGCCGAATCGACGGGTGTGACTTTCGAGGCATCAACCGCACCCGGTAACACAAGCAGCTCAAAGTCATCACGGCCAGTAGCCTCGGTGACCTGGGTTTTGACACGCGCCATCATCTGGTCTTTGGTGTCGCCGGGCAGCAGGCGAAAGTTGACTATGGCCTCGGCACGTCCAGGTAATACGTTGTCTTTATTACCTGCATTGACAACGGTCAATGCGGTGGTTGTACGCAGCAGGGCGTTGGTGCTAGCGCTGGCTTCAAGCTGCTTTTGAACGATGGGGCCAAACAGCCACAAGTTAGAAAGTGCCACGCGTGAAAATCCGCTCATTTCAGGCGCTATCGTGGCAAACATATCGCCAGCCACGCCGCGAATGCCACCGGGCAGCTGGTCGTCATCAATGCGCTTTAACGCGGCACTCATCATGGCGATGGCGCTGGTGCCCTTGGGCGGTGGCATCGAGGCATGGCCAGGCGTGGCCGACATTTTGAGCACCACAGACAAGTAACCTTTTTCAGCCACGCCTATCAACGCGGCGGGCGGCTTGAGGCCAGGCATGATGCCATCGGTTATCAACAGGCCTTCGTCCAGCACCAGCTCAAGGCGTACCTTGCGCTCTTTGAGCAAAGCGGCAATGCGGGCGGCACCCCGCAAACCACCGATTTCCTCATCCACACCAAAAGCCAAATACACGGTGCGCTCAGGCTGGTAGCCACTACCCAGCAGCATCTCTACCGCCTCAAGCTGCGCCATCAGGTTGCCTTTGTCATCCCACGCGCCACGGCCCCAGACAAAACCATCTTTAACCACACCAGAAAAGGGATCAACAGACCAGTCTTTCTCGGTGCCAGAAGCCACAGGCACCACATCCTGATGCGCCATCAGCAGCATGGGTTGCAGCTTCGGGTTACTGCCAGGCCAGGTGTACAGCAGGCTTTGGCCACCTACCACCTCACGCTGGAGGGTCGCGTGCGTTTTGGGAAAGCGGCTTTGCAGCAGCACATGCAGTTGCTGAAACTGGTCGGCATTGAATGCCTCATCGTCCCGGGAAGAAATGGTGCGCAGACGCACCGCTTCTCCCAAACGGGCCGCCGCACCAGTCTCATCGACGGGTAGCACCGCCAGGGGCGGTACGTCGAGTTGGCGCGAACCTTTGCGCCAGGTATTGCCTGCCAGTACAGCCGCCAACGCAACCAGCGCGAACATCAAGCCAAACAGGATTTTTTTAACCATGTGGAGCAACCCTGGTGGGTCGTCAATTAAAGGTTTTGCCTTCTGCTACTAAGCGTGCCAGCAACGGCGCGGGTTTCCAGAACGCAGCATCGTCTAGCGGGTTCAGCGAAAAACGGTTCATGGCTTGCACGACATTGAACAGGCCCACCTGGTCGGCGTAGTTCATCGGGCCGCCACGGTAGATCGGGAAACCATAGCCCATCAGGTACACCATGTCGATGTCGCTGGCTTTGGACGCAATACCTTCTTCAAGAATATGCGCGGCCTCATTGACCAGTGAATACACCAGGCGCTGCACAATCTCTTCGTCCGAGATTTTGCGCGGTGTGATGCCGAGTGATTTGCGGTTTTCTTCAATCATGGTCACGACTTCCGCGTTCGGAATCGCATCGCGCTTGCCGGCAATGTAGTCGTACCAGCCGGCACCTGTTTTTTGGCCGAAGCGGCCTTTTTCGCACAACAAGTCTGCGGTTTTGCTGTATTTCATGTCGGGCTTTTCCAGGTAGCGGCGCTTGCGGATGGCAAAGCTAATGTCATTACCAGCCAGGTCACCCATGCGGAACGGGCCCATGGCAAAGCCGAACTTTTCAATCGCTTTGTCGACCTGCGCGGGTGTGCAGCCTTCGTCCAGCAAAAAGCCACCCTGGCGGCCGTATTGCTCAATCATGCGGTTGCCGATAAAGCCATCACACACGCCCGATACGACCGAGGTTTTGCGGATTTTTTTGCCCAGTGCCATCACGGTAGCCAGCACGTCTTTGCCCGTTTTTTCACCACGCACGACTTCCAGCAACTTCATGATGTTGGCAGGGCTGAAGAAGTGCGTGCCAATCACATCTTGTGGGCGCTTGGTGAAAGACGCAATTTTGTTCATGTCCAGCGTGGAGGTGTTGGATGCCAAAATCGCACCCGTCTTCATCACGCGGTCAAGCTCTTTGAAAACCTTTTCTTTCACGCCCATTTCTTCAAACACGGCCTCAATCACCATGTCGGCGTCTTTCAGGTCGTCATAGCTGAGCGTGGTGGTGAGCAGGCTCATGCGCTCTTCATACTTTTCTTGTTTGAGTTTGCCTTTTTTAACCTGCGCTTCGTAGTTTTTACGAATCGTGGCAATGCCGCGGTCCAGCGCGTCTTGCTTCATTTCCAGCATCTTGACCGGGATACCGGCATTCAAAAAGTTCATCGAAATACCGCCGCCCATGGTGCCGGCACCAATGACTGCGATGGATTTGATGTCGCGCTTGGGCGTGTCTGCTGGCACATCCGGGATTTTTGAGGCGGCACGTTCTGCCATGAAAATATGACGCAATGATTTGCCTTCGGGTGTCCACATCAATGCAATGAACAGCTCACGTTCATAGGCCATGCCATCATCAAACTTGCGCTTGGTGGCAGCTTCTACTGCGTCCACACATTTGAGCGGCGCTGGATAGCCTTTGGACATGCCGCCCACCATGTTGCGCACGAACTGAAAGTAAGCATCGCCATTTTTGTGTTTGCAAGGCAAGCTGCGTACCAGTGGCAGCGGACGTGTGTCGGCGATTGATTGTGCAAAGGCCAGCGCCTCAGTCATCAAGGCGTTGGCTGATGCAGCCATTTTGTTGAACAGTGTCTGTTCTGGAATTTGGGCGAGCAGTTCGCTCTTGACGGGCTCACCACTGACAATCATATTCAGCGCGGGCTCGACACCAAGCACACGCGGCAGGCGCTGCGTACCGCCCGCACCAGGAATCAGCCCCAGCTTGACTTCAGGCAAAGCCACGCTACAGCCAGGCGCAGCGATGCGGTAGTGGCAACCCAGGGCCAGCTCAAGCCCGCCGCCCATACATACCGAATGAATCGCCGCGACAACCGGCTTGGCGGAGTTTTCGAGCGCCAGAATGACGCTAAGTAAATTCGGCTCGGCCAGCGCCTTGGGGCTGCCAAATTCCTTGATGTCGGCACCGCCTGAAAACGCAGTACCCGCGCCGGTGATGATGATGGATTTAATCGCTGCATCGGCATTTGCTTTCTGCAGGTTGTCTGCAATGCTCATGCGCGTGGCATAACCCAGGCCATTGACGGGAGGATTGTTCAGGGTAATGACGGCAACCGTGCCGTGGACTGCATATAAGGTTGTCATGGAGAGTTTTCTTTCCTTGTATAGAAGCTGAAATCAATTTGGCAGACGCTGCAAAATCAGTAGTCCACCATAAATAGTGCGACCGTTCTTTTTTCATTGTAGGTTCGCTGGGTGTCAGCACACTCCAAGTATCGATCTGTCTTGTCCCACCCGGGACAAGATTTGAGTACCTTCACACCTCAAGCCATTCTTTACGAATGTAGGCATCAGCCCGCAGGCTGTCGGGTGTGCCCTGAAACACAATACTGCCGTGCCCCATGACCAGCGCCCGGTCAGAAATGGCCATGGCAATCGTCAGCTTTTGCTCAATCAACAGCACCGAGATGCCTTTGGCCTTGAGGGTTTGCAGATACTGCCCAACAAGTTCAACAATCTTTGGTGCCAAGCCCTCTGTCGGTTCATCAATGATGATCAAGTCCGGGTCACCCATCAGCGTGCGACACAACGTCAGCATTTGCTGCTCGCCACCTGACAGCACGCCCGCCTCGGTATGCTGGCGCTCCAGCAACCGGGGAAACATGCCGTACATGTCGTCAAACGACCAGCGTGAACCACTCTTCTTTCCAAATACTCCCGAGCCCTTTTGCCCAAGCAACAGGTTTTGATGCACGGTGAGTTTGGGGAAAATATCTCGGTTTTCAGGCACATAACCAATGCCTAAATGGGCAATTTTGTAGGCTTCTTTCCCAACAATCTCATCGTTTTTCCAGCTAATCGAGCCCTGGCAATCGACCAGACCCATGATGGCTTTGGCAGTGGTCGAGCGGCCGGAACCATTGCGGCCCAGCAGCGCCACAATTTCGCCCGGCTGCACATCGAACGACACACCATGCAGCACGTGGCTTTTGCCGTAGAAGGCGTGGAGGTTTTTTATTGTGAGCACGATCAATGTCCTTGCACTTGGCTGTCCGCAACTGACGAGCCGAGATAAGCCTCTTGAACCCGTTGATCAGCCCTGACCTTTTCCGGCTCGTCATACGCTATGACCTCGCCATACACCACCACCGCAATCTTGTCGGCCAGGCCAAATACCACGCCCATGTCGTGCTCTACCGTCAGCAATGTTTTGCCTACCGTGACCTGTTTGATCAGGTTGATAAAACGGCTGGTCTCCGACCGGCTCATGCCTGCTGTTGGCTCGTCCAGCAAGATCACATTCGCACCGCCCGCAATCGTGATGCCAATCTCCAAAGCACGCTGCTCGGCATAGGTCAAATTGATGGCCAGTACGTCGCGTTTTTTGTCGAGTTTGATCATCCCCATCAGCTCGTCAGCCCGGTCATTCGCATCGTCAAGATCAGCCAGGAATCTGAAAAATGTGTACTTGTAGCCCAGGCTCCAGAGCACGCCGCAGCGCAGGTTTTCAAACACACTGAGCTTGGGGAAGATGTTGGTGATCTGGAAGCTGCGGGACAAACCCATGCGATTGATCTCAAACGGTTTCTTGCCGTCAATGCGCTGGCCGTTTAACAGTACCTCGCCGCTGCTGGGCTCGAACCGGCCACTGATCAAATTAAACAGGGTGGACTTGCCCGCTCCGTTGGGGCCAATGATGCCAACCCGTTCACCTGGTGGCACGGCCAGGTTGATACCGCGAATGATTTCAGACTTGCCGAAACTCTTGCGCAAGTCTTTTAATTCCAAAGCAAAGTTAGAAGCGCTCACAGGCTTTCCCTCCGCTTGATTTCTTTTTCAATATCTTCCTGAATCTGGCTCCATTCCACCGCAAACTGCCTGCGGCAAACTTCAAACAGACCCAGTCCCGTCAGCATCACAAAGGCCGCACCAAACCAGCTATTAAGACCTTTTGAGTCGAGTTTGGCACCCAGGAATGTCAGCTCTGAGCCGAGTGCTGCATTGAGTTGCAGGTGGTAAACCATTTCAATCATGCAGGCCGCACCCAGCAAGACCACGATGGCCGTAAAAGCCAGCGCCAGATAGCTGACCCAGAGTTTTCGCAAATGGCCAAACAGGGCCACACGCAGGTTCATCATGATGAGTGATGCCACGCCACCAGGCGCATACATCACCATGAACAGGAAAATCAGACCCAGGTACAGCAGCCAGGCTTTGGTGAACTCCGACAGCAACACAAAGGCCAGCACCATCAAAATGGCACCGATGATGGGGCCAAAAAAGAAAGTGGCACCACCTAAAAAAGTAAACAACAGGTACGCGCCCGAGCGGTAACCACTGACCACTTCGGATGTCACGATCTCAAAATTTAACGCCGCCAATCCACCCGAAATACCGGCAAAAAATGCGGCAACTACAAATGCGAAGTAGCGGATTTTTTGGGTGTCATAACCCACAAACTCCACACGTTCCGGGTTGTCGCGCACGGCGTTCAGCATGCGGCCCAACGGTGTACGGGTAAAGGCAAACATTAGCCCGGTACATACCAGTGTGTAAATGGCAATCAGGTAGTACAGCTGAATTTGGGGGCCATAAGTAATGCCCAAAGTTTTAGAGCCTGTGACGCGGTTACCAGAGACTCCGCCTTCACCACCAAAAAACTCGGGAAACATCAGCGACATCGCCCAGATAAGCTCACCCACGCCCAAGGTAATCATGGCAAACGTGGTGCCAGATTTTTTAGTGGTCACCCAACCCAGCACCAGGGCCACTAGCATGCTGGCCAGACCGCCCACTATCGGAATCAGACTGACGGGCAGAGGCAGTGCACCTTTGCTGATCAAATTAAGCGTGTGAATCGCCAAAAATGAGCCCATCCCCGAGTACACCGCGTGACCAAAGCTGAGCATGCCACCCTGCCCCAGCAAGATGTTGTAGCTCAGGCAGACGATGATGGCGATACCCATCTGGCTCAAGATGGTGTGGCTCAGGCTGGACGTAAAAATTAACGGCGTAACGACCAGTACCAGGGCAAAAAGCGACCACACCAAAAACCGCCCAACATTGAGCGGCTTGAATTCATAAAACTGCTTGGCCATCTTTTAACCTTCTCGCGTACCAAGCAGTCCCTTGGGCCGAAATATCAGCATCAGAACTAAAAACAAATACGGCAATATAGGTGCGACCTGGCTGATTTTGAGTTTGAGCACCGCATAACCGAAGGTCTCTGGCGTCACCTGCATGCCCGCCAATTGGACGGCCGACATCAGCGAGCCATCCATCGCGACAGCAAAAGTCTGCACCACGCCAATTAAAAGAGATGCCAGAAAGGCACCCGCCAATGAACCCATGCCACCTACGACCACCACCACAAAAATGACTGAACCTACCGTCACCGCCATGCCCGGCTCAGTGATGAAGGCATTACCCCCAATCACACCAGCCAGCCCGGCCAGGGCCGCGCCACCGCCAAACACCAGCATAAAGACGCGGGGGACGTTATGGCCCAGCGCTTCGGCTGTTTCAGGGTGCGTCAGCGCGGCCTGAATCACCAGGCCGATGCGGGTACGTGTCAGCAGCAACCATACGGCCACCAGCATCAAAACTGCCACGAGCATCATGAAGCCACGGTAGACGGGAAACTGGGTGCCGAACAGCGTAAACAGCGGACCATCCAGCGAGGCTGGTACGCGGTAGTCAACCGAAGAGCGTCCCCACACCAGTTGCACAAGTTCCAGCAAGATGTAGCTCAGGCCAAAGGTAATCAGCAGCTCTGGAACATGGCCAAATTTGTGCACGCGGCGCAGGCAGAACTTTTCAAACCCTGCGCCCAACAACCCAACCAGCAACGGCGCAAAAAGCAGTGCCCACCAAAACCCGACCAGTGACGTGATGCTGTACGCAGCATACGCACCCAGCATGTAAAAGCTGGCGTGGGCGAAGTTAAGCACCCCCATCATGCTGAATATCAGCGTTAGTCCGGAGCTGAGCATAAACAGCAGCAAGCCATAGCTCAAGCCGTTGAGCAGCGAGATCGTGAAGAACTCGATGAAACCGGGACTGAGACCGACAGAGGTCAGGAAATCGAGCATGGATCAATGCGGTGAAAAATCAGAAAAAACCGCCATTGGGGCCATGGGGTCATCTGGCGTTTTTCGAAAAGTCACTCGCGTCAGGAGGGGCGTTTCATCTGGCAACTCGTTGGCGTGCTGGCAACATACGCTTCGATGTACTTGACCGGTGCAAAGGTGTAGCCGGTTTTTTCAACGCTGTAGGGGTACTTGGCGTCCACTTTTTGCCACTTGGAAATGTAA
>JAYWBS010000013.1:0-2642 GCA_043781295.1 Polaromonas sp.
CATCACCGAAATCACCTGCCACGCGCGTGGTGCGGTGGCCTTGGTGCCTGAGGCCCGCATGGTGATCGACATTGGCGGTCAGGACAGCAAAGTGATTGCCGTCGACTCCGGGGGGCTGGTGGCGCAGTTCGCCATGAATGACCGCTGCGCTGCAGGCACCGGGAAATTCCTGGAGGTTCTGGCACGCGCCGTTAACGTCGAGATAGAAGAGATGGGTGCAATGGCTTTGGCGGCCACTGAATCGGTGAAAGTCACCAGCATGTGTGCCACTTTTGCTGAAACTGAAGTGATTGCGCTGTTGGCTGAAGGCTGCGCCAAACCTGTTGTGCTGGACGGCGTGCATGCTGCGGTAGCCAAACGCATCGTCGGGCTGGTTGCCCGCGTTGGTCAGCGCGACCCCATCGTGATGACAGGCGGCGTGGCGCGCAATATCGCGGCCATCAAGCATATTGAGGAAGCGCTCAACACCAAGCTCATTATTCCCAGCCATCCACAGGTGGCCGGTGCGTTGGGCGCGGCACTGTTTGCACTGGACGACTTGCGACAGGAAGGTGCCAGCCGCCGCCAGCAAGACCAAAAGGTCGAGGGCGAGGTTGAGCAGATCACCGCAGCCGGCATGATGTGTGCGCCCGCCTGCGCGCAAAAGGCAGTGCCTATCACTTTCAAAACGCGCAGCACTGCGGTATCCACAGCGGCCTGATTGCGTCAAAAAAGGAAATTTTTTCATGGCTGGACCCCTGCAAGGCATACGCGTTATAGAAATGGCCGGCATGGGACCAGGGCCTTTCTGCGGCATGTTGCTGGCTGACATGGGTGCTGATGTTGTGCGCATCGAACGCCTGACAGCATCTGATCGCGGCATCGACTTCCCACCGCGCTTTGACCTGCTAAACCGCAACAAACGGTCCGTCGCGATTAACCTCAAGTCTACAGAAGGCACAGCCAGCCTGCTACGGCTGATCGCCGGTGCCGATGCATTGATTGAAGGCTTTCGCCCCGGCGTTATGGAGCGTCTTGGCGTGAGCCCAGAAGCGTGCCGCAGTGTCAACGAAAAGCTCGTTTACGGCCGCATTACTGGCTGGGGTCAGGACGGACCATTGGCACAGGCAGCCGGGCACGACCTGAACTACATCGCGCTTTCAGGCGCACTCCACAGCATAGGCCCAGCACAGGGCAAACCCACTGTGCCACTAAACCTGATTGGCGACTTCGGCGGCGGCGCGCTCTATCTGGCTATGGGCATGTTGGCCGCCATTATCGAGGCGGGCAAATCAGGTCAGGGCCAGGTAGTGGACACCGCCATGGTGGACGGCGTGGCCAGCCTGATGACGATGCAATACGCACTCATGCAAATGGGCATATGGAAGCACCCGCGTGGCGAGAACCTGCTAGACGGCGGCGCGCCCTTCTACGACGTTTATGAGACGTCCGATGGACGGCATGTATCTGTAGGTGCCATCGAGCAGCGTTTCTACGAGGAGCTGTTGCAACGCATGGGCCTTCAGGACGCGGCCTTACCGGGTCAGAATGACCGCCGAGGCTGGCAACAATTGCGCGAGCGACTGGCGGCGGTATTTGCAACACGTACGCGCGACGAATGGTGTGCTGTGTTTGAAGACAGCGATGCCTGCTTCGCGCCGGTGCTTGACCCTAGCGAGGCAGTCACCCACCCGCACAGCGTGGCGCGCGGCGTATACACACAAGTAGATGGGGTCACGCAGCCCCAGCCGGTACCGCGCTTCAGCCGTACCGTATCTGCACTGCGCAACGCACCACCAGCACCTGGCAGCGACACCGCACAGGTGCTGGCTGATTGGGGCTTTGATGCCAGCAATATTGCCAGCCTGCAGGCCATTGGTGCTGTTGCCGCATAAGCCTAGGTCAAACCTGACTGCACCAACGAGCGCACCGTACGAGGTACAGGCGAAGCTTCACAAAAAGCTCTTTATTTTCACCATCACGCCAGGCCGCAGCGCGGCTGAAATATCTATACTGCCCATCATCAATCCACAATGGCGTTGGATACCTTGACCAGTGGTGCCCATTTCTGGATTTCGGCGTTTATGAATGCTGTGTAGGCTTGCGGATCCAGACCTGCTGGCTCGGCACCAATATCCCGGATGCGTGCCGCAATGGCTGGATCAGCCAGCGCGCTGACAATCTCAAGGCCCATGCGATTAATGATGACTTGCGGCGTGCCGGTTGCCGCAGACAGACCATACCAACTCGAAATATCAAAGTCCTTGATGCCAGACTCCTGAAGAGTAGGTACATCGGGATGGCTAACCGCGCGCGTGCTGCGGGTAACGGCAAGCAACTTAAGGGTTCCGGCTTTCGCGTGGGTGGCATAAAGCGGCAGGTTGTCCATGGAAAACAAAGTTTCACCACCCAAGAGAGCGCTAAGGTTGGCAGCTGTGCCTTTGTAGGGAACATGGGTCAGTTCGACCCCAATACGCTGACCAAACAGCAACGCGGACAGGTGTGACGTCGTGCCCGACCCAGCAGAGCCAAAAAAAGTCTGTTTTGGATTGACCCGCAGAAAGGCGACCAGTTCGGCCACAGAATTAATACCCTTGTCTGACCGTACCGCGAGGGCGTTGGACAGGGTAGCGATACGGGCCACAGGCGGCAGATCTTTTTTC
>JAYWBS010000014.1:0-22585 GCA_043781295.1 Polaromonas sp.
ACCATCGGGGCGTAGCGCAGCCTGGTAGCGCATCTGCCTGGGGGGCAGAGGGTCGTCGGTTCAAATCCGGCCGCCCCGACCAATTCGGTAACCGAGTACAAAAAAAGCGCCCTTGGGCGCTTTTTTCGTTGGGGACGGGGAACAGGGAACAAGGGCAAAGGCGCTCAAGCTTTTCCGTTCCCCGTTCCCCGTTCCGCGTTCCGCGTTCCCCACCCTCAGTACAGCACCCGACTGCGCAACGTGCCGGGAATCGCCGCCAACCGCTCCTTCAGCACATTGGCCTGCTGCGCATCGGCGCTGACATCGATCACGACATAACCGACTTCGCTGTCGGTCTGCAGGAACTGCGCGTCGATGTTGATGTTGCCGGCCGAGAAAATCTCGTTGACGCGTGACAGCATGCCCGGCACGTTGCGGTGAATGTGCAGCAACCGGTGCTTGCCAGGGTGGGCGGGCAGGGCGACTTCGGGGAAATTGACAGACGAGGTTGACGTGCCGTTGTCTGAATACTTCACCAACTTTTCGGCGACCTCAATGCCAATATTTTCTTGCGCCTCAATGGTGGAGCCGCCCACGTGTGGGGTCAGTATCACGTTGTCCAGCCCGCGCAGGGGCGACTCAAACTTCTCTTTGTTGCTGCTGGGTTCGATGGGGAAAACATCAATCGCGGCGCCCAGCAGTTTTTTGGCTTTCAGTGCCTCGGCCAGCGGTTCAATCTCAACCACCGTCCCGCGTGAGGCGTTGATCAGCACGCTGCCGGGCTTCATCGCGGCAATTTGCGCTGCGCCCATCATCCACTGAGTACTCTGGAGCTCGGGCACGTGCAGGCTGACCACATCAGACAGGGCCAGCAAGTCGTTTAGCACAGGGATTTGACGTGCGTTACCCAGCGCCAGCTTGGTGACCACATCAAAAAACACCACCTGCATGCCCAAACCTTCGGCCAGCACCGACAGCTGCGTACCAATAGAGCCGTAGCCGACGATGCCCAGCGTTTTACCGCGAATTTCAAACGAGTTGTCGGCTGACTTGAGCCAGCCACCACGATGAGCGGCAGCGCTTTTTTCAGGAATGCCGCGCAGCAGCAAAATAGCCTCGGCCAGCACCAGTTCAGCCACCGAGCGGGTGTTTGAAAACGGCGCGTTGAAAACTGCTATGCCAAGTTCACGGGCAGCATCCAGATCAACCTGATTCGTGCCTATGCAAAAGCAGCCTACCGCAGCCAGCTTGTGGGCATGTGCGAACACGTCAGCCGTGAGCTGGGTACGGGAACGAATGCCTACGAAATGGGCATCTGCAATTTTGGCCAGCAGCGCATCACCGTCAAGCGCGCCGCTCAGGCTTTCGATGTTGCTGTAGCCAGCCGCCTGGAGCACCTTGATGGCTGATGGGTGAATGCCTTCGAGCAGTAAAAATTTGATTTGGGCTTTGTCGAGTGAAGTTTTCATCATTTGCCAAGTATCAATCAAACCGAATGAAGCGGATGCGGTTACGGCCGCTTGCCCTTGTAGGCTGCCCAGACTTTTTGCAGCATCAAACGCATTTGCAATTTAAATTTGCGTACCGCGCGCCAGGCTGCTGAATCACGTACTTGGGTGAGCATGCGGTCTTTCCAGCGCTTGTACGGCATGTACAAGCGCGCAAACCACGCCAGTCGCATCAATGCGGGCTCTGTGAGTTGAAACAGGCGTGCAGCGATGGCTGTGCCTGTGACTTTGGCTGCAATCACCAAGGTCAAGCCCGTCGCCATATGGCCCTGACCGAACAGATACAGGGCTAAAAACTTGATCGGTATGAGTGTGACGACGGGCACACCAAACGCCAGCAGCGCAGCCCATGGCGGCAAGCGTGTTATCAGGCCTTCAAGCCTGGCCCAGAGCGGCAATCTACCCAGCCTGGCGAATGCCTTGGCCAGCGGCTCCCAGCCCCATTCTTCAAACAGCAGTACCAGCACAATGGGTGCTAGCAGGATGCTGCGGAAGATTTTTTTAATGAAGGGGAGCATGCATCAAGAGCATACCCTTGGCGGCATGACCTTTTGCCGGGTCAAACCGCGCATTGCAAGCTCACAGCCTGCATGGTTTTGCCAGTTTTGGTGTCAAACACCACCAGATTGACTTGGCGCTGGTGGCCCGGTGTGGGTGCGATGCTGCGAAAGGTGAGCTTTTGCGGCGCGGTGTCGCCAACTTTATAGTCACCCGCTTGTACAAGCTGGCGCACTACAAAATCGTGCTTTAAAAATTCGCCCTTGTTTTCACCGGCTTGCACTTTAGAGTTGTGACCGTGTTCTGTAATCGTCCAGTAGGCCGACCAGCTGCTGGCCGCCTGCTGGGCAGGCAGGGGAGTGACGCTGGCTTCAAACTGGTCTGTGGCCAATTGTTTCAGGGCGATGCTGGCTCTGGCGGGCTCTTTGCCTTCGGGTTTGCTGCCCCAATTGGGCCAGTCTTTGCCGTCAAGTACGGCTTGCGGCGTATAGATACTGCGCAAATTATTTTTAGCGGCAATGTCGCGCTGGCGGTTGGTATAGCTTGGGGCCGCAAAGCGGTCAACCCAGCCAATGTAGTCCCAATAGCCGACGTGAAAGGCCTGCACCACCACGCCGCCACTGGCTGACTTTTCTTTAAGCGATGAGGCCCACTTGTCAGCTGGCGGGCAAGAGCTGCAGCCTTCAGATGTGTACAGCTCGACCACCGGGGTGATGGTGGGGCCGGAGGTTACGCTGCACTGGTTGGACTGTGCCAATGCGCCAGTAGCAACCGATAGCACGGTTCCAGCAATCAATAATTGTGTAGCGAATGGGAAGGTAAAAATGGCCATGGTGCGCTCCAGTAGATCAGAACAATGAGGGTTCGTCGCAGCGCTTGGCACTTTCTTACATGTATTTATCCGTAGGCTTGATTTTGGGCCAAATTACGCGACCGTACGTCGTTCCTCTCTTGTACCGTTTGCCATGGCATCGGTGTGCTGGCCCCAATAGGCCGCTGTCGTGTTGTCTGATTGGTCCAGGCGGTGTAGCACCAGCGCCTCGGTTTGCGACAGCCTGTGGTCTATGGCGGCTGTATTCAAAACATCGCGGTTAATGCCAAGGGCTGCCTGCGACTCCATGTACTGTCGCAATTCGGTAAAGCGCGAAGCCTCTGCCTTGTCGGCAAGCGCGCGCTGGGCCGTCAGTTCCCGGGCGTACTGACGGGTTTCAATCAAATTGGCGCTTTGCATGTAAATTGTGGTGGCCAGAAAAACCAGCAAGATGGCCACCACCAGCAGCAGCATCACCAAGCCCAAAGGCACCTGCATCGTGGTAAAGCCCAGACTGAGCACGCTGGTACGCGTGAATTCATCCACGTTGAGCATGGCAAAGCCTGCTATCAAAAAAATACCGACAATTAAAAAGATGGTTCTTGCGCGCATGGTGGCCTCCGTCAATTGAGTGCTTTCAGTTAGCCGCAAGTTTGCTGTAACTGGCTGGTTTTGGCTGTGGGACAATGCCCAGCCGCAGCGTCAGTTTGCGCAGAATAACTACTTATAAATGCAACAAATAATCAACAAAATAGCCCTTGAAATCAAGGTCCAGCCCAGTCAGGTCAAAACGGCGGTTGATTTGCTAGACGGTGGCGCTACTGTGCCGTTTATTGCCCGCTATCGCAAGGAGGCCACGGGCGGGCTGGACGACATTCAACTGCGTGAGCTGGAATACCGGCTGGGCTATCTGCGTGAGCTGGGCGAGCGTCGCGATGCGGTGCTGAGCAGCATTGAAAGCCAGGGCAAGCTGACGCCAGCGTTGCGTGATGCCATTGAACAAGCGGCCACCAAACAAGACCTGGAAGATTTGTACCTGCCGTACAAGCAAAAGCGCCGCACCAAAGGGCAAATAGCGCGCGAGGCAGGCATTGAGCCGCTGGCAGACAGCCTGTTTGCCAACCCGATGCTGGTGCCGGCGGGCGAGGCGGCTGCGTACGTGAAGCTTGAGAAGAACGAGCAAGGCGATGACTTCACCACCGTGCAGGCCGTGCTTGATGGCGTGCGTGATATTTTGAGCGAGCGCTGGGCTGAAGATGCCGCGCTGGTACAACTGCTGCGTGGCTGGCTGTGGAGCGAAGGCTTGTTCAGCTCAAAACTGGTCGCTGGTAAAGACGAAAACGCACCGGACAACGCCAAGTTTCGGGATTACTTTGCGTATGATGAGCCAATTGGCCGAGTACCGTCGCACCGGGCTTTAGCCGTGTTCAGGGGGCGTGGCCTGGAGATTCTGGATGCCAAGCTGGTGCTGCCAGAGCCGCCGCTGGGCGATGCGCCTGTCAAAGGGCCTGTGGTGTCATTAGCAGAGGGAAAAATCGCGCTGCACCTGGGCTGGTCACACAAAGCCCGCCCAGCAGACGACCTGCTGCGCAAATGCGTGGCCTGGGCCTGGCGCGTCAAGCTCAGTTTGTCGCTGGAGCGTGACCTGTTCACCCGACTGCGCGAGGACGCAGAAAAAGTCGCCATCAAGGTGTTTGCCGACAACCTGCGTGACCTGCTGCTGGCCGCACCTGCTGGCCCGCGCGTGGTGATGGGGCTGGACCCCGGCATACGCACCGGCGTGAAGGTGGCGGTGGTCGACGCTACAGGCAAGCTGGTAGAAACCGCTACCGTCTTCCCGCATGAGCCGCGCAAGGACTGGGACGGCTCGTTGCACACCTTGACCAAACTGTGCGAAAAGCACGGCGTGAACTTGATCGCCATCGGCAACGGCACGGCCAGCCGCGAAACCGATAAATTGGCCGCTGACGTGATAAAAATGCTCCAAAAAGGTCAAAAATCATTGTCAAATGAGCCTCAAGCCCAATCAATTCGGGCGCAATCAGCTATTGAAATAATAGCAAATACAGTCATCGAAAAAGTCGTTGTCAGTGAAGCAGGCGCGTCGGTCTATTCGGCCAGCGAGTTCGCTAGTTCAGAAATGCCCGACGTAGACGTGAGCCTGCGCGGTGCTGCCAGCATTGCGCGCCGCCTGCAAGACCCGCTGGCCGAGCTGGTCAAGATTGACCCCAAATCCATAGGCGTGGGCCAATACCAGCACGACGTGAACCAAAGCGATTTGGCGCGCAGCCTGGACACAGTGGTGGAAGACTGCGTGAACAGCGTTGGCGTGGACCTGAACACCGCCAGCGTGCCGCTGCTGGCGCGCGTGTCGGGCTTATCGCAAACCGTCGCCAGATCAGTTGTGCGCTGGCGTGATGCCAATGGCGCTTTTGCTTCACGTGCTGATCTCTTGAGAGTCACGGGTCTGGGTGCCAAAACCTTTGAGCAAAGCGCGGGCTTTCTGCGATTGCGTGGTGGCGCGAATCCGCTGGACATGACGGGCGTGCACCCTGAAACCTACCCTGTGGTTGAGCACATCATGCGGCACACCCATAAACCCATTGCCGAGCTGATGGGCCGCGCTGACATGCTCAAGGGCTTGAGGCCCGAGCTGTTTGTCAACGACAAGTTTGGCGTGATCACGGTCAAAGACATCATGGCCGAGCTGGAAAAGCCAGGCCGCGACCCGCGCCCCAGCTTCAAGGTGGCACGCTTTAACGACGGTGTGGAAGACATCAAAGACCTGCGCGAAGGCATGGAGCTGGAAGGCACCGTCAGCAACGTGGCGGCCTTTGGCGCGTTCATCGACATCGGCGTGCACCAGGACGGCCTGGTACACGTCAGCCAGCTCAGCCACAAGTTCACTACAGATGCGCGTGAGGTGGTGAAGACTGGTGACATCGTGAAGGTGCGTGTGACCGAAGTGGATGTGGCCCGCAAGCGGATTGGGTTGACGATGAAACTGGGGGAGGCCCCGGCCAGACGAGATGCACCGCGTGATAACCGTTTTGAGGGCTCAAAGCCAGGGTTTAATCAGAATCAAAACCGGGGCAGACAAGATGCGCCACAGGCCGTGCCGTCAGCCATGGCTTCGGCGTTTGGCAAGCTGGCGGGGTTGAAGAAGTAGACCATTCCCATGCAAGCTCTACGGATTTACGCTGGCCCAAAAGCCATGCAGCACATCGCACAAAACGGTTTGCAAGCCACAGACGTTGGCGTGGTGCCCGGTGCTGCGGGTGGGCCCAAGGGTTTGATTCTTGGGCCGCTGGACCGTTTTATTTTTGGCGATTGGCTGGCTCAGGCTAGCCATGACGTGCACTTGGTGGGCGCGTCAATTGGTGCATGGCGCATGGCCACGGCATGCCTGAATGACCCGGTGACAGCTTTCAAGCGGCTTGAGCATGACTATATTCATCAGCATTACGAACTGCAACCCGGCCAGAAGCGGCTCACGGCTGATTTTGTCAGTGAGCAGTTTGGGCAAAGCCTGCAAAGTTTTTACGGTGGCCGGGTGCATGAGGTGCTGGGGCACAACCGTTACAAGCTGCACATCGTGACATCGCGCGGACGGCATATTTTGGGGCGTGAGCACAAAGTCGCCACGCCGCTGGGTTACCTCGGGGCTTTTTTAAGCAACGGCGTGCACCGCAAAGCCATGGGCGCGTGGCTGGAGCGGGTGGTGTTTTCCAGCCCCAACGCGTCGCTGCCGTTTGCTACGAATGATTACCGCACCCGCCAAATCAGTTTGAACCAGGCCAACTTCAACCCTGCGTTGCAAGCGAGTTGCTCGATTCCGTTTGTGCTGCGTTCCGTACGTGATATTCCCGGTGCGCCGCCAGGGGCGTATTGGGATGGCGGCATTACCGACTACCACCTGCATTTGAACTACCCGGCAGCATCCAAAGGCATCGTGCTGTATCCGCATTTTCAAAAATCAGTGGTGCCCGGCTGGCTGGATAAAGGCCTCAAGTGGCGGCACAAAGCCACGCCTTTTTTAGACAATATGGTCCTGCTGGCACCCAACCCGGATTGGGTCAAAACCCTGCCGAATGGCAAGCTGCCTGATCGCCAGGATTTCACGCGTTACGGAAGCGATTTGCAGGCTAGGGTCAAAGCCTGGAGCAGTGCAGCTTCAAGTAGCGAGCAACTGGCTGATGAATGGCAGCAGTGGCTTTTAAAACCCGATTTAACGCGGCTAGAGCCCCTCTAGAGCTTATTGCACCGCTAGTTCAGTTGAGCTTTTTAACCAGCACCTGCGACTTGCGGTCCCAGTTGTACTTACGTTTGCGGGCCTCTGGTAGCCAGTCCGGGTCCATCTGCACAAAGCCACGTTTGATAAACCAGTGCATGGTGCGGGTGGTCAGCACAAAAATGCTTTGCAGGCCAGCGGCTCTGGCGCGCTGTTCGATGCGTTTTAAAACCTTTTCACCATCGCCCTGGCCCTGCGACTGCGGCGACACAGTGAGCGCGGCCATTTCGGCGGTTTTGGCCTCGGGGTAAGGGTACAACGCGGCGCAGGCAAAGATCACGCCGTCGTGCTCGATGATGGTGTAGTGGTCGGCGTCGCGCTCAATTCCGGTGCGGTCGCGTTTGACGAGTGTGCCGTCTTTTTCAAACGGTTCAATCAATTGCAAAATGCCGCCGACATCATCGGCCGTAGCTTCGCGCAGCTCTTCGAGTTTTTCGTCAATCACCATCGTGCCTATACCGTCGTGGACATAAATCTCCAGCAAAAGCGCACCATCAACTGCAAACGGCAGGATGTGGCTGCGTTCAACGCCAGACTTGCAGGCTTTGACGCAGTGCTGCAAATAAAACGCGGTGTCGGTAGGCTGGGTCGGATTGGGCAGTTGCGCCAGCAGCTTTTCAGCGGCGGCCAGTGGCAGCTCGGTGTCAATCGGGTTGTCGTCGCTGGCGGGCGTATTGGGATCAATTCGAATACCTGGAATTTCTGTCAAAAAAATCAGCTTGTCCGCCTGTAATTCAATGGCCACACTGGTGGCGACCTCTTCCATGGTCAGGTTAAACGCTTCACCTGTGGGTGAAAAGCCAAAAGGCGACAGCAGCACCATGGCATCAAAGTCCAGCGTGCGGGTGATGCCTGCGGTGTCTACCTTGCGCACCAAGCCCGAATGCTTGAAGTCCACGCCATCGACAATACCGACGGGCCGGGCGGTAATGAAGTTGCCTGAAATCACGCGTACCGTGGCCCCCGCCATCGGCGTGTTGGGCAGGCCTTGGCTGAAGGCCGCTTCAATTTCATAGCGCAACTGGCCGGCGGCCTCCTGGGCACTGTCGAGTGCCACTTCATCGGTAATACGCATGCCGTGCGAGTATTTCGCTTCATGGCCTTTGGTTTTCAGCTGCTCATTGACCTGCGGCCTGAAACCGTGCACCAGCACGATCTTCACGCCCATGCTTTGAATCAGCGCCAGGTCTTGAGCAATGTGCTGTAGTTTTCCCGCCGCAATCGCCTCACCTGCAATACCGACAACAAACGTTTTACCCCGATGCGTGTGGATGTACGGCGCAACGGAGCGAAACCAGGGCACAAACGTGAAATTGAAGACGGCAGACATGGGCGGGCGTTTTCTGGGGGGGATTGAAAATGAAAGTGTAAAGCACACCCTGGCGGTGACTTGGCGCAACCCATTGGGCCAATCTCCTGGATATAAAGGTTGCGTCTGTGTCTGGGTCGGGTTATCTTCCCAAATGATGGAAAAATTGATACATGGTTTGTGGGGTTGCTTCTTTGGCATGACGGTGGTCATCCTGGTGGGCGCGTTGCTGGCCTACTGGCGAAATTTTCGTCGTATTTCGCTCAACGCGGCTTCGGCGGCGCTGATCAGTGCTTTTTACGCTGTGGCGTTCCTGGGTAGCTTTCATATAGGCGATGCGGACAGCCTGGCGCGGTTTTTAGCCCATTTGTCGATGCTGGTGGCGGGCTTTTTAATTTACCAGTTGCTGATCAGACTTAGCCTGCTGAAAGCGTTGCGTGCCAGGCAGCGTGCGGCTTACTTGCTAGTGGGGGGGTGTACGCTGGTACTGGCCCTGGGTTGGGCGCTGCCCCCTTTGCAAGCACTGGCCCTCAGCTCGCTGATCAGTTGCCTGCTGGCTGTGTTGGCGCTCATCATCAGCTTGCGGCACGCCATCAAAGGCGAGCGGCTGGCTTGGCTGGCGGTGGTCAATGTTTTTTGTATTCTGGTCGGATTCAGCGGCTTTGCCTGGATTGCCCTGAACCGCGACAAGGCTTTGACGGCCGTGCACGTGGTGACGGCTGTAGCCGCCACGCTGTATGTGGCCTCACTGGCATACGCTATCTGGACCCGCTACATCTATCTGATTGAACTGCATGAAGTGATGGCCCATGGCCCGGGCTACGACCCGGTCACGCGGATGCGATCGCACCTGGAAACCGGGCAGATGGTGGGTGATATCTTTAAAGGCTTTCGCGCCAAACCGGCCCCCATGGGCGTGGTGGTGCTGACGATTGCCAATCTGTACGCGCTGGAACAACTGCACGGAGTGGCAGCTGTGAACAACGCTTTTTTTGTTTGCGCCGAGCGTTTGCGCCGCTGGGTGCCCCGGCAGGTCGACATGGGTCGGCTGGGCACAGACGGGTTTTTGCTCATCATGCAAAACTGCACCGACACCAAGCGCGTGATTGACATGGCTCGGGCTGTGGAGTCACGTCTGCGCCGCTCGGTGAGCCTGAACACGAGCAGAGAGGTGTCGCAGCTCGGAGCGGGTAACACCGTATGGGTCGCTGAAATCGGCGTAGGTGCGCTGGTGGTGGCGAACCCCGAGGTACGTGGCTCTGATGCCATCGCCATGGGTAGGCGCATGTCGCGTACCGCAGTTAGCTATGCCAGCAGAATCGCCTGGTTTGACCAGACCAGCGGTGAAATCGTCGCTCTGCCCGAAGGTAGCGTGGCCTGATGCTACAGGATCGGTTGATGCCCATACAACACCGTTCTAACCTATGGACAAAATAGCTATCGGTCTTTGGGGCTGCTTTTTTGGCACCGTCTTTGTGGTGTTGCTGGGCTCGGCGGTGGCTTACGCGCGCTCGCTGCGGCGCATATCTTTCAATGCGGCCGTGGCGGCATTGGCATCGGCGCTTTACGTGGCGGCGTTTCTTGGCATGCTACCGATTGCGGATACGCAGGCGCTGCAGGTTTTTTTGGCGCTGGTCACGATGTCGGTTTCTATGGTGCTCACTTATCTGCTGTTTGCTGTGCTTGGTTTTTTCAAGCGGCCAATAGTGCGGCAGCGGCTGGTATTGGCATTGAGCGGTCTGCTGTTGGGGGTGCTTGTGTCGGGTTGGCTTCTGGGGCCGACTGGCTTTTTGACGGTTGCTACAGGGATGACCTTCCTGCTTGGCTTGGTAGCGCTTGTGGCCGCGCTTAAAAGTGCTTTGCTCGGCGATCGGCTCGCATGGGCAGTTGTCGGTGCCATTTGCAACATGCTGATCGCGCTGGTGGGTTTGAGCTCAATTGCACTTGACCGAGCCCATGCGTCATGGGCGCTGCATGCTGTGAGCGCTATGGCAGCCACGCTTTACCTGGCAACCATGGCTTCTGTGCTGTGGTCACGCTACTTTTATTTGATTGAACTCCACAAACTGATGGCTTATGGCCCCAGTTATGACCCGGTAACTCGCATGCGCTCGCAGGCAGAGACTGGTCAGATGGTGGGTGCCGTGTTTAAAAGCTTTCGCGATAAACCGCAGCCGCTGGGTATTGCCGTGCTGACGATTGCCAATTTGTATGCGCTGGAGCAGCTGTATGGCTCGCCAGCGGTGAACCACGCATTGTTCGTATGCGCTGGGCGCTTGCGGCGCACAGTACCCAGCCATGTAGAGATGGGGCGCTTGGGCAACGAAGGTTTTGTATTGGTCATGCCCCACTGCAAGGAAAGCGCCAGTCTGATTGATATGGCGCGTGACGTCGAGGCGAGTTTGCGGCGCTCTGTTTCCTTAAACACAAGCCGTGAGGCGCTACGCTTTGAAACTGACAACACGGTGTGGGTGGCGGAGATCGGCGTCGGGGTGTTGATGGTTTCCAACCCCGAAGTGAGCGGCTCCGATGCCATCGCCATGGGGCAGCGCATGTCACGCACGGCGATCAGCTATACCAGCAGGATCGCCTGGTTTGACCACTCGAGTGGTGAAACTGTTGAGCTGCCGGATGTCAGGTTGCTGTAGCTTGTCATCCCGATACGGCGCTTGCGTGGGGCGTTGATAATACGGAGCTTTGAGCCTTAAGCCCTTGCCCGCAGAATCTCCATCCCTTTTGCACATTGATTTCCCTGAGTCGCTGCCCGTATCAGGCAAGCGCGAAGAAATCACCGCCGCTATTGCCGCGCATCAGGTGGTTATCGTGTGTGGTGAAACCGGCTCAGGCAAAACCACGCAATTGCCAAAAATCTTGCTGTCCATGGGGCGCGGCAAACTTAACTACCCCGCAGGCCAGCGCGCCAAACTGATTGGCCACACCCAGCCGCGCCGCATCGCTGCATCGAGTGTTGCCAAGCGCATTGCAGAAGAACTGAAAACCCCGCTGGGCGATGTGGTGGGTTTCAAAGTGCGGTTTCAAGACCGCCTGAGCCGGGACGCTTCCGTCAAGCTGATGACCGACGGCATTTTGCTGGCCGAGACGCAGACCGACCCGTTACTAAACGCCTACGACACCATCATCATTGATGAGGCGCACGAGCGCAGCTTGAACATTGACTTTTTGCTCGGTTACCTGCGCCAGTTGCTACCGCGTCGGCCCGATTTAAAAGTCATCATCACATCGGCAACTATTGATGCGATGAGGTTTGCGGAATATTTCGCGTCAGCTAATGGCACGGCTCCGGTCATTATGGTTTCTGGACGGATGTTTCCCGTCGAGCAGCGCTACAGGCCGTTTGAAGAATCACGTGACTACGATTTAAATGATGCAATCGCCGATGCGGTAGATGAGCTGTGGTTCAGCCCGCACAGCGCTGGCGACATTCTGGTTTTCTTGCCGGGTGAGCGTGAAATCAGGGAAGCGGCTGACCACCTGCGCAAGCACTTGGCACATCAGCCCTTGAACAGAGGCGCTGACGTGCTGCCGCTGTTTGCACGCC
Organism: Polaromonas sp.; assembly: GCA_043781295.1. Classification (GTDB taxonomy): domain Bacteria; phylum Pseudomonadota; class Gammaproteobacteria; order Burkholderiales; family Burkholderiaceae_C; genus Polaromonas. The sequence goes on from JAYWBS010000014.1 coordinate 11,956, forward strand.
TGAGCCCGGCCGAGCAAGACCAGATATTTGCCAGCCACAACAACCGCCGCATCGTATTGGCGACCAACGTGGCTGAAACATCGTTGACTGTGCCTGGCATTAGATACGTCATTGACGCAGGCACAGCCCGCGTCAAGCGCTACAGCTTCAGGAGCAAGGTCGAGCAGCTGATGGTCGAACCCATCAGCCAGGCCGCAGCCAACCAACGCGCCGGCCGTTGCGGGCGCGTTGCTGACGGCATTTGCATACGGCTGTATGACGCGCAAGATTTTGCAGCTAGAGCGCGGTTTACCGACCCAGAAATTCTGCGTAGTTCACTGGCCGCAGTCATTTTGCGCATGAAAGCCTTGCATCTGGGTGCGATTGAAGACTTCGCGTTTATTGAAGCGCCGCAGCGCCGCGCCATGACGGACGGTTACCAGTTGCTGGCTGAGCTGGGTGCTGTGGATGACGACAATGAATTGACCGCTGTGGGCCACACCCTGTCCAAGCTGCCGCTGGACCCGCGCGTGGGCCGCATGATTCTGGAAGCCAAAACCCGGGGCGCTTTAGACGAAGTGCTGGTGATTGCCAGTGCGCTCAGTGTGCAGGACGTGCGTGACCGCCCGATGGACAAGCAGGCTCAAGCCGACCAGGCGCATGCCAAGTTTGATGATGAGAAAAGCGAGTTTGTCGGTTATTTGAAGTTGTGGAAATGGCTGGGTGATTCACGGGGTCGGGGTCATCCCTCACCCCAACCCTCTCCCGCAAGCGGGAGAGGGGGCAATTCACTCCCTCTCCCGCTTGCGGGAGAGGGCAGGGGTGAGGGCGCCGCGCAACATAAACTCAGCAACCGCCAATACGAAAATCTCCTCAGAGAAAACTACATCAATATCCGCCGCGTGCGCGAATGGCGAGACATTCACTCGCAACTTGTCAGCACGGTTGCCGAACAGCACTGGGACATCAACACCAAGCCTGCCAGCTACGAGCAACTGCACCAGTCCATGCTCTGCGGTTTGCTCGGTAACCTGGGCCAAAAGAGTGATGAAGAAGACTGGTACCTGGGCGCACGTGGCATCAAGTTTTACCGCCATCCCGGTGCCAAGCTGAGTAAAAAGCCGGGCCGCTGGATTGTGGCCGCCGAGCTGGTCGAAACCACGCGCCTGTTTGGCCGGGGCATTGCCAACATCGAGCCGCAATGGATAGAGCAGGTCGCGGGCCACCTGCTTAAAAAACAGCTGCTTGACCCGCATTGGGAGAAAAAGGCCGCGCAAGTTACCGCGCTGGAGCGCGCTACGCTGTACGGCCTGGTGGTCTACAACGGTAGGCGCGTTAACTTTGGACGGGTTGACCCCGTTGCCGCCCGCGACGTGTTTATTCGAGAAGCTTTGGTGGCTGGCAATTGGGACACACCGCTGGCGTTTTTAAAAGCCAATGAAAAGCTGATCGCCAAGGTACAAGACCTGGAGCACAAAGCGCGCAGACAGGACGTGCTGGTGGACGAGGAGCTGATTTACGCCTTTTATGACCAGCAGTTGCCAGCCGATGTGTGTAGCGGCGCAAGCTGCGAGGCCTGGTACAAGGAAGAAGTTAAAAAGCAGCCCAAGCTGCTGCTCTTGAGCCAGGAAGAGCTGATGCGCCACGAGGCGGCAGGCATCACCACGCAGGCCTTCCCGAAAATCTTGCGGCTGGGCGGTGTAGATTGCGTGGCGACTTACTTGCACGAGCCGGGTGACGCCAAAGACGGCGTCACGGTCGATGTGCCGCTGTTTGCGTTGAACCAGGTCAATGAGGAGCGCTGCGAATGGCTGGTACCTGGCATGCTGAAGGACAAAGTGCAAGCGCTGATCAAAACCCTGCACCAGCGGCCACGTTCGCGCCTGGTGCCGCTGCCTGATACCGCTGCCCGCATGACGGAGCAACTCAATCAACCTGAAGTGTTTGGCACGGGCTCGTTGACGGACGCGGTGCTCAAGCTGGTACGCGACGCCACTGCAGTTGATGTCAAACGTGGCGATTTGAAACTGGACATGCTGGCGCCACATCTGTTTATGAACTTTCGTGTGGTTGACGAGCATGGCCGGCAACTGGGCACGGGCCGCAGCCTGGCTGGTCTGAAGGGCGACTTGGGTGCGCAGGCGCGTGGTGCGTTTCAGGCGCTTGCCGGGATGAAAAATTTGGCCATTTCCCCGCTGGAAAGCTCCAAAACAACCATTTCAGGCTCTTTTTCACTGTCAAATAAGCCTGCAGCCCAACAGATTCGGGCGCAAGAAGCTCCTGAAAGCATAGCAAGTAAAACTGCAAAGACACCTGAGCGTTACACCACCTGGACCTTTGGCGAGCTGCCTGAGCTGATGGAGATAGCCAAAGGCCACCAAACGTTGATTGGGTTCCCGGCGCTGATTGATTTGAATGACGCCGTCACGATAGAGGTGTTTGATGAGCCCGAAGTTGCGACTGCCAAACACCGTGCAGGCCTGCGCCGGTTGTTTGCGCTGCAAATCAAGGACGCCATCAAGTACCTGGAAAAAAACCTGCCAGATTTGCAAAAAATGGCCACGGCTTTCATGCTGGTGGGCCGGGCAACTGATAACTCGGGCGGCGGTACGCTGGAGGAGTTGCGTGAGCAGATCATTGAGGTTGCTTTGAATCGGACTTTCCTGCTGGACCCTTTGCCCACGTGTGAGGCTGAGTTCAAAAAACGTCTGGACGAAGGACGCGGACGGTTGACCCTGATTGCTACCGAAATAGCGCGGCTGGCCGCCGGTATTTTGCTGGAGTTTGCGGTTGCCCAGCGCAAAATAAAAGACAGCAAAAACGCCGCAGAGGCTGCGGCGGACTGCGCCCAGCAGCTGCAACGGCTGGTCCCCAAGCGGTTTTTAACAGCCACGCCCTATGTGCAATTGCAGCACTTCTCAAGATACCTCAAAGCCATCACGGCCAGGCTGGACAAGTGGCGTGCTGACCCCGCCCGCGATGCTGCCAGAGCGCTGGAACTCAAACCGCAAGAGCAGCGTTATTGGCGTCTGGTGGCAGAGCGCAAGGGCGCAACGGATGCGCGCATGCAAGAGTTCCGTTGGCTGCTGGAAGAGCTGCGGGTGAGCTTTTTTGCGCAGGAGCTGCGCACGCCGCAACCCGTCAGCATCAAGCGGCTAGAGAAGGTCTGGCAGCAACTGAATAGTTGATGCCCATAAAAAAAGGCTTGCATGGCAAGCCCTTTTCTGTGAGGCAACGTGACGCTTAAATGCGGCCCATGAGCAGCAAGACGATCAAGATAATCACGACAAGCCCCAGGCCACCACTTGGCCCGTAGCCCCAGCTGCGGCTATGGCCCCACGTAGGCAAAGCACCCACCAGAATCAGAATTAAAACGATCAGCAGGATGAGGGAAATAGACATGAAGACTCCTTGTTATGTGTGCATTGATTCTGGCCCTGGGCAGGGCGGAATCAGGCAAGAACAAGGCGCATCACACCGTCAGCCAATGCCGACTGCAGGGGCTACAGCTTGGCCAGTCGCGCCAGTGCTGCGTTCAGCGTGTCGTCTTTTTTGGCAAAGCAAAAGCGCACCACGCGCTGGTCAAAGCCGTTGCCGTAAAACGCTGACAGCGGTATCGCTGCAACGCCTATCTCAGTCGTTAACCATTTGCAAAAATCGGCTTCATTCAAATCACTGACGTCAGAAATGTCTACGCACTGAAAGTAGCTGCCTTCGCTGGGCAGCAGTTTGAAGCGGGTCTTGGCCAGGCCTGCGCGAAACAAGTCGCGTTTGCGCTGGTAAAAAGCTGGCAGGTCCAGGTAGGCGCGCTCGTTGGCCATGTAGCTGGCTAGGCCGTATTGCACGGGTGTGTTGACGGTAAACACATTGAACTGGTGCACCTTGCGGAACTCCGCCGTTAAAGCCGCTGGTGCTGCCACGTAGCCCACCTTCCAGCAGGTGACGTGGTAGGTCTTGCCAAAGCTGCTGACGATGAAGGCCCGGGCGGCTAGAGCGGGGAAGCGCGCGGCACTTTGGTGGATTTGCCCTTTGTCCGCGTCAAACACCATGTGCTCATACACCTCGTCGCTGATCAGCAGCACATCGGTAGGCGCCAGGATGTCCTGCAACTTCAGCATGTCGGCTTCAGTCCAAACCGTTGCACTTGGGTTGTGCGGCGAGTTGATCAGGATGGCGCGGGTCTTTGGTGTAATGGCTGCGCTGATCTTGTCGAAGTCAGGCCTGAAAGTCCCTGGTACCAAGGGCACGCGCACCACCACACCGCCAGCCAGTTCAACATTGGGCACATAGCTGTCGTAGCAGGGCTCCAGCACGATGACCTCGTCACCGGGGTGCACAACAGCCAGTATGGCGGTAATGATGGCCTGCGTGGCACCAGCCGTTACCGTCACCTCGGTGTTGGGGTTGTAGTTGCGGCCATGCAGCTTGAGCAGCTTGCTTGATATCGCCTCGCGCAGCACCGGCACACCGGGCATGGGCGGGTACTGGTTCAAGCCTTGGGTCATGGCGGTGGTGACGGCGTTTACCAGCTTGGGGTCGCATTCAAAATCTGGAAAGCCTTGGCCCAGGTTGACGGCATTTTTCTCTAGCGCCAAGGTGGACATCACGGTGAATATGTTTGTGCCAACGGCTGCCAGTTTGGTTTTAAGTTGCGGTGTGCGCGCTAAGACTGTGTTCATGGGATCAGTGCTCTTTGAATTAAAAATCGTCAGTGCGGCCCGACATGGCTTTTTCAATCAGACTGCGGTTCAGGTCGCTGCTGAGCAGTTCTGCAAATGTATAGACAAAGTTACGCAGATAAGCACTGCGTTTGAAGGCGATACGTGCCACATTGACCCCAAATAAATGACCCGCCGGAATCGCCAGCAAGTCGCTGTTGGTGCCGTCGTTTTTAACCGCCATTTCAGCAACAATGCCGACCCCCAGACCCAGACGCACATAGGTTTTTATCACGTCAGAATCAATCGCTTCCAGCGCAATACGTGGATGCAGGCGCTTTGCGGCAAACGCCTGATCGATCTTGGTGCGCCCGGTAAATGACGGGTGGTAGGTGATCAGCGGCTCAATGGCCAAGTCTTCAAGCGTGATGTTTGTCTTGTTCGCCAGCGGATGCGCCACGGGCAGCACCAGCATGTGCTGCCATTCGTAGCACGGCAGGGTCACCAGATCGGCGTATTGGGTCAGTGATTCTGTCGCGATGCCAATCTCGGCGATTTCATCGAGCACCATTTTTGCGACCTGGTCGGGCGAGCCCTGGTGCAGGCTGACATTGACTTTCGGAAAAGCCTCGCGCAGTTTGGCCACGGGTTGCGGCAGCACATACCTGGCTTGCGTGTGGGTGGTGGCAATTGACAGCGTGCCGCTGTCCTGCTTGGAGTACTGCTCGCCAATACGCCGCAGGTTGCCCACCTCGCGCATGATGAGGTCTATGCTTTTGAGCACGTGATCACCCGGCTCGGTGATGCGCTTCAAGCGCTTGCCGTGGCGGGCAAAAATCTCAACCCCCAATTCTTCTTCAAGCTCAATGATGGCTTTGGACACACCGGGCTGCGACGTGTGCAGGGCTCGGGCGGTTTCCGTCAGATTAAGGTTACGTCTGACAGCTTCTTGAACAAATCTGAATTGGTGAAGGTTCATATCGAATTCTGGCTGATTATTGGTTTTATTATGCCCTTATTGACCTAAGCCAAACCTGAAAAAATCACGCGAGGGCGATATCAGCCATCAGCGCGGTTAACTTTGGGGACTCTCCCGCAGTAGGCAAAAGCTCAACCACCACGCTCGGGTGGGCAGAGCGAATTTCTTCGATCAGCAGCGGCAGGTCTTCGCGTGCGTGCTTTCCAACGCCAAGGAAAAGAGGGAAAACCCTCAATACACGGGCGCCACCAGCTATTAAATCAATAGCAGCATCGGGCAGGGAGGGCAGGCAAAGCTCAAGGTAAGCGCAGCGCACCAACGCGCCGGGCTTGCGTTGGGCAATCTGCACGGCCACGGCCTCAATCGGCAAGCGCCATTGCGGGTCGCGGGAGCCGTGGGCGAACAAAATAATGCCAGTCGTCATTGCTTGTTTGAAGGGTAAAAGGGTGCCGACGGTTTATTTGGCGTTGGAGTCAACGTCTGAGCACCAGCCAGCCGAACGCCCCGAGTGAGATGCCCATGTAAAGCAAACCCGGCGATGCCGCCGCAAGCCATGGCTGCCAGTTTTGCAGATTGCCCACATACCCAAAAACATTGTTGAGCAAGAAAAAGCTGATGCCAATCATGACGCCCGCAAACACATAGGCCGCGATGCCACCAGAGCGGAAATGCAGGTAGGCAAAAGGCAAAGCCAGAATCACCATCACCAGGCAGCTCAGGGGGTAAAAAACTTTTTTCCAGAATTCAATTTCATAGCGCTGCGCCGTCTGACCATTGGCATCCAGATGGCGAATGTAGTTGAAAAGATCAAGCGTGCCCATGCGCTCGGGCTTAAGCAGTGCTACCGACACCATTTCCTGCGTCATTTCGGTGGGCCAGCGAAAGCTGTCGATAACGCTGCGGGTCACGCCCGCAGTCTGCTTGATGAGGCCGCGCTGGTCTGCGGTGGCGGACGGTACGCTGAATTCAGAACGCGTCACTTTCTTTAATGTCCACGAGTCATCTTCGCCAAACGATGCCATTGCCGCCTGCATGGTGGACACCACCAGCCCTTTATTGTCAAACTCAAAAATCTGGACTCCCAGCATGTCGTTGCGGGGCGACAGAGTTTTGACGTTGGCAACATAGGTGTTGTAGGCCTGCTTTTCCTTCAACCATGCACCGGTTTGCCCGACAGTAATCGTGCCCTGGTATTTGGCCTTGAGCAACTGCGCCGTACGTTCGCTCAAAGGTGCCAGGTAGTCGCCAATCAAGAAGCTGAACACTACAAAAAAAGCCCCCAGACTCAGGAGTAATTTCAGGGCTCGCCAGGGGTCTAGCCCACTGGTTCTCAAGATGGTGTATTCAGAACTCTGGGCCAGTCGGGCCATCACAAAAATGGTGCCTATCAATACCGATATGGGTAGCAGCTCGTATAAGTGGTTCGGTACCAGCAGACCCACATACAACAGCGCATGCCTGATTTGGTAAATATCACTGGCACTGGGCAGACCATTGCTTTTACCCAGGTACTGCAATTCATCGACCAGGTCAAAAAAGAAAAACAGCGCTAAAAAGCCCATGGCTACCAGAGCAATAGAGGCCAGCACCTCGCCATAAATCAGCCGGCGAATGGTTTTCATGGGCTTGAGTTTCCTGGATGTGTGCTGGTGCTGGCACGGCTGCGGGAACGCAACGCGGCTCGCAACGTCCAGTTGACATTGCGCTTGGCAAGCCACAGCAGGCCCAACAGCAACACACCGCCATGAAGCGCGACCAATAGACCGCCAAAGCTGATGAGCCCGCCAAAAATCCAGCTTTGCCCCAGGTTCACGAGGTTGTTATAGACCAAAAAAGTCAGCACCACAAAAGCCAGGTTGCCGCTGCGCCCACCGCGCGGGTTGACGCTCGCCAGGGCTACAGCCAGAACCACAAAATTAATTGCCGCCAGTGCCAAGCCCAGCCGCCAGGCCAGCTCGCTAAGATTGCCGCGCGTCGGTGACTTGACCAGAACAGGAATCGATAGCAGCTTGGCATCGCTGACATCAGGGTTGAGCTGGGCGGCATCACCTGTGGCGCTGCCGTACTCTTCAAAATCACTGATTTTCAGGGTGCTTTGACCATTCTCGCTTTCAAGCCGCTGGCCGTTTTCAAGCACCAGCACCTGCTTGTCGCCAGTTACCTCGATACGCCCGGAGCGCGCGGTAGTGACGGAGCTTTTGCCTTTTTCATTGGCGGCGATAAAAACGTTGTTACTGGACTTTTGGTCAGTCTTGGCATCCCGGTCAATGAAAAACACCCGGTTGCCACTGGACGACTCCTGGAACTGCCCAGGTGCAATACGGTCCAGGTCACTGCGGCCTTCGTAGCGCTCTTTCATGTCCTTGGTTTGCTGATTGGTCCACGGCCAGACGAACAGGGAAGTCAACGCGATGATCAGCAATACGGGCCATGCAAAGCGAAACAGCGGGCCGATGAAGCCAGTCAAGCCGCGCCCACTGGTGAACCAGACGACCATTTCACTGTCGCGGTACATGCGCGACAAAGTCCCCACCATGGCAACAAACAGCGACAGCGTGAGGATGGTGGGCAACCGGCCCAGCGTGGAATAGGCCATGAACAGCATCACATCTTGCGGATTGATGACGCCGCGAGACGCCTGGCCCAGTGTGCGGATCAAGACGATGGTCAGGACGATGGTGATAAGCACCACAAACGTGGCACCGAAACTGCGGGCAAGTTCTCTGCGGATGGAAGATTGGAATAACATTGACTAAACAGCGCCCTTTGTGCTCATTTTATTTATTTCTGATCGGCCAAATTCACAATTATGGACTTTGAACTTAAAACATTGACCCGCACCCGACTTTGCACCGAAAAATGCGATGCCTTGATCGTGCTGATTGCGCAAGACAAATCTCTGGCAGGCAGTGCAGATGACCCGATTTCAAGTCTCGTGGCGCTGGCCATCAAGTCTGGCGACTTTGAAACGAAACCGGGCAAGTTGCTCAGCGCTTATCGCACCGCAGGCGTGGCTGCAACCCGCCTGGTGCTGTCAGGCTGCGGTGACGGTAGTGCCAAGAGTGTGCGCACAGCGGTAAACGCTGCCATGAACACGCTAAAAAACGGCAATGTCAAGCGCGTTGTGTTGAGTTTTTGCGCCGTCAATAGCCCGGTAGATGACGTGGTGCGTACAGCCGTGGTGGCTTGCGGCGATGCGGCTTATGTGTACATCACCACAAAATCAAAACCCACGCCCAGCAAACTTGAGCGCATCGTACTGGCGGTACCTGACGCTACCAACGCCAAACCAGCTTTTGACAAAGGCGTAGCGCTGGTGAACGGCATAGGCCTGGCAAAAGAATGGGCCAATCGCCCGGCAAACCATGCCACACCCGTGTTGCTAGCCGGGGCGGCCAAAACGCTGGGTAAATTCCCCAAAATCAAGGTAGATGTTCTCGGCCCCCAAGAAGTTGCCAAGCTGGGCATGGGCTCATTCATGGCGGTGGCGCAAGGGTCAAATGAGCCACTGCGGTTTATGGTGCTGCGTTATGACGGCGCTGCTAAAACGGTAGCGCCGACGGTGCTGGTGGGCAAGGGCATCACCTTTGATACGGGCGGTATCTCTATCAAGCCAGCGTCTGAAATGGATGAAATGAAGTTTGACATGTGCGGTGCTGCCAGTGTGCTGGGTACCTTCAGGGCACTGGCTGACCTGAAACCCGCCATCAACGTGATTGGCCTGATACCAGCGTGTGAAAACATGCCCGATGGCCGCGCCATCAAGCCCGGCGATGTGGTGACCAGCATGAGTGGGCAAACCATTGAAATCCTGAACACCGATGCAGAAGGGCGCCTGGTGCTGTGCGATGCATTGACCTACGCAGAGCGCTTCAAACCGCGCGCGGTCATTGATATTGCCACACTCACTGGTGCTTGCGTGGTGGCTTTGGGCGGCGTGCGCAGTGGCCTGTTTGCCAGCGACGACACGCTTGCCAAGGCGCTGCTGGACGCGGGGGAGTCATCGCTCGATTTATGCTGGCGCATGCCGCTCGACGACGACTACGCCGAGGGCCTTAAAACCAATTTTGCAGATGTGGCCAACGTAGCAGGGCGTGCTGGTGGGGCCGTCACGGCGGCCAAATTCTTGCAGCGTTTTGCCGCCAGGTTTGCCTGGGCACATCTGGACATAGCGGGTACTGCCTGGAAGAGCGGTGCCACCAAAGGCGCTACCGGCCGGCCGGTGGCCTTGCTGGTGGATTATTTGCTGTCACAGGCCACGGCAGAGGTAGCGGTGAGTCAAACCACCCAACCCGCAGCCAAAAAGCGTGTTCGCACCGCATGACAGAAATCGAATTTCACGTCAACGTGGCCGACAAGCTGCACTACAGCTGCCGCCTGCTGCGCAAAGTCTTGCGCAGCGGTGCCAAAGCGGTGGTGACGGCAGAGACCGAGCTGCTGGCGCAGCTTGATCAGTTGCTGTGGCACTTTTCTGCGACCGAATTTGTGCCCCATTGCCTGAGCAATGCGCCTGCCCAAACCATGGCTGTTACGCCGGTGTTGCTGGCCGCGCAACTCGATGGTTGCCTGGCTGACAGTGTGTTGATTAATTTGGGGCAACGCGTTCCGGGTAATTTCGAGCGTTTTGAGCGCTTCATCGAGGTGGCGTCAGATTTGCCAGACGATCTGGATTCCGCCAGAGCCCGCTGGAAGCACTACAAAGGCAGAGGGTATTCGCTTAAAAGGCATGAGCTACAAACCCCAGCAGGAGCGGCATGAACAACCTGTCGCCGCCGCGCTTTGTGCCCACGCTGACCGACGTGGTGCAGCCTGGGGCAACTGCGCATTCTCAACCTGGTGCGTCAACCGAGGCTTTTGGCGGTGCACCTACAGCCGATTTTCAGATTGGTGGGCAGTTTGAAGACCAAATAGTTCACCGCGTGATGCAGCGGGTCGACCTGGTGCTTGAAAGGCGCCTGCGCGAGGCGGTGGGGCAGGTCATACTCACGCATACCCAGGCATTGGGACCGCGTCT
>JAYWBS010000015.1:0-22521 GCA_043781295.1 Polaromonas sp.
CAAAATGGGCACTTGCAACAAAGATGCTGAAGGCAAAAAAGGCGACGAACGCAAAGCCTTCATGAAAGAGTGCCTGAGCGCCAAACCAGCACCTGCCACACAGCAAAGCAAAATGAAAACCTGCAACGTCGATGCCAAAGACAAAAAAGGCGACGAGCGCAAGGCCTTCATGAAAGAATGCTTGAGCAAAAAACCAGCCTAAAGCTTGGTTAAGTCAGTCTGGCCAACGACCTGAGTTCTTCAGGCGTTGTGCTGGGCAGGCCAAAAAACTCCAGGTAAGCCGGGATCTGTTCAAACAGCATGTCGGTGCCCACCTGCACCGCACAGCCCCTGGCTTTTGCAGCTTGCAAAAAAGCGGTCATCTCTAGCCTCATCACCACCTCCCCAACAAACGTGCTGCTGGCAATGCGTGCTGTGTCCATCGGCATCGCGTCGCCTTCGTTCATGCCCATGGGCGTGGCGTTGACCACGACATCAAAACCCGCTGGGTCGTTGCTTGCTGTGCTAACCTTTAAAGCTGGGTGATGTTGCGCAAGTCTCGCGGCCAGGCCATCGCAGGCTGTCGTGTTGACATCAAACAAACCCAGTTCAGCCACGCCGCTGGCTGCCAGTGATGCCGCTATCGCGCAGCCCACGCCGCCGCTGCCAACCACCAATGCTTTCGCGCCCTTGACGGTCACGCCCTTGCGCAATAAACCGCGCACAAAGCCTTCGCCGTCAAACATATCGCCTTGCAGTTGGCCTTGCTCATTCAAACGCACCGCGTTGCAGGCTCCAGCGATTAATGCGGTGGGTGAGATGACATCAATCAATCCCATCGTCACCACCTTGTGCGGCATGGTAATAAGCGCGCCGCGAACATTGGCGAGCTTGAATACGGCTCGCAAAAAATCAGGGTAGTCAGCGCTCTTGCAAGCCATGGGCACCACGATGGCATTGACCCCGGCTTTTTCAAACCAGGGGTTGTAGATCATGGGTGACTTGAACGAGTGTGTGGGATAGCCAATGTGCGCAATGATTTCGGTGTTGCCATTGATCACGAAATGGGTCATGGTTTAGAAGCCTGAACGCTAGACACAGCCGCACGCAGACCCAGCAAATAACTGTCAGCCCCAAAGCCGCAAATCTGCCCTTTGGCGATTTCAGCCAGCACCGACACATGCCTGAAGGCCTCGCGCGCATGGATGTTGGACATGTGCACTTCAATGATGGGGCACTTCAAAATTGCCAGCGCATCGCGAATGCCGTAGCTGTAGTGCGTCCATGCCCCGGCGTTGATGATGACCGCGTCCAGGCCATCGGCATGGGCCTGATGGATGCGCTCGGCCATCGCGCCCTCAAAGTTGGTTTGAAAAGCCTCCACCTGCGCGCCCAGCTCTTTGCCGAGGGCGATGACGCTGGCATTGATTTCTGCCAGCGTGGTGGTGCCGTACTGCGCCGGGTCGCGTTTGCCAAACATGTTGAGGTTGATGCCGTGAAGGACGAGGATTTTCATGGGGGGTTTCTCGATGAAGGTTTTAAGTAGCTTAAATGAAGTCGGGTTGTTTCTGACCGTGTTCGAAGACGTTTGTCGAACGCAACCTATGCCCGTAACTGCCAGCGTGTTTTACTCGTAAGAAAGTATTAAACCCGAAAAATCAAGGCCTGCACCCACGTGCTGCGCGGTTACGCGCCTACGCCGGGTCGTGTTTGGCCAGCGTACAACACCATCATGTCGAAATAAAAGGGGTTTTGCCATGACGTCTGTCTATTGGGGAGAGGCGGCTTTTTCCAACCCATCACCAGGAAATTTCATGAAATATTCAATCATTTACCCAGCAACATTGATGGCGCTAGCCGCCTTGACACTCAGCGCATGTGACCGGCCCACTGTTGTCACCACGCCTGCAGTAATCACCGTGCCTGGACCCGCAGGCCCAACCGGAGCCACGGGTGCAACTGGCGACACCGGGAGCGCAGGCGCCCAGGGGCAACGCGGCTCTACCGGCGGCGACACGGTGGTGATCATGCCGGCTGCGCCTGCCTCGCGTTAACGCCAGACAGAGTGCAACACTGCACTAACGCTACCTGGCTCCTGCCACGGTGACCTTGGCTTGCTTCAAGGCCTCAATCTGCTCGCTGGTATAGCCCAGTTCTGCCAGCAGCGCGTCGGTGTGTTCGCCCAACTTCGGCGGATTGCTGCGTACACCTGGCCGCAGGCCACCAAGCGTGATCGGCATCAGCGGGACTTGGCAATCCCGCCCATCAGGCAGTTGCAAGGATGCCAGCCCGCCCGTGGCCCGCAAGTGCGGGTCATGAAACAAATCTTGCGGCTGGGTGATGGGTGCAAAGGGCAGGCCGTTGTCTTCAAACACCCGGCTCAGCTCTTGGGCACTGTGTTCAGACATGCGCGAGCGCAGCATCGGCAGCAGCCACTCACGTGCCCGGACCCTGTCGTTGTTGGTGACCAGGCGCGGGTCAGCTTGCAAATCCTCAAGATCAAAGGCTTTGCAAAACACGGCCCATTGCGTATCACTGACCACTGCCAAAAATATTTGCTCGCCGCCCTTGACGGTAAACACGTCGTACACCGCCCAGGCGGATATCCGGCTGGGCATGGGAGCCGCCGCCTCACCCGTCACGGCAAATTGCATCATGTGCTGGGCCACCAGAAACACATTGTTTTCAAACAACGCGGACTGTACTTCCTGGCCTTTGCCCGTCGCTGCGCGCTGCGCCAGCGCAGCCATGGCCCCCATCGCGCCAAACATGCCACCCATGATGTCGTTCACACTGCTGCCTGCGCGCAATGGGTCGCCGGGTCGGCCCGTCATGTAGGCCAGGCCGCCCATCATTTGTACGACTTCATCGAGCGCGGTGCGGTGGTCGTAGGGGCCAGGCAAAAAGCCCTTGTGGCTGACGTAAATCAGGCGGCCGTTGAGCTTTGACAGCGCGGCGTAGTCAAGCCCCAGCTTGGCCATGGTGCCGGGCTTGAAGTTTTCACTGACGATGTCTGCCGTGGCTATTAATTTAAGGGCCGCTTCTTTGCCTTGAGGCGTGTGCAAATCAAGCGCCATGCTTTTTTTGTTGCGGTTGAACATCGCAAAAAAGCCAGCGCCAGCGCCAAGCAGCCTGCGCGTGTTATCCCCCGCCAGGGGTTCAATTTTGATGACCTCTGCGCCCAAATCTGCCAGCACCATGCCGCAGGTAGGGCCCATGACCATGTGGGTGAATTCGACGACGCGAATGCCCTCAAAGGGCAGCTTTGTCGGGGCGATATCAGGAGGCATGGGTGGCGACGGATATGAACTCATGTGAGCAGCTTAACAAGCATCGCGGCGTATCGAATAAAGTAAGCGCATTGGCATTGATTGATATTTAATTTTTTTGGAGACCTCTGATGACTGCCCCCGCTTTGATGAAACCAGCCATGACACCCATTCACCGCCTGCAAGTCGCCAGCAACCTGCACCAGTTTATTGACACCCAGGTACTGCCCGGCACAGGCGTATCAGCTGCCAATTTCTGGAAAGGTTTTGACGCGATTGTGTGCGACCTGGCCCCTAAAAACATCGCCCTGCTAGCCGAGCGTGACCGCCTGCAAACCGAGATGGATGCGTGGCACAAGGCCAACCCAGGCCCGATCAAGGACATGAAAGCGTATCAAAAGTTTTTGACCAACATCGGCTACCTGGTGCCAGCGCCTAAAAAAGTCAAAACCACCACCGATAACGTTGATGCCGAGCTGGCCAAGCAAGCCGGCCCGCAACTGGTGGTGCCGATTTTGAATGCCCGCTACGCCCTGAACGCCGCCAACGCGCGCTGGGGCAGCTTGTATGACGCGCTGTACGGCACCGACGTGATCAGTGAGGCCGATGGCGCCGAGAAGGGCAAGGGCTACAACCCCAAGCGCGGCGCCAAAGTGATTGAATATGCACGCCACGTACTTGACCGCACGGCCCCGCTGGCCAGCGGCTCGCATGTTGATTCCGTGGGCTACAGCGTGCGCGCTGGCAAGCTGGCTGTGAAACTTAAAAACGGCAAAACGACTGGCCTGGTGGACGACAAACAATTCATCGGTTACCAGGGCAACATGACCAAGCCGACATCGGTGCTGCTCAAGCACAACGGCTTGCACCTGGACATTCAAATCAACGCCGCCACACCCATCGGCAAAACCGACCCCGCAGGCGTGTGCGACCTGGTGCTTGAAGCCGCGCTGTCGACCATTTTGGACCTGGAAGATTCAGTTGCCGTGGTCGATGCCGACGACAAAGTGCTGGCCTACAGCAACTGGCTGGGCATCTTGCAGGGCACGCTGACAGAAAGCGTGACCAAAGACGGTAAAACATTCACACGCGGCCTGAATGCCGACCGCATCTACACATCCGCCACCAGCAAAAAGCCAGTCGTGCTGCATGGCCGCTCGTTGATGTTTTTGCGCAATGTTGGCCACCTGATGACCAACCCGGCCATCACTTACACAGCCGCTGACGGCAGCACAAAAGAAATCCCCGAAGGCATTTTGGACGCAGTTGTTACCACCACGATTGCCATGCATGACCTGAAACTCAAAGGCAAGCCCGGCATTAAAAACTCACGCAAAGGCAGCGTCTACATCGTCAAGCCCAAAATGCACGGCCCGGCTGAAGTGGCTTTTGCCGCCGAGCTGTTTGGCCGGGTTGAAAAAATGCTGGGCCTGAAAGACAGCACCGTCAAGCTCGGCATCATGGACGAAGAGCGCCGCACCAGCGCCAACCTGATGGCCTGCATTGCCGCTGCCAGCTCGCGCGTGGCCTTCATCAACACCGGCTTTTTAGACCGCACCGGCGACGAGATGCACACCGCCATGCAAGCTGGCCCGATGATCCGCAAGGGCGACATGAAAACCAGCACCTGGATTGCTGCTTACGAGAAAAATAACGTGCAAGTCGGCCTGGCTTGTGGGCTGCGCGGCAAAGCGCAAATCGGCAAAGGCATGTGGGCCATGCCCGACCTGATGGCCGCGATGATGACGCAAAAAATCGGCCACCCGCTGGCCGGTGCCAATACCGCCTGGGTGCCCAGCCCCACAGGCGCCACGCTGCACGCCCTGCACTACCACCAGGTCAAGGTCAGCAAGGTGCAAAAAGACATGGAAAAAGCGGTTAAAAAAGCCGACACCAAAAAGCTGCGCAACGATACGCTGAATGCGTTGCTGCAAATCCCCGTAACAACCACGCCCAACTGGTCAGTGGCAGAAAAAGCACAAGAGCTCGACAACAACGCCCAGGGCATTTTGGGCTACGTCGTGCGCTGGGTAGACCAGGGCGTGGGCTGCAGCAAGGTGCCCGACATCCACAACATCGGCCTGATGGAAGACCGCGCCACCCTGCGCATCAGTAGCCAGCACATGGCCAACTGGCTGCTGCACGGCGTGGTGACCAAAGCCCAAATCAACGAGACCTTCCAGCGCATGGCAGCAGTGGTTGATGGCCAGAATGCTGGCGACAAGCTATACCAGCCGATGGCCGGCAACTTTGACACGTCGATGGCGTACAAGGCGGCTTGTGATTTGGTGTTCAAAGGCCTGGCACAGCCCAGCGGCTACACCGAGCCGCTGCTGCATGCATGGCGGTTGAGGGTGAAGGCGGCGGCTTAAGTGCCCTTGCGCAACCATGCAAGTCAATAAACGCCGTCAAGAGGCACTTGGCCTGCCACAGCGGGCTGCGGCTGATCAGACTTTTCCGCTGGAGCTCAAAGTACCTAACGCCCAGACGCGTGCTGCCATGCAAGAATCACGCGCCATGATGGCTAGCCGTAAAAAGCGTGACGCATTGACGAGAGTCTAATTAAGCGCCATAATTAGCTCCAATTTATGAGCTAATTATGGAAGCCATTCTGAGCAATCTCACCATCAGCATGTCCGAGTTCAAGAAGAACCCGGCGGCTGTTTTGCGTGACGCTAAACGCCGCCCGGTAGCTGTGTTGAACCATAACAAGGCAGCGTTTTACATGATTGAGCCGGCCCTCTTTGAAGCCATGCTGGAAGAGTTGGCTGACCAGGAACTGAGTCGGACTGTGCTGGCGCGCATGGGTGAGAGAGCCAACGCGATTGAGGTGGATGTTGATGCCATCTAAGGCAGCTGCGACTACTGCCAAGCACAAGTACCGATTGCAGTTTGTCCCAAGCGCGTGGGTAGAGTGGCAAAAGCTGGATGGCTCCGTCAAAGAGCCGCTGCGCAAGTTGCTCAAGAAGCGCCTGGACAAACCTCATGTACCCGGTGCGGCGCTACACGGTGCGCTGCTGGGGCATTACAAAATCAAGCTCAACAAGCAGGGCTACCGCTTGGTCTACGGCGTGCAAGATGACGTGTTGATCGTCATGGTGATGGCAGTTAACAAACGCGAAGACAGCGTGGTGTACCAGTCCGCCATGGCACGTGTGCTTGAGAAAATGGCTGCGCTGGCCAAAGCCGCTCAAAAGCGCTGAAGCTATGCGCTTTAAATACCCATCCACCCCCACCCTCCTGGCCCTGGCCGCCATCGTCCTGTGGTCATCTCTGGCGGTGCTGGGCACGCTGCTGTCGCACGTTCCGCCGTTTTTATTGACGGGCATTGCGCTGCTGGTAGGCAGTGTGCCTGCCTGGCCGTTTTGCGCGCAGTGGCGGGTGACGTGGCCTGCGCTGGCGTTGGGTGTGTATGGCTTGTTTGGTTACCACTTTTTGCTCTTCATGGCCTTGCGTTATGCGCCTGCGGTGGAGGCCAATTTGGTCAACTACCTGTGGCCGCTTGGCATTGTGTTGATGGCGCCGCTGTTTTTGCCGGGTGTCAAACTGAATGCTACGCATTTCATAGCTGCTTGCGCTGGATTTTTGGGCGCTGCCGTTGCTATTTTGGGTGACTCCTGGCTGGCGGGTGGCTTAAAAGGCAAAGGCTTTGCCTGGGGCTATGTACTGGCCGCTGTTGCCGCGTTCATCTGGGCCAGCTATTCACTGATGGGCAAGCGCATGAGCTTGGCTGGCTGCGGTTTTCCCACGGCGGCGATTGGCCTGTTTGGGCTGGTGTCTGGCGTGCTGTCATTGCTGTGCCATGCGCTGCTGGAGGTGCCGGTGGAAATCAGCACGCGCGACTGGCTGCTGATGGTGCTGATGGGCCTCGGCCCGCTGGGAGCGGCGTTCTTTTTGTGGGATGCTGCACTTAAGAACGGCGATGCGCGCAAAATCGGTATCTTGAGCTACATCACCCCGCTGGCATCGACCGTGCTGCTGCTGGCCGTCACCGGGCGGCCCTTGAGCTGGGGCATTGGCCTGGCCACGGTGTTGATACTTGGCGCGGCCGTGCTGGGAAGCCGCACAAAATAGCCTCTTGTAAATTTGTGTTTTCAACCCTAATTGCTTTGTATGACACCCAACCCCATCCTCAACATTCAGCCGCTAGGCCCGCAGTGGCCCACGCTCGATCCGTTTCTGTTCTGCGTGTATCACGACGACGCCTACCCCGCCGCCAATGCCGACATGAGCCCCAAGGCAGCACTTAGCGGGCGCAACATCGGCCAGGACTTCAGCCGCAAAGACGGCTGGAGCATGTACCACGGCAGCACGGTGCCCGGCTTTCCCGCGCACCCGCACCGGGGGTTTGAAACGGTGACGATTGTGCGCAAAGGGCTGATTGACCATTCAGATTCGCTCGGTGCCACCGCGCGCTTTGGGCAGGGCGATGTGCAGTGGCTCACGGCTGGCAAGGGCATCGTGCATGCAGAGATGTTTCCGCTGCTGAGCACAACGCAAGCCAACCCGCTGGAGTTGTTCCAGATATGGCTCAATTTGCCCGCAGCCAGCAAAATGGCCGACCCGCACTTCACCATGTTTTGGGCCGACGACATTCCCAACCGCGTGGTGAAAGACGCGAACGGGCTTCAGACCTTTGTATCGGTCATTGCAGGCCAGCTGGCTGATGCTGACAAGCCGATAAAACCGCTTAGCCCACCGCCCGATTCATGGGCCTCCCAGGCCCAGGCCGACGTCGCCATCTGGACGCTGCGCATGCAACCCGGTGCCAGTTTTACGCTGCCAGCCACAAAAGCAGGCACACGCCGCAACCTGTATTTTTTCAAAGGCCAATCGGTCAGCGTCAGCGGGCAAGGCGTGGGTAGCCACGGCGCGATTGAATTGCAAGGCGATGTAGATGTTGAATTGATCAACGGTAATGAAGAAGCCGAATTTTTGCTGCTACAAGGCAAACCCATCGCCGAGCCCGTCGCCCAGTACGGCCCCTTTGTCATGAACACCGAAGCCGAGATCAGGCAAACCATGCAGGACTACCAACGCACCCAGTTCGGCGGCTGGCCCTTTGCAGACCACGCGCCCACGCATGGCCGCGACCCGGCCCGGCTGGCGACGCATCCGGGTGGGCGGGTGGAGGCACCCGCGTAGCGGGCAAAACAGACGCTATAAATTCAGGAGCTGCTTGCGCCCAGATCTATTGGGCTAGAGGCCGATTTAATGCCTAAAAACGACCTTTTTCTCAGCTCAAAAACGACCAAAACCGCCTTAAACAACCCTTCATTCCCGCGCAGGCGGGAATCCGGTAGCCCAAGCTATTTGAGCTTCTTGTAAGCAGTATTCAGCTCAGCGCCCTTGCTCGTGTCCTTGAGGCCCCGCGCCACATCAACCGCCGCCTGCTCAATCACCGGGTCAGGCGCATCAGCCGTCATGGCTACGGATTCATCCCGCTCATTGGGCATTTGCAGCTTTGCTTCAACGGCGGCATCACGCGGCGTGGGTGGCTTGCCGACTCGGGCGCGCTGGGCGGGTGGCGGTGGGTTTGCAGGTGTGGGGGTTTTGAGTTTGACCATGCCCCACTGTGAACACGGTTTGGGTTGCTGCGCGTAGGCAGGTGCGGCTGGCGGACGTAGGCGGTCGGCGGGTTGCCGACGGTGGGCTGAATTGATCGGCTATGGCGCTATATTATTTATAGCTTTTTGCGCCCGTATTCATTGGGCTAGAGGCCGATTTGATGCCTGAAAATGCCTCTTTTCGGCTCAAATCATCATTATTCACGCGACGGCAGGATTCCAGTGCCCGCCCCCTGGGAAGATGAATATTTACATATGCCCAACTAAAAATTTTACGGCATGATGAGGTAACTCAATTTAAAACTTTTAGTCGGTGTGTGGCTACTCTTATTGCTTAAGTTTAGATTCGTCTTTTGCACGCCACTGGATGCGCGAAATTTGTTGTTTACTTACATTTATACGAGCGGGAAAATATGACGGAGATATTCTCTTGAGGACTAAATAATGGATTCTGAAATCTGTAAAAGAATCAATGAAACCGCAACCACTTGGCTTTGCGACTCTTATTCGATTGACACTAGGTTCCTAGCAGAGGTTGCGCCTGACGGTACATATCGACTGTTATCTGCGGCCGTATTTCTAGACCCAGGGCCCCGCAAAACAGACCACAATTTCCATCAGATAGCGGGCAACTTATATGTGGGTCAAAAAATTACCACTAACGCTACCAAGGAAAAATCGTTACAGATTATTCAAGAAGCTATCGCTGGAGAAATACATGTATACGGCAAAAAGTTAGTACTTGAAAAAAAGCCATCACTAGATTTTTATTCAGAGTCGCTTAGGCGAGATTTATGGTTTTATGCGCTTCATTTGCGCGTATCTGGCAACCGAGGTTCTTTACCTACGTATATAGATTCATTCAACGCTGACAACGCATTGCGCAACGCGCGCATACCATTCGACGGCGTTGCTGATTTAGCAGGATGGCTTGGTGTGTCAGACCCAGTGGCAGGTCAAGACACTCCATCAATAACGCTTCGCATGAATCCACCAGCAGATTTGGCTATTGCAGACTGCAAACTTTTAGCTGAAAAGCTCGAATTAAAAATTTTGATGCTTCCAAAATTTGAGAAGCTGAAAATTGGTGTGTCTGTTAGAGAAGTGCCAGGCAAAGGATTGGCAGCACGTTACCAAGTGGGTAACGCTTTTAAATGGAAGCGAATTAAAGATGGAATACGCGTAGGTACCGCCACAATTCCTATGCAATTTGCAGATCAGGTACTTGTGATTCTGTCTATCGGTGGCGTTGTAGTTCGCAGAAATTGGTTTGTTAACCCAGCGCGTGCGCGTAATCAGCGTCTTATCGCAGTACAACAGTTTGACCAAGATTTGCGGATGATTAAACGCGAGGTCTTGGCTCCAAGCACATCCGATAAATTTGAATTAAGCGTTGCCGCGTTACTTTATTTAATGGGTTTCAATCCGGTGGTTCAAATAGAAACCGACTCGCCAGACATAGTTTTGTTCACCCCTGAAGGCAGATTGGCAGTAATTGAATGTACGACCCGAATTGCAGATAACGCTTTAAAAATTGGAAAGCTAGTTGACCGCCGTGGTGCTTTAACTAAAACACTCAGTGCAAACGATCATCCGGCTAAAGTTTTAGGTATTCTTATTTGTGCTTTGCCGAAAGATCAAATGGCAATCAGTAATGATGAGTTACTGCGAAATAAAATCATTCTTTTATGCAATGAAGATCTCACTGCCGCGCTCGATCAACTGCGGTTTCCTAAAAATCCCGATCAGCTTTTTATTGATGCTGAAAACAAACTTGTAAATACTAAAGTGGCACCTTTTTAGGTCCAAAAAAGTGCCACGATGGTCAAGTGAGGGAATTGAGAGTCGGGTCTTTCAATCATGCATTTTTCGCCTTAATTTATGGCGCTTGACACCCTAATTTATGATGGTTAAAGTAACCATATGAAGGCAGTACGGATTTTCTATGACAAAGCACTCTTGCCTGATGGTGCAGTTGTAGAAATGACGATATGGCAATTGCCCCGCGCTACGCTGGATCGACCGCATGGCTTGAAGTACAGTCTGTTTTATGGCTATGACGGCCAGCGTATGGTTGGCTATGACAACGAACGCGGCAAGGGTGACCACAAGCACCTTGGCGCGCTAGAGACGCGCTACAAGTTTGAATCGGTCGACAAAATGATTGCCGACTTTTTGCAAGACGTTGAAAGGATGAAAAATGAACTCCACCCCTAACCTTCACCCTAAAGTTCAGGTCAACGTGGGCAGCCTGGCGGACATGGGCAAGCGCTTTGCTCGCGCGTGGAAGCAGGCTGAAGCTGGCGAAGCTGTTAACCAGACGCACATCACCTTTTTAGACGTGCAAACGATGTTTGAAACCCTGTCGCCACGCCGCCTGGACTTGCTGCGCCATGTGCGCCAGCATGGGGCTGGCAATGTGCGTGAGCTGGCTCAAACCCTAGGCCGTGACTATAAGAATGTGCATCAGGACGTGGCCACGCTGCAATCGGCAGGCTTGCTGGTACGTGATGGCCGCAAGCTGACGGCGCCTTGGGATGAGTTGCAGGCTAATGTGTCATTGATGGCGGCATAAATCAGCCGTTTTACTCCTTTTTTAATAGCATCAGGTGACAGCTGCCGTCTCAGGTGCAACTGCCATCGACTACCATTTATCGCTTACTTTCGCGCCTTCATCACCACTTAACCAGCCCGGCATCGGGCCTCAACGGAGACAAAAAATGTTCAGTCACATCATGGTCGGCGTCAATGACCTGGAGGCTTCCAAGCGGTTTTACGATGCGGTGTTTGCCGTGACGGGCGTTGGCCCGGGCGTCGCTGGCAAGGGCCGCTATTACTACCGCAGCGCCACGGGCACGCTGGGCATCATCACGCCGATTAATGGGCAGCCTGCTACCCATGCCAATGGCGGCACGATTGGCCTGACTTTCAAGTCAGAAGCTGAGGTGGATGCCTTTCATGCGGCGGGCCTGGCTAACGGCGGCACGACTTGCGAAGACCCGCCGGGGCTGCGCGAAGGGCCGTCGGGCAAGATGTACCTGGCGTATGTGCGCGACCCGGACGGCAACAAGTTTTGTGCGGTGTACCGCTACGCAAAATAAACGGCATACCTCCTGATACAACCCCCACCCCACGCCGTGAGCCGCCTGCGCACAGCCCGGCTGGCGCGCAGCTCAAAACCCTTTTTGGCGCGGGGCGGCTCCAAGCTTGAGCGCTGTGCGGGCTGCCGCCTGGTGCTTAGCCACTGCCTGTGTGCGGTGCGCCCGGTGGTGCCTGGCCGTGCGGGGGTGTGCCTGGTCATGTTTGATATTGAGCCGCTCAAACCCAGCAACACGGGCTGGCTGGTGGCTGATGTGGTGCCTGATACGTTTGCCTTTGGCTGGTCCCGCACCGAGGTTGACCCTGCGTTGCTAGCCCTGCTGGCCGATGAGCAGTGGCAGCCGTATGTGGTGTTTCCGGGGGAATTTGTACCCGGCGGGCGGGTGGTGACTGAGGTGCAGGCTACAACAAACAAGCGCCCGCTGTTCGTGCTGCTGGACGCCACCTGGCCCGAGGCGCGCAAGATGTTTCGCAAAAGCCCTTACCTGGACCACCTGCCGGTGCTGAGCCTGCAAAGCGAGCAGTTGTCTAACTACAAGCTGCGGCGCTCGCAGCGCGATGCGCATTTTTGTACGGTAGAAGTTGCGGCGCTGTGCATGGCGCTAAGCGGTGATGCACGGGTGGCGCAAACGCTTGAAGCGTACCTGGATGTGTTTACCCACCACTACCTGCAGGCCAGGCAGCAACTGCCGGTAGATACGGAGAGCGCTGCGCACCAGCGCTTGCACAGCTTGCGGCTAACGCAAACTGCGAACTGAGTTTGCTCTGTTTTTAGTAGCTTCTTGCGCCCGAATTTATTGGGCTACAGGCCAATTAGATACTTAAAATGCGCTACTTTAAGGCCACAGGGCAAGCTGGTGTGCTGGCCGCTATTTTGGCGCGCAGGTCGATGGTGGACTTGACGTCGTCTGGCCCGGTTGTGTTGTTGGTAAAGGTGCAGCCATAGCTAGGCGCGGCCACCACAGCGGCGGTGAGCACGTCGTCGCCCGCGGGCTTGGCGCCGCCCTGCTCCCACTTGGCCAAGGCTTCAAACGACTCGACTTGCTCGGCCACCGTGAAGTCGCAATGCGCCGCACCGCGCTGGGCGCGCTGCACCAGCAAGGCGCTGCTGCCGCGTGCTGCCGCACGCCTGACGTAGCTTTGCTGCATGGCAAAAGGCACATACATGTCGCCCAGGGTGTGAATCGACAGCACCGGCACCTTGAAGGCGCCATTGACAGCCGGTATCCAGCGCAGGCCGTCACGGCGCAGGCGGTTGGCGTCTGGCTGGGCTGTCAGCTTTTGGACTGAAGCGTTCAGTGCGCTGGTGGCTGCTGGGTCGCCGTCAATCATGTAGCGCAGCGCCTGGGTGTCCAGTATGTTTTGGGTCAAGATCCCATTGATGGTGCCGTCGCCGCCAAAGCCGCCATACGCAAAACGGTAGCTGCCGCCGTATTCAAAGCCTTGGGCAAACATCGGGCGCTCACCACCGGTGAGGTTTTTAACCACCGATGCAAACTGCGCACCTTTGGCGGTGGTGATGATGGGCAAGCTGGGCGAGGCCGTGGTCGGGAAGCTGGTAAACAAACTGCTGCTGACCTGGGCCTGCACGTCGGCCCACTGGGCAAATGACTGGTTGGGTACGCCCGCCAGCGCCTGGGCAGCGACTTGCATGCCGGCAAACCGGTTGAACAGCTCGGCATCGGCCATCACACCGCACATCGGCAGGGCCGCGTGGTAGCGCACTTTGTTAACCGCTGTGGCCAGGGTTTCAGCCTCTACCGCCGCAGCGGCGATGTGCCCACCCATCGAACGGCCGGTGATGTAGGTACGCACGGGCGCGGCCAGGGGGCGACCATTTTGTGCGGCGATGCTGGTGAAAGCCAGCGCCAGCGCATTGGTGTCTTCAACCCCGGCGCGCACATCGTAGTAGTTGGTGCTGTAACTGGATGCCGCCCAGGCGTAGCCCGATTGAACCAGGTGGCGGCGAATCGGCGGCGGCGCTACGCTTAACGCCGGGCCTGTGCCCGCATAGCCGTGCGCAAACATGACGAGCTTGCCGTTCCAGTTGGCGGGCACTTCGACCATGTAGGCCGAGCCTTTGAGCACGCCCGCCCAGCGGCTGCTGCTGGCCATGTTGACGATGTCTTGCGGCAGCGTGGCCATAGGGGCAAAGGTGGTGCCGATGGCTGGCGGTGTGAAGACCCGGCTGTCTTGCGGGCGCAGCTCTTCAGGCAAAGGCGGAACGGATGTGGCGCAGCTGACGCAAGCCAGGGCCAGTGCGACCAACGTGTATTTTTGAAACCCAAACATGGTGTGGTGTCCTTGCAATAAAACCAGTCGGTAGTATGCGTGGCAATGACCTGGTTTTCATGAGCCAGAGGCGACAAGTCAGGCAACAGCGACAATGGGGCACCATGACTGAAGATCTGAACCGACAAACCCGTGAAGGCGAACTCAAAAAAATGACGCTGTGCGATTCATGCGCTGGCATTCAGCGCAACTGGCGGCGCGCCCCTGGCCATGCCGAGCTGGAGCAAGGCGGCAATCGGCAAGAAGACATACGAGCAGACCGCTACAGCAAGCACAAGCACAATTTGGTCACCATCACCAGCTACCGCTGCGCGCGCTGCGGCACCGCGTGGGAATACGAGAACAACAAGGCCAACCAGCAAGCGGGCTGGTCAGTGGTGGGGCGATAGCCTGGAAGTTACCTTCAGGGCAGCTTTTTTTCAGCGCGCTTGGCTTTGTTCTTGCGCCGCTTGTCTAAAAACCAGGCCAGAAATGGCAGCATCAACATCGACCCCGGTATAGCCCAGATGAACAGGTAAGGGCTAACTGACGATGCAGACCGCACCATGGTTTTGAGTTTGGTTTTTTCTTCAGGCGTCCATGTGCCGCCATTGCGCTGCTTCATCAGCAGTGGCCAGGCACCCTTCATGTGCACCAACTCATCACTGAAGCGCCGCTTTTCACGCTTGTTGCTGGCCATGAAGGAGCAAAACCACTCGGGCGCTTTTTTCATTTTGGTTTGAAAATGCGTGGTGGTGTCGGCATCAAACACAGCTGCGGTGGGCGCAACTGACGCAACCGGAAGTGCCGCCGCTACGGGTTCGTGCGGCAAAACAATATCAATCGCGGGAGCTGCGTCTGGTTTGACCATGGCTGTATTTTGCCTAAAGATCGTTCAGGCAGATTAATCCGAGGGTTTGTCGCTCTTTTGCCGGTATGCAAACGATTTGTCAAACCGGGCAGCAATGTAGTCACCGCAACTGACCTCTGGGTAATTGGCCGCCTCACCCGGCGCGGTCACGGGCACGATGGGCGTGTCAAAGTCAGGGTCCACAAACATCGCAATCGACAGCCGCTCGCGGCCTGATGAATTGACCACGCGGTGACTGTTGGACCTGAAATGGTCGTTCGACCAGCGGCCCAGCAAGTCGCCAGAGTTGATGACCAGCGTGCCCGCAATCGGATGCGCAGTGACCCATTCGCGCTGGCGGTTAAACACCTGCAGGCCGCCCACCATGTCCTGGTGCAGCAGCGTAATCACGCCGTAGTCGGTGTGCGGCGCCACGCCAAATTGCTGCTCACCAGCGTCAGGCGGCTGTGGCGGGTAGTACACCAGCGCGCCGCGTGAAATGGGCTTGGTAAAGCGGCGTACAAAGGTGTCTTCGTCGGCATTCAAGCTGACAGCCAGCGCGCGAAGGATGCGCTGGGCACAAATGTGGCAGGCCTGCATGTAGGCATTGAGTGCGGGGCGCAGCTCGGGCATGAAGGCGGGCCAGCGGTTGGGGCCAATCATCGGGTTGCCTGCGACATAGTCGGCATCATCGTCTGCCACGTCAATGCCCCAGATGAAGCTTTCTTTTAAATCAGCCTTGGCTCTAGCGTACATTTTTGCTTCGCCGATTTTTAAGTAGCCCCGGTGACGATCAAGCGGCTCCACCTGCAATTTATTGGCCAGCGGTTGGGCAAAAAACTGGTGCGCCAGGGCGTTGACTTGCTCAATCAGCGCCAGGTCAACGCCGTGGTTTTTAACGTAGAAAAACCCGATGTCTTCAACCGCCTCGCGCATCTGCGCGCCCACGCTGGCCAGGTCAGCATGCGTGCCGCTTTCAAGCGGTGTAATGTCAATCACCGGGATGCTGCTGACGGCCACCTGTTTGGCCGTGGCGTAGGTGGCGGTAGTGGCGGCGGCGGTCATGCGGCCTCCTTGTTTTCTGTGTAGTAACCAATCACATCACCCTCAGTCGTCACGCCCAGGCCATTGAGCAGGCGGTTTGAATAATTAAAGTATGCGCACACCTGGTTGACTTCCAGGATTTCACCGTCGTCACAGCCTGCCGCGTGCAGGGCGTCCACGTCGGGCTTTTGCATGCTGCCGACATGGGTGGTGAGCTTGCCCGCGTAGCGCATCAGCGCCAGATGTTTGCCGCTGAAGGCTTGCTCGGGCGCACGTGCCTCCATCGCCGTCAAAATGGCATCCGACTTGGCCTTGTCGTTGATCAGCCGCCGCGCGTTGGTGAAGTGGTGGGTAAAGCTGTAGAGGCATTGGTTCAGGCTGCTGGTGTAGGACGCAATGACCTCTAAAAACCAGAACGGCAACGTGTTGTCTGGCGTGTGCAGCACGCTGCGGTACAGGGCCACATGGCCTTCCATGGTGTGCGGGCGCAGGCTGTGTGCCTTCATCACGTTGTCTACCGTGCCGTGCGGTGTGGTGACTTTGGCATAGGCCGCAGCTAGCGTGCCAGTGGCTTCTTCAAGCGGGATCATGCGAATCCAGGCGGTCATGGCAATCTCTTTTTTAT
This sequence comes from Polaromonas sp., assembly GCA_043781295.1. GTDB lineage: Bacteria > Pseudomonadota > Gammaproteobacteria > Burkholderiales > Burkholderiaceae_C > Polaromonas. Next base: position 16,705 of record JAYWBS010000015.1, read on the forward strand.
CAATCAGTCGATGTCGGGGCGCTTCACGGGACACTTGGCAAACAGGCGCTGCACCATGGGTTCAAAAAAAGCCAGTGGTGCACAGTCGTAATTCGGGTCGCAGGCAGCCTGGTCGTATTTGTCGACAAACGTGGCCGCCCAGTCAAAGTGCGGGTGGCCGCGCCAGCGTTCACGCTCGTTCACATCCACACCAGGCAGGTGGGGTGAGTGAATGTTTTGAAACGCGCCATGGCGTTGCAGCATCCAGTAGTTGCGGTCAGACACGTAGCTGCCCAGCAGCTCGGCCGCAAACTCACCGTGGGTGGATGGACAGGCAATAAAACCAATGTCGTGCAGCAGGCACACCACCACGTCCTCTTCGCCAAGGCCATCACGCAGGGCCATGGTGGCTGATTGCAGCGAGTGCCGGTAGTTGTTGACCATGTAGCCAAAGCTGGCGTCGTGCTCAGACGCGGCCAGCATGCGCAGCACCTGGCGGGCTTGCTCTTGCTGGTAGTACACGGCGCGCTGGGTGTTCAGGGTTGTCCAGTCGGCGGCAGAGAAATCTTCGAGTGAAATTTTCTCAATCGTCTGCCAGTCGGGGTGCAGCAGTGGGGTGTGGCTTGAAGAATCTTTCATATGCCGAGGCGCTTCATGCTTCGATCACAAACGCTGCAAAGTCATCGCAGCCGCCTGCAATCGCCGCTTCAAGCAACTGCTTGCCTTGCGCGGCGGTGGCCAGAGCTGAATCAGAACCGACCCGGCCATCAGGGAAAGCCGCCTGGTGGGTTTGCGCGTCCCAGTGGTTGTCGCCGCCGTGGTCGCGTAAAAATGCGGCGGGCAGTTGCGCGGGTGCGGCGAGTAGCTGCGGTGACACTTTTCTTTCAGAGCCAGGCAACAGATGCAGCGTCATCGCAATCTCGCTCGGGGTGGCGTGCATGCCTTCGCCCGCGCCGTACCATTGCTTGCGCAGCGTGTCGGCCTGGGGGTAGTCCCACCAGCTGCGCAGGCGGCAGCGTGGCGGCTGGCCGGTCATGCTGCCCAGACTCCACTGCGCGTATATGTCTTGAAACGCAGCCTTGGCAACTGGCACATTCGCCCCGTGCCCATTGACAAAATAAAACCGCTCAAAGCCCTGCCGCTTGAGCGACAACACATAGTCGTTGATGACGGCCATCAGCGTGGTGGCGCGCAATGAAATGGTGCCGGGAAAGCCGAGGTTGAACTGCGCCACGCTCAGGCTCAAGGTGGGGCCAACCAGCGCGCCATTTTGTTCGCCGATGCCGTGTGCGACTGCTTCAGCGGTTATTGCATCGGTGCCAATCAAGCCAATGGGGCCGTGCTGCTCGGTCGAGCCGATGGGCACGATGATGGCTTTGGACCGCGCTAGATACGCGCTGACTTCGCCCCAGGTGGCATGGGTTAATTGCATATCAACGCATAATAAAGCAGACCTAAGGAATCACCATGCAGATGACCGAAACCCCCGCAACCACAGTGCAATATGCGGGTAAGCAACCCATCATTGACATGCAGGGCGTGTCCAAGTGGTTTGGTGCGTTTCAGGCGCTTGACGACGTGCACCTGCAAGTCGCTGCGGGTGAAAAGGTGGTGATTTGCGGACCATCGGGCTCGGGCAAATCAACGCTGATCCGCTGCATTGCGCGGCTTGAAAAGCACGAGCAGGGCGAGATTGTGGTGGATGGTGTGACGCTCAGTGACGACCGCGCCAGCGTGCAGCAACTGCGGCGCGAGGTGGGCATGGTGTTTCAGCAGTTCAATTTGTTCCCGCACCTGTCGGTGCTGGACAACCTGATGCTCGCCCCCATGAAAGCGCGCGGCATGCCCAAAGCTGAAACCCAGGCGCTGGCCATGCAGTATCTGGAGCGTGTGGGCATTGCCGGGCAAGCCGACAAGTACCCCGGCCAGCTGTCAGGCGGGCAGCAGCAGCGGGTGGCGATTGCGCGGTCGCTGTGCATGCGGCCCAAAATCATGTTGTTTGACGAGCCCACATCTGCGCTTGACCCGGAAATGATCATGGAGGTGTTGCAGGTGATGGAAGACCTGGCTAACGACGGCATGACGATGATTTGCGTCACGCATGAGATGGGTTTTGCGCGCCGCGCGGCTGACAAAGTGATCTTCATGGACCACGGGCGGATTGTTGAAAGCGCTGCGCCAGAGGCGTTTTTCAGCTCGCCGCAAACAGCGCGCTGCAAAGAATTTTTAGGGCGCATTCTGCACCACTGAAGGCGCTGGGCGATACGAAAATCTAGCGCTGCGACTGCGCCAGTTTGCGCTCCAGCCTGCGCACACCCCACGATGCCAGCAAGATCAGCAGCAGGTATTCAACGACCAAAAACGTGTAGATCTCCAGCGGGCGGTACTCGGTCACGTTCAGCTCATTGGCGCGGCGTGTGAACTCTTGCAGGCCAATCACCGACACCAGCGAACTCATTTTGAGCACATACACAAACTGGTTGCCTAGAGCCGGCAAGATGGTACGAATCGCCTGCGGAAACACCACATACCGCAGTGTTGACCAGCGGGACAAACCCAGCGTTTCAGCGGCTTCACGCTGGCCCCTGGCTACAGACTGCAAGCCAGCACGAAACACCTCGGCCTCAAACGCGGCATCAGATAAAGCCAGCGACATCACGCCCGCAGCAAATGCGCCAAATTGCAGGCCGCTGACCACCGGCAGCCCGTAGTACACCCACAGCAGCAGCACCAGCAGCGGTATGGCGCGAAAGCATTCAACGTAGGTGCGTGCCGACCAGCGCAGCGTCTTGTAGGGCGACAGCAGCGATACGGCCAGCAGCAAGCCCATGATGACCGAGATCAAAATCGCGGTGACAGACAAAGCCAGCGTCATGCCGACGCCGCTGATTAAAAACTCAATATTGCCCAAGCCCTTGGGTAGGGCCGGGTTGAAAACGTACCAGCCCCAGTTGTAGCTGGAATTACTGGCGCAGCCGCTGAGCAGAAGCAGCGCCGCTGCCAGACAACAGCGCGCAAGACTCAAACGCTTAATGCTCACTTATTTGGCAGCAAGCCACTTGGCCTCTAGCGTTTTGAAATAGCCTTCAGACGTTTTCAATGCGACCCAGTTGTTTAAAAAAGTTGTCCAGGTCGGATCGTTTTGCGCCACCGGATAAGCAAACGGGCGCTTGTTGCGCGGCTCTGCGCCGCCCACGGTAGTCAGCGTGGGGTAGGTGACCATCAAGGTGGCAGCTTCGATGTTGCTGGTGATGGTGGCCATGGCCCGACCCGCCAATACTTCCTGGTAACCATTGGCTGGCTTTTCAATGCTTTTGACAGAGGACAGAGGGAACATGGCTTTGGCTTGTTCTTCAAACACAGTACCCAGCAAAACCGCCACGGTGGTGCCTTTTTTGTTCAAATCAGCCCAGGTTTTGACTTTGGCAGCATTGGTTTTAAGCACCAGCGGCACCGTGCCAGCCTCAATGTAAGGCACGGTGAAGGCCACGGTTTTGGCGCGCGCCATCGTCAGTGACGAGCCTCCCGCAAAAATGTCATAGCGGTCAGACGTCAGGCCCGCAATCAGTGTGGCCCATTCGGTTGGTACAAACTCAACCTTCACGCCCATGTCTTTGGCCAGTTGCTCCATGGCTTCAATGTCAAAGCCCTTGTAGCTGTTGGTGGCGGTGTCTTTAACCGACATCGGGTTGAAGTCGCCCGTGGTGCCGACGCGCAACGTGCCGCGCTCCAGCACGGCCTGTAGGTGTGACTTGGTTTGAGCTGCCGCAGGCATGGCAAGCACAAAACTGCATACAGCAAGATTGATGACCAGATACTTGAAAAGCTTCATGTTGATTCCTTCGTTTAAGAGGTGAGCAAAGTCTTTGACACGGCTGGTGACATATTAGCCCAAAGGTTGCCAAGGGGGTATGGTTTAAGACGCAAAATACAAGCCATCTCCGAGCCAGTCTTTGCCACGAAAGATTTTTATGCGTCACATCCCCTCAGTTGATCGCCGCACGCTGTGCACCTGGCTTCTGGCAATGTCCATGGCAGCAACCAGCACCCTGGTTAAGGCGCAAAGCCAGCCGCCGCGTTACCAAACCGTCAAGGCTTCGCGTGACGGCATAGGCAAGGTCTACATGGGCCGCGAGATTGCTGGCGTGATGGGCTGGCAGGGTGCAAGCTGGCTGGAGCGTGAAGAGCGCGAGCAAGAAGAGCGTGGCGACTTGCTGCTGCGCGAACTTGGTTTAAAGCCCGGCATGGCAGTGGCCGACATTGGCGCGGGTACAGGCTACTACGCGCGGCGCATAGCGCCGCTGGTGGGATCGGGCGGTGTGGTTTACGCGACAGATGTGCAACCCGAGATGATGCAGGTGCTGGCCGATAGCGCTAAAAAAGCAGGCCTAGCCAATATCAAACCCATCCTCGGCGGTCTGCAAAGCGTGAATTTGCCCGATGCCAGCATTGACCTTGCCATCATGGTCGATGTGTACCACGAGCTGGAATATCCATTTGAAGTGATGCAAAGCCTGGTACGCGCCTTGAGGCCCCGTGGACGCGTGGCGTTTGTCGAATACCGGGCTGAAGACCCGCGTGTGCCGATAAAAAGCGTGCACAAAATGAGCGAGGCCCAGGTCCGCAAAGAAGCCGCCGCGCTGGCACTTGGCTACGAGCGCACAGCCAACACACTGCCGTGGCAGCACGTGGTGATTTTCAGGAAGCCGTAACGAATTGGCGATGCCAAGTACGCTACATATTTAGTAGCTGCTTGCACCCGAATCCATTTGGCTGTAGCCATTTTTAATGCCTGAAAACGCTTCAAAAAGAGGGTTTTAGGTCAACACCTGATCAATTTCTGCCTCGCAGGCTTGAGTATTCCATATGCGGAACAATTCCCTCATGAAGAATAATGGGTAAGACGTAAGCCAATCTGATCGTGCCATGGCTACCCAGCCCATCGACAGTGCGCTTCACTTCAAATAAGGAATTGTTCAATGTCCGCAGCGTGGAACTTTGCAGACGTGTGGGAAGTGGTTGCACAGACCGTGCCCGACAACATCGCGCAGGCGCATGGCGAGCGCCGTATCACCTGGCGCACGTTTGACGCGCGTGCCAACGGCATTGCCTGGACCTTGCTGCAAGCGGGCTGCGCACGCCAGGACAAGGTGGCGCTCTACCTGCACAACGGCCCTGAATACCTGCAGTCTGCGTTTGCCTGCCTGAAGGCATCTCTGGTGCCCGTCAACACCAACTACCGCTACCAGCAGGACGAGCTGCACTACCTCTGGGACAACGCCGATGCCGTGGCGGTTGTCTTTCATGGCGCTTTTACCGACACCGTGAACGCGGTGCGCGCGCGCTGCACCAAGGTGCGGCTTTGGCTGTATGTAGAAGATGGCAACGCGCCATGCCCGGCCTGGGCTGTGCCTTATGAAGCGTCGGCGCTGGCGCATCCAGCGCGCGTTGAAGCGCCATGGGGCCGCTCCGGCGATGACCAGATTTTGATCTACACCGGTGGCACCACCGGGCGTCCGCGTGGCGTGATGTGGCGCCAGCATGACCTCTATGTGTCGTCCAACACCACTGGCGACCCGGCGCAGGCCGACCTGGCTTTTGTGCGCGAGCGCGTGGCCCGCATGCAAGGCGAACAAACCGCGCCGCCAATTGGCCTGCCCGCTGCGCCACTGATGCACGGCACGGCCTATGTGTTTGCCAGCGCCATCCTGAACCGCGCAGGCAGCGTGGTCACGCTCACCAACACGCAGTTCGACGTGACCGAGCTGCTCAGCGCGATACAGGCCGGGCCGGTGACAGACCTGTGCATCGTCGGCGACGCATTTTGCAGGCCCATGG
>JAYWBS010000016.1:0-2634 GCA_043781295.1 Polaromonas sp.
TCCTGCAGCAAGCAGTAGTGACCAAACCCGTGACCTACCGGGACATTACTCAAACAACTCAGGAAATGGCAGAATCAGCTTAGTGGAGCTAAGCGGATATCCAATGGTTATGAACAGTATTTTGAATCAGACATGTCATGGCTGATGTCACGCTCCCCATTCACATCATCAAAGGCCGAGGCGCTGCCACGCGTCTGCCACACCGGTTTGAAAAACACACGCGGGCTGCCTACGACGACGGCTGGGGAACGCTTGAGGACGCTGCTCTTGACTCGCCCAGGCTGGCGACGGACGTGTTGTTTGAAGACGCGCGCAGCGTCATCAGCCGCAATGATTCGCCCGACATCTTTTTTGACCACAGCATCAACCCGTATCGGGGTTGCGAGCATGGCTGCATCTACTGCTACGCACGGCCCACCCACAGTTATTTGAACCTGTCGCCAGGGCTGGACTTTGAAACCAAAATCATTGCCAAGCGCAATATGGCCGAGGTGTTGCAGCGTGACCTGGCCAAGCCCAGCTATGTGCCGCGTCTGCTCAATATTGGCTCGGCCACAGATTGCTACCAGCCCATTGAGCGTGAACTGCGGTTGACCCGGCAAACCATTGAAGTTTTGCAGCAGGTGCGGCATCCGTTTTCTATCATTACCAAATCTGCTGGCATTGAACGCGACCTGGACCTGTTGGTGCCGCTGGCAGATGCGCGCCTGGCCGCTGCCTACATCACCATCACCACACTCGATGGTGAGCTGGCGCGCAAGATGGAGCCACGCGCTGCATCGCCCCAGCGCCGTCTGCGCACCATCCGCACGCTGGCTGACCACGGCGTGCCCGTCGGTGTCAGTGTGGCGCCGCAAATCCCGTTTGTGAACGACGACATGAAGGAAAGTGTTAAATTAAATACTTTACTTATTATTTTATAACAATAAACTAGAGCAACATGCATGCTACTTGGGGTCGAGTAGCAAGTCTTTGTAAAAGACGAGTAGCAGGTGGGGGTCTGGGGGAGGAACAAATGGCGCGAGGAACTGTGGATAACTCTGAACTGGAGCGTTGGCGGGCCCTGCCAGCCTTGCACGTGCTCAAGATGATGGCCGATCACATCAAGGAGGACCCAGACTTCATCCCCCTGAAACAGCGCAACGCCAGCCGCTGGCACGCGAGTATCGGCGGCTACGATTACGAGTTCCTGGTTTCCGGCTCCAAGTTTTACGACACCCAACAAAAACGCGGCGGCGGTGGCGCGATTGACTTGGCGATGTATGTGTTCGGAATCGACTTCAAAGCAGCCGTACAGCTCTTGCGGGGATTGATTTGAGGTTCGTGCTCGCCGACAAGAACTTGGTTGTAGCAGGGCGAACCTATGAGGGGTTCCCCTTGCTCATTAACGACGATGGCGATGCCATCCAACCGGCCCAGAACTGGTTGTGGCATGTGCTGGCCAGGTCTGGACGAACGAGCAGCAAAAAGACTTGGGACAACTACGGTCGAGCCATATACGACTTCTTCGCCTTTGCCTTGACCAACGGATTCGACTGGAAGATGCCTGCAGCACCCGGTATGCCTGGTGCCATTGAGGCCTGGCGCGACTGGTCGCGGGGCACACTAAAACTGCAATCAAGCACCATAAACCATCGCCTGCGAATCGTTGTGCGCTTCTACAAGTGGGCTGTAAAAAAGGGGCACATTGAGCGCCTTCCGTATGACTACGTTGCCGTGCAGACGAGTCGCCAGCCCGGTTTCCTCGCTCACGTGGACACCACGGACGGCATAGTTGTCAGCCCGGAGGTGATGTTGCCGCAAAAGCAGCAAACGATCCGCTTTCTCACCAAGGAGCAGATTGCTGTCTGCCACGAAGCGCTAGGCAATCCTACACACAAGCTCATGTATGAGCTGATGGTGCGCACCGGTCTGCGCCAAATTGAGTGCCGGACCTTCCCCGATTCCTATGTGTTTGACCCAGAGAGGAGGAAGGATCTGCAACCCGGGCAAAGGATTCGCCTGCACATTGACCCTGCTGACATGGAGATTAAAAATAGCAAACCGCGCGACATTGACGTGTCCTATGACCTGATGGAAAAGCTCTGGTCCTACTCGGTCAGGCGCAGGCAGGGCCGCGCCAATAACAGCCCGGAGGCCAAAGAGTTTCCTCACCTGTTTCTCACTGAGGGAGGTTTGCCGTACACCCGGTCGGCAATCGTTGCCATCTTCGCCGCCCTATCCAAGCGTGCTGGCTTTTCAGTGACAGCCCACATGCTACGCCATAGCTATGCCACCTATCTCCTGTGGAGCTTGAGAAAAAGCATAACGTTTGAGGGCGAGCCGCTGCTGTACGTGCGCGACCGCTTGGGCCACCAGGATGTCTCTACGACGACTGTCTACCTGCACCTGATCAACTCGCTGGAGGGCCATTTGGTTCTGGCCCACGAAGATGAAATTGACCAATTGTTTGCAACCCCTCTGGAGGCCGAGTCCGCATGAAAGAAAAGAAACTTTTTACGGCCGCCGCTCCTGTTGAAATCACCATCACAGCGCCAGCATTGGGCGATGCTGCCAGTCTTGTCATCGTTCTTCCAGAAAATCCCTCTAACACACGCATCATCGACCTGACCGACTGGCTAGGCAAGGGCATCG
>JAYWBS010000017.1:0-2608 GCA_043781295.1 Polaromonas sp.
GCACTGCTTTGCGCCTTGATGCGCCTGCAGACTTCCAGGCCGTCCATGTCAGGCAGCATCAAATCAAGAATCACCAGATCAACAGGCGATGCCCCCAGCGCAGCAATGCCACTTGCGCCATCTGCCGCGTGGGTAAAACCGTAGCCCGACTGGCGCAAATATTCACCCACCATGGTCGCCAGGCGGGTGTCGTCTTCAATCATTAACAGCTGTTGTTGTGCCATGCATCAATACTCAATGGGTTGCGGCAAGCGCGGTTGTCGTTTGGGTAAAGTTGGGGTAAAAATCATGCAGGCTTGGGTATGCGCGAAGCCAGCCACACCAGCACCAGCACGGGCAAAGCCAGCACTGCCGTGGCGGTGAAAAAATGGCTATAGCCAAACGCATCTACATAAGCACCCGAATAGCCCGCCAAAAATTTTGGCAGCAGCAGCATCATCGAGCTGAACAGCGCGTACTGCGTGGCTGAATAATTGATGTTGGTCAGGCTGGACAAATAGGCTATAAACGCTGCCGATGCAATGCCGCTTGAAAGGTTGTCGGCTGAAATGACAAACGTCAGCGCCCACACATCGTGGCCTCGTGTGCCCAGCCAGGCAAACAGCAGGTTGCTGGCGGCAGACAGCACTGCGCCCAGCATCAACACCTTCATCACGCCAAAGCGCATGGCCAAAGCGCCGCCCACGAAGGCACCGATCAGCGTCATGATGACGCCGTAAATTTTGGTCACGGCCGCAACCTCGTCCTTGGTGTAACCCATGTCCACATAAAACGGATTCGCCATGATGCCCATCACCACATCGCTGATGCGGTAAATCGCAATCAGCGCCAAAATCAAAATCGCCTGCTTGCCATAGCGGCGCAAAAAGTCAGCAAACGGTTCAACCAGCGCACTCTTGAGCCATTCCGCTGCATTGCGTGAAGGCGGCAACACCCGCGCTGTTGGTTCGGGCGACAACAGCACCGTGGCCACACCCAGCAACATCGATGCTGCCATGACCAGATACGCAATTTGCCACGCGCCTTGCTGGTAGCCCGGCACCGCGCCGACTTCAGCGCGTGCCGCAATCCACAGCGCACCTGCGCCGGCCCAGATCATCGCCATGCGGTAGCCAGTTTGGTAGGCGGCGGCCAGCGCGGCTTGGCGGTCGGTATCGGCTGACTCAATGCGGTAGGCGTCAAGCGCAATGTCTTGCGTGGCCGAACCAAAAGCAATCGCCAATGCGCACCACACCACGGGCGTTAGCGCCAAACGCGGGTCAGTCAGGCCAATGCCGATCAATGCGCTGATGATGAGGATTTGCGAGGCCAGCAACCAACTGCGTCTGCGCCCCAGCAGCCGCGTGAGCACAGGTATCGGCATGCGGTCAACCAGCGGGGCCCAGACCCACTTGAAGCCGTAGGCCAAGCCCACCCAGCTCAGGTAGCCAATGGTGGTGCGGTCAATGCCTGCTTCGCGCAGCCAAAAACTCAGCGTGCCAAACACCAGCAGCAGCGGCAGCCCGGCTGAAAAACCCAGCAGCAGCATGCGCAAGGTGGCAGCTTCCGCATACACCGCAAACACATCGCGCCAGGGCTTCTTAGGGGTTTTGAGGGTGGAAGCTAATGGTTCTACAGGCATTTGGGATGACGGGGTTTTATCTGACAGGGCGGTTGCAATTAATGACTATTATTAGGCCATGTGTTTTTTATGCGAGGCTAAATCTTCCGTCTGGTCCAGCCGCCGGGCATTCTTGTTGGCTGCGGGCTCTGCTGCTGTGCTTGCGCCTGTTGCGCCCGCGCTGGCGCAGGTCGATGTGGGGCCATCTTCGAACCTGCGCAAACTGGTGCCGGCACAAGAGCTTGAAAACTCTGCGGCCCAGCAGTATGCGCAGTTGCTGGCTGATGCCAAGGCCAAGGGCGCGCTGGCTCCGCAAGGCACACCGCAACTGCAACGCTTGCAGGCCATTGCCAGCAAATTGGTGCCGCAAACCGCCCAGTGGAATGACCGCGCACGCCAGTGGCGCTGGGAAGTTAATTTGCTGGGCAGCAAACAGATCAATGCGTTTTGTATGCCCGGCGGAAAAATCGCTTTTTATACCGGCATTCTTGACCAGCTCAGACTGACGGACGACGAAACCGCCATGATCATGGGCCACGAAATGGCGCATGCGCTGCGCGAACATGCGCGGGCCCGCATTGCCAAAAGCCAGGGTACCGGCACACTGCTGTCACTGGGCGCGCAATTGTTGGGCCTGGGGCAACTGGGCGACGTGGCGGCCAATCTGGGCACGCAGCTGTTGACTTTAAAATTCAGCCGAGAAGACGAAAACGATGCGGATCTGGTCGGCCTTGAACTTGCAGCGCGCGGTGGTTACAACCCCCAGGCAGCGGTCAGCTTGTGGCAAAAAATGGCGCAAAACGGCGGCGGTGCGGGTGGCCCCGGCTTTTTATCAACCCACCCGTCTGGCCCGGAGCGCATTCAGCACCTGCAAGACAATGTGCCCAAGGTGCAGGGCCTGTACCAGCGCGCCAGGGGCTGATTTTGGGCTGTGCAGGCTCTTAAATGCCTGTTCAGACCTGATTTTAGGCGTCAAATACGGCTCCAGCCCAATAGATTCGGGCGCAA
>JAYWBS010000018.1:0-8006 GCA_043781295.1 Polaromonas sp.
GCGGACAGGAACAGAAATCCCTGCAATCCTCCACACTGGTAAATCAAAACCGCGCTCTTAAAGCCAGATAACAGCGGTTCCTGAGAACCGTTCACAGGCAATAATGGAAATCTGCTGAAGTCGAAATTTCCGCTATGGAACGGGTCTCCTATATTTAAGTCTCCGCCATATGCTAAGTTCAACGCCGCCCCCTGCAACCAGCGTTATGGAAAATTTGAGCTTGACGGGTTCGATATTTCTGCTGACCTGGCGCGGCAACTTGTCGGTGGCTTGAACGCGCAAACTGTTGCTGGCAAGGAGTGGAAAACCTGGGTAAAGCTGCGCAACGGAAAATTCAGGAAACAGGCTGGCAAGAAGCCACTGCCGCTGTCCGATTTAATGCTGGCTTATCCGTCGTTTGATGTCGAAGGCCTCGTTACGGTCGACGTGTTCGTGCAGCCCAGGTTTGATGACGCTCCTGGAGCCAAGGATCAAGCGAAGGAGTTTGTTGACTGTGCAGAACGACTGTTGCTCGGACTGAAAGAAAAGTCGAGTGTTGGCTCTGTCGAGCCGGACTACATGCACGTCATGCTCGTGCAAAAGCTGAATCCAGGTCAGGTGCAACTTTCATATTCTGCTTCGCCTACTGTTAAAGACTTCATTGCAGCAGTGGAAGCATGGTCACGGTCAGGCGACAACTTACCAAAGAATTTACAGATCCCGTTGCCCTCAAAGAAATCGGCGACTGGATTCCGGCGGCGCACACCGCGATTGCTGTTCCCGGAGGAGATCAGTCGCTTGCTCACGCAACAGTGGACTCGCGACGGCAGTGAGTCTACGACGATCCAAGGGCCATCCGTCGGGATGGTGCTTGACCTGTTCCTGCGGAAACAGGGCGTGTGGGAGGCCGCTGCAATGCGGTTGCTCGAACTGACGCTGGTCCGCAGCGATGCCTTGCTCGTTGGTGCAAGCCATATGCTGCACCGCGATGGTCCCGCCTCTATCGTCAACTGGACGAAATTTGTCGCCAAAGCGCAATCCGGGAAAGTCATGAGGCAACCAGATTACGCGCTTGCGCAGACCATTAGCTTACTTGGAACCTTGCTCTACACCATGAACTCAACTGTCGAAACCTACACAAACGAATCGGCCTATCTGGTCGGAAAACTTTTGGCGATGATGGATGATCTGCACAAGTGCTACTGCGTCGCCGAGCGAAAGGGCGATATTCCCAATTCATTGATTGGCAATAGCCTGCTTGGCCGAGCTGCTGACTCCCCTGCCATGGCGTTAGCCGAATTGTGCGAGCGAGGTCGGATTTATATGGGCTGGGCAAAGACCGCCACCGTGCGTGACGGCGCTGACGATGGCCACCAGATTGCGGTGAACTCGGCGCGCAAATTGCTTCGACTTGCACAGCCAATTGCTGAGCAACTTCATGCCAGCGTTGACTTGACGATGGAACTGTCTGCCGTAAGTAAGGCCCATCTGTTCTTGGGCTACCTGTCTCCCACTCTTGGCAAGGACGAAGGCAAAAGTGCAGCAACGATTGTCATTCCTACTGAAATACTGGCTACGGTCAAAAATGAAAACTTACTCAAAGAGGAAAACAAATGAACGCAAGTATCAAAGAAGTCCCCCGTGTCACCGGCTTGCTGGTAATCGAAGTTCGCAATTCCAACCCGAATGGTGACCCTGATCGAGAAAGTGACCCACGTACCCGAGCCCACGATGGCAAAGGGATTATTAGCGATGTGTCGTTCAAACGAAAATTGCGCGAGCTTGTGCTGAACAAAAAGGGGCCGGTATGGCTCGCAATGAGAGATCTGATGGAAATGGGCGATGGCAAGTTTGGTATCCATGTCGATCAGCAGACCAGGGCATTGGCGAAGTCGTCAAAAGAAGAAGGTCAAAAGAAAACCCTCTCGGCAAATCACTGGGACGTGCGGGTTTTTGGAAGCACGAGCCTGGAGGAAGGCGACAACTTCATTAGAACTGGCGTTGCACAGTTTTCAATTGGTGTGTCTGCTGCAAAGGTACGCATTCAGCGGGACACCAACACTGTGAAGGCAGGTGTCGATGCTACGAAGGAGGCTGACCGCGGAATGGCTCCCCTCGGCTTTCGAGTTGTTGAGCATGGTGTGTATGCCATGCCCTTTCTTGTAAATCCGTCGGCCGCCGGAAAGAGTGAGTGCGCTCGGGAAGATATTGAACTTTTATGTCGCCTGATCCCTTTCGCATACGCCCACAATGCCTCGCGGATTCGGCCAATGGTAGAAGTGCGGAACGCATGGTATTTCGAACACAAGAGTCGGCTTGGGTCATGCTCTGATTTTGTCATTCTTGATGCATTGACGCCAACCAAAGCCGACCCGAGCGAACCCTCGACGGCGTTGGCTGACTATGGATACAACGGGAACGAATTGCTGGCGACGCTCAGGCAAGACAAGCGGTTCGAAGGCAAATATGAGCACTTCGGCGATCTGTGTGACGGCGCTTTTATTCAACAGGTTTTCCCTCGCGCAAATGGCTGAACTGCTTGCGCACAGCGCCCGTCACGGTCGCCCAGTCCAGGCTTACGAAGAGCACATTCGTAACGTTACAAGTGGAGCTGTAGAGAGGGTTGGGGCAATGCTTCAACACTATGCGCCAATGGATCACAACAAGCCTACACCCAGCCAGCTATTGGCGATTATTGATGACGCTGCCAGTTATCACGACTTCGGTAAGCTGGACCCCGGTTTTCAGGACACGTTGCGTCATAACCGATATTCCGCAAACCACATTCGCCATGAGGATGCGGGCGTCGTCAAGCTGGCGCTGCATGGTGCTATGGAGGCTGCAGGGCTGGTTTCCGCACACCACCAAGGACTGGTTCGATATCAAAAAGAAATTGGCCGGCCAAGCCTGAAGCCAAAGCCCAGGACGCTGAGCTTGGCGTCGTTTCGGATTGATGATCCCAAGACAAATGCAGCGACGGATGCGCGAATGGCCGACTACATTCGCGATCATGAGGCGCTGCTTGGAGGAAGGCGAACCGTGGACGGCGATGGCCTCGCCAAGTGCGACGGATTGGCGCGTCGCCTGCTGTTGTCGTGCCTGGTTGACTCCGATCACTTTGACACGGCGCGCCATTACGGTAACGAAACTGATCGGGACCTCATCGCCCCGCGCTGGGCCGAAAGACTGGCGTCACTTGACAGGCATGTTGCGCAATTGCGGAAGGGAGTCTCTGGCCCCCGCACTGATGCGACTAGGCTGCGCCAGGAGATCCGAGACGGGTTGTATGCGAGCTGCCGAGAGGCTGCAACCGATTGCCGCCTGCGAAGCTGCGATGCGGTCGTTGGTTCTGGCAAGACGACGGCGGTGATGGCGCATTTACTCAGGGTTGCAATCGACCGCAATCTCAGACACATCATCGTCGTGCTACCCTATACCAACATCATTCGCCAGTCCGTCGAAGCGTATCGCAAAGCTCTTTGTCTGGAGGGTGAAGACCCTGCTCTGGTAGTTGCGGAACATCATCACCAAGCAGAGTTCAAGGATATGGATTTGCGCCATCTCACAGCGCTTTGGCGGGCACCCATCATCGTGACCACTGCGGTGCAGTTTTTTGAAACTTTGTCTGCAAGACATACGGGCAAGCTGCGAAAGCTACACGAGCTTCCAGGCTCTGCTGTGTTTTTGGACGAGGCGCATGCCGCGTTGCCCTCCGAGCTATGGCCGCAATGCTGGAATTGGTTGATGGAATGGACCAGCGATTGGAATGGGCATCTCGTGCTTGGTTCAGGGTCGCTAGCCGAGTTTTGGTGTATGCCAGAATTTCGATCTATTACGGAGGGCAACGTAGACAACGCGCCACGTCGGCCAGAGCCAGATGTTCAGCCCCTATCAGCTTCGTTACGGGTGAAGGCCGCTGCAGCAGAACACGTTCGTGTTCGGTTTCACACCAGAGCTGATGCTTTGTCGGGCGACGAGTTGATTGAGTGGGTGGAAAAATGCCCAGGCCCGCGCCTCGTTATCGTCAATACCGTGCAGTCTGCTGCAGTTCTCGCGAGTCTCATGCAAGGCAGAGACAAGCAGGATGTGCTGCATTTGTCGACCGCGCTTGCACCGGTTCATCGGGCTATCGTCATTGAGCGAATCAAGGCGCTCCTGCGATATCGCTCAGATTGGACCCTGGTCGCCACGAGCATGGTTGAGGCAGGTTTGGATTTCTCTTTTGCCACAGGCTTTCGCCAGCGCAGTTCTACAGCAAGTCTGATTCAAACAGGGGGAAGGGTCAATCGAGGTGCTGAAAGAGGCGATGACTGTGCCGTCTGGGATTTCGAGTTCGCCGACAAAAAAGCGTTCCCAGATATCCGGGCGTTGGATGGGTCAAAGAGGGCTCTAGGTGAACTATTTATAGCTGACCAGATTTCACCGGAAACCCCCGCTGATTTGGCCCGTATTTGCTTAGACGCGATGAGGATGGAGTTCAAAACCGGGACGCAGATGAAAGCACTTGAACCTGTATTGGCCGAGAATGACATGGACTACCCGAAGGTCGCCGATCTTTGCCGCGTGATTCAGTCTGAGACCAAGACTGTACTGGTTGACCGTGAGCTTGCTGCAAAGGTAAGGGCAAGCATTCCCGTGACGTCAATGGATATTGTTCGGAACAGCGTTCAGGTCTACCCCTACAAGATTGTCAATCTTGGATTCGAACCTGTGATGCCAGGGGGTGATGATTTGTTCGTGTTGCCAGAGAGCTGGGCTTACGATCCAGAGTGCTATGGCTACATGGCCGGGTGGTTGGCTTCGCAAGAGTTTCGAATTGATCACGGGTACTTCATTTAGTCAGGAGATTCTGAAATGACTGAAATCATTTTCGTCATTGAGCAGGCGCCCGAGGGTGGGTACTTCGCGTGTGCGTTGGGCGAGTCCATCTTCATCGAAGCAGACACCGAGGCTCAACTGCGGGTGGCTG
This sequence comes from Polaromonas sp., assembly GCA_043781295.1. Taxonomy (GTDB): domain Bacteria; phylum Pseudomonadota; class Gammaproteobacteria; order Burkholderiales; family Burkholderiaceae_C; genus Polaromonas. Next base: position 4,949 of record JAYWBS010000018.1, read on the forward strand.
TGCATGACGCCGTGTATTGCCATTTCGACGAAGGCCAGTCGCCCAAAATTATCCGGCTGCATTTCGTTCGCGATGAGCTGCTCGCCGCGTAGGCACAGCCAGAAATTTTCAACGGATCTTTGTCTAACGGAGCGCACATATGGACTGGCGTGAACGCATTGTTTGTGACCCCAAGATTCTGGTGGGCAAGCCCTCGGTCAAGGGCACGCGTATCTCGGTGGAGTTGATCCTGGGTTGGTTGTCTGTTGGCTGGAGCATCGATCAGTTGCTGGAAGCTTATCCCAACATCACTCGCGACGATGTTTTGGCGGCCTTCGCGTACCTGCGTGAGCTGCTCCATGACGACGGAATTCTGCCGATGACCGAGGCCACGGCGTGAGCCCCAAGCTGCTGGCGAACGAGAACTTTCCGTTGCCGGCGGTGCGATTGCTGCGAGGGGCGGGCGTGGACATTCAGACGGTGCTGGATGTCATGCCAGCAGCAAGCGACGAAGAAGTGCTGGCGTATGCCCGTCGCGAGCAGCGCTGGATTGTTACCTTTGATCGTGACTACGGCGATCTTGTGTTCCGCAAGGGAATGCCACCGCCGCCCGCCATCATTTATCTGCGACAAGAGGCCTATTCGCCCGAGAAGCCGGCCGAGCTGGTGCAGGCCATTCTGGCCATGCCCGAAAAAGTGCAGGGCTGTTTCGTGGTGGTGACCACGCGCAACGTGCGCTACCGGCGTTTTGCCGTCGTAAAAGATTCAAGTGGTTGATGACCCCATTCCCCTGTCTGCCTTGCAGCATTGGCAGTACTGCCCGCGCCAGTGTGGGTTGATCCATCTGGAGCAAGCGTTCGATGACAACGTGCATACCTTGCGAGGCCAGGCGGTGCATGCCGCGGTGGACAAGCCTGGCGTGCAAACCGCGAAAGGTATGCGTGTGGAGCGGGCCTTGCCTTTGTGGCATGACGCGGTAGGGTTGATTGGCAAGGCGGACGTAGTGGAGTTCTCCGCCAATGGCGGCCCGTACCCCGTGGAATACAAACATGGCAGCCGCCACAAGGCCGCCGATATTGCGGCGTGTGATGACATTCAACTGGCAGCGCAAGCGATGTGCCTGGAGACGATGACGGGTCATGCGGTAAGCGAGGGAGCCATCTTTTATGCCACGTCCAAGCGGCGGCGCGTGGTGCCTGTCACGGCGCAACTCCGCGCGCAGGTCGAGCAGACCGCGCAAGCTATTCGCCAGATGTTTGCCACTGCCCAATTGCCGCCACCACTGGCGGCGGACCAGGCGGCCAAGCGCTGCAAAGCTTGCTCGCTTCTGGAACGCTGCCAGCCAGCGGCCGGGCGAGCAGACTTGGCCGCTGCCCGTGCCGCGCTGTTCGACCCCGACGCGTGAGGTCTCCCGTCCATGCAACTTCTCAACACCCTCTACGTCACCACGCCGGAAACCTATCTGCGGCTGGACAACGATACGCTGCGGGTCGAAGTGGAGCGCGAGACCAAATTGCGCGTGCCGCTGCACCATTTGAGCGCCGTCGTGTGTTTTGGCCATATCGGTTTGTCAGCCCCGCTGATGCACCGGCTCGCGGAGAGCGGCATAACCCTGGTACTGCTGGACGACAACGGGCGTTTCAAGGCCCGGCTTGAGGGCGCAGTCTCGGGCAATGTCCTGCTGCGCCAGGCACAGTTTCAGCGCGCTGCCGACCCGGCGTTTACGTTGGATATGGCGCGTGCCTGCGTGGCCGGCAAGCTCAAGAACACTCGGCAGGTGTTGCAACGGGGCGCGCGTGAGGCCAAGGATGAAGGCGAGGCGAAGACATTGGCGCGGTTGGCCGACAACCTGGCCGCGAGTCTGCGCGCATTGCCTGAGGTGGGCACGTTGGACAGCCTGCGTGGTGTGGAGGGAGAAGCAGCGCGGCAGTATTTCAGTGGCCTGGATTTGCTTGTGGGTGTCGACCGGCGCAAAGCTTTCCAGATGGATGGCCGCACGCGCCGTCCGCCGCGAGATCGATTTAACGCTTTGTTGTCTTTTTTGTACGCGATGTGGATGAACGATTGCCGCTCTGCGCTGGAGGCGGCCGGCCTGGACCCGCAGGTCGGGTACCTGCATGCGTTGCGGCCGGGCCGTGCGGCGCTGGCGCTGGACTTGATGGAAGAGTTTCGTCCATGGGCGGACCGGCTGGCATTGACGTTGATCAACCGGGGCCAGTTGGAGGCGGATGATTTTGCGTTGCGCGAAGGTGGTGGCGTGTCGCTGGAAGTGGACGCGCGCAAGGCGGTGGTGGTGGCTTACCAGGAGCGCAAGCGCGACGAGATCAACCATCCACTGCTGGCACAGGCTGTGCCTATGGGGTTGGTGCCACTGGTGCAGGCGCGTTTGCTGGCGCGCGCGCTGCGCGAAGATGGCTCGCCCTATGTTCCATTTGTATCGAAGTAGGTGGTGACGATGCTGGTACTGGTTTGCTACGACGTGAATACCGAGTCCAAAGAGGGACGCCGTCGCCTGCGCCGGGTTGCCAAGGTTTGCGAAGGCACCGGGCAGCGGGTGCAAAAGTCGGTGTTTGAATGCCAACTGGACATCGCGCAGTTTGAAGTTCTGGAGCGCAGGTTGCTTGCTGAAATCAATCACAAGCAAGATTGTTTGCGGATGTACCGCATGCCGGAAACACGAGGTTTCGAAGTGCTGGAGCACGGTACTTTCAAGGCCGTGGACTTCGACGGGCCTTTGGTGCTTTAACCGGTTTTGACTGCTGCGCGAACGACGGCTACCATGGGGCTTGCAGCGCGGACCTAGAGTGCTCGGGTCGCAGCCAAGCGGTTCGCGCGCCACGTAAGCCGTTGAGCCAAATGATCTTTACACAATTTGCGAGTGAGTCAGCCATCGTCTCGTGGGCCGGTTCCAGGAGGTTCGCGGAAATGCGTGGAAAATATGTTCTCCGCCAATGCTTTGGAAGCGCGGCGGATCGCCCGGCATCGATGCCGGGCGCGGATTGAAACGTCGATGGTGCCGACCATGTAGAACGCCTGCTCGGGGATCGCCCGGCATCGATGCCGGGCGCGGATTGAAACG
>JAYWBS010000019.1:0-7963 GCA_043781295.1 Polaromonas sp.
TTTTCATTTGAGAGTTTCTCCAAGGTTAAACATAGGGCTCCAGGATTTGGATCCCCGGGCCAACCTCCATTTAGGAAGTTGTATGTATTGCACCAGAGCCAGCCGGCTATGGCAAAGAAATCGGCTAGTAATTGGCTAGAAAAATCAATTCCGTTGCACTCATGCAACAAACTGAAAGCCTGCTGTGTATGACAGGCTACAAATCGGCTTTGCCCACGTGTGCAGCTTGCGTCTGCATTATTGGCTAGACTCAGCTTTTAAAAGCAAATTTCGTATGTATGGACACACTCATCAACGCCACTGACAGCGCCTTACGCACCCTGTTTGCCAAACCACGCGCCAGCAGGCCCTGCCCGACCCTGGCCGGAGAGCACACAACCCTGTCAGCGCCCGACAAAGCACTGGCCGGCGCCCTGATGCGCGTCAACCACGTGGGCGAGGTGTGCGCGCAAGCACTGTATGCGGCGCAGGCGTTAACGACGCAAGACCCGGTGCTGCGCAAGCAATTTATTGAGGCCGCTCAGGAAGAAGGTGACCATCTGGCCTGGACGCGCCAGCGCCTTGGTGAGCTGGGCGCGCGGCCATCGCTGCTGAACCCGCTTTGGTACGCGGGTGCCTTTGGGCTGGGGCTGCTGGCGGGCCGCCTGGGAGACAAAATCAGCCTGGGCTTTGTGGTGGAGACGGAGCGCCAGGTTGAAGCCCACCTGGCAGACCACATGGCGCGCTTGCCGCAGGGCGACCATGAGTCACGCGCTATCGTGGCCCAAATGAAAGATGATGAAGCCAGGCATGCGCTGGAAGCGACAGCCTCAGGTGCTATGGATTTACCAGCACCTGTGAAGGCTTTGATGGGCGCAGCCGCCAAGGTGATGACCACCGTGGCGCACCGGATTTAGGCTTATTTGAGAGTGAATTCGGGGAAGCCCTCACCCCTGCCCTCTCCCAGGGGGAGAGGGAGTGAAGCGGAGAATTAGTGCGACAGCACTTTGGCCAAAACGGCTGCAATACCAGCTATTACGAAGCCAAGCATCCATTTGATTTGCGTGATTTCGGTTTTCAAAACAGCCAAATCGATTCTTAACGGTGCAAGTGCCGAATCGAGATCTTTTTTAGTGACCAACTCGTCTTGCGCTTCAGCAATCACGCGCACAACTGTTTCAGCTTGGTCGGCGGTGAAACCCGCAGTTTTCAGCTTGTCTGACAGCTTTAACGAATCAAAAGTAATTGTGCTCATCTCTGTAATTTACCTCAAACCTCCAAAACCTCAAAACTGGTGGTAATTTCTGCCGTTTTACCCAGCATGATGGTGGCAGAGCAATATTTGTCATGGCTCATGGCAATCGCACGCTCCACCGCGCTGGCCGTTAATCCTTTGCCCGTGACCGTGAAATGCATGTGGATTTTGGTAAAGACTTTAGGGTCAACGGGTGCGCGTTCCGACGTCAGCTTGACCGAACAGCCCCGCACATCGTGCCTGCCGCGCTTCAAGATCAGCACCACATCGTAGGCGGTGCAGCCGCCTGTGCCGGCCAGCACGGTTTCCATGGGGCGTGGGGCCAGGTTGGCACCACCGTTTTCGGGCTTGGCTGCGTCGGGCGCGCCATCCATCAACAAAGTGTGGCCGCTACTGGTTTCTGCCAGGAATGTCATGCCGGATTTTGAGCCCGTGACCGCTGCGTTGCCCGTCCAGTTCACCGTGCATTCCATAAACAGCCATCCTTATGCAAAATATTAATAACAAAAACAGAGTGACGCATCTAAAAGTGTCGAATTTCAGCGACAGGGTATTGTGCAGCGCAACATTGCAGCGCTATACTGAATTCATCGCATCGACACTGATTGTATTTTGAAGCAGTTTTTTCGATGCACTGGTTGTCTCCTCCATCTTCTCAAAGGATGGATTTACAGGCCCAAATCGCAAGGTTTGGGCCTTTTTTCTTGCGCCATCGCCACACACTTATCATTAAAGGCTTGCGAGAAACTCATGACGAAACCACTCAGCCCTTCTGACTACCTGAAAAAAATCCTGACCGCCCGGGTGTACGACGTGGCGGTTGAGTCTGGCCTGGAGCACGCCAAAACCCTGAGCGCACGCCTGAAAAATACGGTATTGCTCAAGCGCGAAGACCAGCAAAGTGTGTTCAGCTTCAAGCTGCGCGGGGCGTACAACAAGATGGCGCATTTGACCGCTGCGCAGCTAAAAAAAGGTGTGATTTGCGCCTCCGCCGGCAACCATGCACAGGGCGTGGCCATGTCAGCGCAAAAGCTCGGTACGCGCGCCGTGATTGTGATGCCCACCACCACGCCGCAACTCAAGGTGGATGCCGTCAAAGCCCTCGGTGGCGATGTGGTGCTGTATGGGGACAGCTACTCAGACGCCTACGCGCACGCAGCACAAATTGAGAAAAAACGCGGCCTGACTTTCGTGCACCCGTTTGACGACCCCGACGTGATTGCTGGTCAGGGCACGATAGCCATGGAGATGCTGCGCCAGCACCCCGGCCCGCTGCATGCGGTGTTCGTGGCAATTGGCGGCGGCGGCTTGATATCAGGCGTGGCGAACTACATCAAGGCGGTACGGCCCGACATCAAAGTCATCGGCGTGCAGATGAATGATTCTGACGCGATGGTGCAGTCAATTGCCGCCAAAAAGCGCGTCACACTGACAGATGTAGGCCTGTTTTCAGACGGCACTGCCGTCAAGCTGGTGGGCGAGGAGACCTTTCGCATCAGCCGCGAGCTGGTTGACGAGTTCATGACCGTTGACACCGACGCAGTCTGCGCAGCCATCAAAGACGTGTTTGTAGACACCCGCAGCATTGTGGAGCCCGCAGGCGCTCTGGCGGTGGCGGCGATTAAAAAATACGTGGCCCTGCACAAAACTAAAGGCGAGATCTATGCCGCCATTTTGTGCGGTGCCAACATGAACTTTGACCGCCTGCGCTTTGTGGCCGAGCGGGCTGAAGTCGGCGAAGAGCGCGAGGCGCTGTTTGCCGTGACGATTCCTGAAGCGCGCGGCAGTTTCAAGCGCTTTTGCGAAATCATTGGCGAGTTGCCTGGTGGCCCCAGGTCGGTCACCGAATTCAACTACCGCATCAGCAACAACGCCAAGGCGCATGTGTTTGTCGGCCTGACAACGCAAAAAGGCGAAAGCGCAAAAATCGCCACCAACTTCACCAAGTGCGGCTTCAAGGCGCTTGATTTAACGCATGACGAGCTGGCCAAAGAACACATCCGCCACATGGTGGGCGGGCACAGTGCGCTATCAAAAGACGAGCGATTGCTGCGCTTTATTTTCCCCGAACGGCCGGGTGCGTTGATGAAATTTTTATCTGCCATGCAGCCAGGCTGGAACATCAGTTTGTTCCACTACCGCAACCAGGGCGCGGACTTTGGCCGCATATTGGTCGGCCTGCAAGTGCCCAAGGCAGACAGCAAGGCGTTTAAAACCTTCTTGGACACCGTGGGCTACCCGCATGTGGAAGAAACCAGCAATCCGGCGTATCAGCTGTTTTTGCAAAGCTAAACATGACTGCACCTGCCGCATCCACCTGCCCGCAGTGCGGCGCGGGTCTGCGTTGCGGTATGGTCACGGGGGACGCTACATGCTGGTGTTTTTCAATGCCCCGCGTCATAGCCGTACCAACCTTGGACACCACACAAAAAACCAGTTGCCTGTGCCCGGCTTGCCTTCAACAATTGATTGACCAACAAATTAATTCAGATGACCCAAAAAACCTTCCAGCTACCAGCGATTGAGGCGACTGCCAACGCAGTTTTGGCGGCCAAGCTGCAGCACAAAATCAACAACAAAACCAAGCCGCTGGGCGCCCTCGGCCAGCTTGAGGGTTTGGCTTTGCAACTGGGTTTGATTCAGCGTGACGACACGCTGGCTTTTAACGCACCGCAGATGGTGGTGTTTGCCGCCGATCACGGCATTGCGCTTGAGGCCGTATCAGCATTCCCGCAGGCCGTGACCGTGCAAATGGTGGCCAACATGCTGGCGGGTGGTGCGGCCATTAATGTGCTGGCGCGGCAACACAGCTTTGCATTGCATGTGGTGGATGCCGGTGTCGCCAGTGATTTGCCAGACCACCCACAACTCATCAAACGCAAAATTGCACACGGCACACACAACCTGGCTCTGGGGTCGGCCATGACCGCCCACCAGCGGAGCGCAGCCCTGCAAGCCGGAAGCGACGTGCTGGCAAGCCTGCCCGGCAACGTGGTGGCGTTTGGTGAAATGGGCATAGCCAACACCTCCCCCGCCGCCCTGCTCTTGAGCCGCTTGGCGGGCGTGTCGATTGAAGACGCGACCGGGCGCGGTACCGGTTTGACTGACCCGCAGCTTGCGCACAAACAAGCCGTGCTTAAAGAAGCTGCCGCTCTGCACGCGGGTGCTACTACACCACTGGACGCGCTGGCAGCCCTGGGCGGGTTCGAGATCGCCATGATGACGGGTGCGATGCTGCAAGCCGCCAGCGAACGTCGGGTCATTCTGGTGGATGGTTTTATTGCAGGCAGCGCGGCACTTTGCGCCTCTGCTTTGGCCCCGGCGGCCAAGGACTACATGGTGTTTTGCCACCGCTCCGCCGAGCGCGGCCACCGCATGCTGCTTGGCCACCTGGAGGCCAGGCCGCTGCTTGATCTGGACATGCGCCTCGGCGAAGGCACAGGCGCGCTGCTGGCCTGGCCACTGGTTCAGTCGGCTGCGCTTTTGATGAACGAGATGGCCAGCTTTGAGTCGGCCGGCGTGAGCGGCAAAGAATGAACTGGATTCGTGAATATCTGCTCGCCGTGCAGTTCTTCACCCGCATCCCCATCACTGGGCGGTTGGCTGCGTGGGTGGGTTTTAGCCCTGACATGCTGCGGGCCAGCGCGGGGCATTTCCCGGGTGTGGGTGTGCTGGTTGGCGCGGTGGCAGCGGGCGTGTACGCGCTGCTGACAGCCCTGCTGCCAGACACCCACTTCACGCCATTGGTCGCAGCAGCTTTTTCTACCGTCACCACCGTGCTCATGACGGGCGGCTTTCATGAAGACGGCCTGGCCGACGTGGCTGACGGCCTGGGTGGCAGCTATGACCGTGAGCGGGCGCTGGAGATCATGAAAGACTCACGCGTGGGCGCGTTTGGTGCGATGGCCTTGGTGCTGGCGCTGCTGGCCAAAGTCACACTCGTTGCGTTGCTCGGCAATGTTGACGGCGTGCCAGATGGGTTCGATGCCGCGCCGTTCAAGGCCTGGTATGTGTGCAGCGCACTGTTTGCTGGCCACGTGGTCTCGCGCACCTTGCCACTGCTGCTGATTTACTGGTTGCCGCATGTGGGCGACACCGCTGCGTCAAAGTCCAAGCCATTGGCAGACCAGATCAGTTTGGGCAGTCTTTTGATCGCTTTTTCATGGTGTTTTGTGGCTCTAGCCCTTATTTTATGGGCGCAAGCAGCTACTGATTTGATAGTAGCTTGCAGTTTGGCAGTCGTGGCGTTGCTGTGGATGCACCGCCTCTTCAAGCGCCGCCTGCAAGGCTTTACCGGCGACTGTTTGGGCGCTACCCAGCAGGTGTGTGAGATTGCTTTTTATCTGGGTTTGGCCATCACGTTATGACACTGTGGTTGGTTCGGCACGCCCAGCCGTTCATCGACAAAAGCATTTGCTACGGCCAGCTGGATGTGCCCGCCGACCTACAAGCCACGCAAACCTGCGCCAAAGAACTGTTAAACGTACTACCCAAGGGCATCACCGTCATCACCTCACCGCTACAAAGATGTGAGCTGCTCGCGCACGAATTGATTGGGCTACAGCCCGATTTAATGGTAAAAAATGACCGTAAATTGCAAGAAATGCGCTTTGGGCAGTGGGAAGGCCTCCCCTGGGCCGATATTGATAAAGCCGCCCTTAGCGCGTGGACTGTAGACTTTGCAAACTATCGCGCTGGCGGTACGGGTGAAAGCGTCACCCAGTTGATGGCCAGAGTCTCTAGCGCGTTTGATGAACTTGACCCGACAAAAGACACGCTGTGGGTAACCCATGCAGGCGTGATTCGTGCTGCTACGCTGATAGCCAAAGGCGTTCGCCACATCACCAGCGCCATGCAATGGCCCACTGATGCGCCAGCTTATGGACAATGGTGCAAACTGCTGATCAAACCCTGAGAAAAAATACCATGGCCACCAACCTTGACGGGCAACTCGTCGTCGCCATCTCTTCCAGAGCGTTGTTTGATCTTGAAGAAGAAAACCGCGTTTTCGAACAATCGGATGACCGGGCCTACATGAAGCTGCAGTTTGAGCGGCTCGAACAGCCCGCCAAGCCGGGCGTGGCTTTCTCGCTGGTTAAAAAGCTGCTGGCTTTCAACACAGACATCAAGCGGGTTGAAGTCGTCATGCTGTCGCGCAATGACCCGGTGTCGGGCCTGCGGATTTTCCGCTCCGCAGACATGAATAAATTGCAGCTGGAGCGCGGCGTGTTCACCCGGGGCCGGGCACCTTACAGCTACCTCAAGTCACTACAGGCCAATCTGTTTTTATCGGCCAATCCCGAAGACGTGCGGGCGGCACTCAACGCGGGTTTTGCCGCCGCCACGGTAGCCACGCATGCGGCGCATGCCAAAACCACTTTCCCCAACGAAGTGCGCATTGCCTTTGACGGCGATGCGGTGCTGTTTTCAGACCAGGCCGAAAAGGTATTCCAAAAAGACGGGCTCGATGCGTTTCAAAAACACGAGCGCAAGCTGGCCGGTAAACCGCTGCCGCCTGGCCCGTTTATGCCGCTGCTCAAAGCCTTGCATGGCCTGCAGCAAGCGGGCACGCCGCACATGCGCATCCGCACGGCGCTGGTCACAGCACGCGGCCTGGCAACCGCCGACCGCGCCATGCGCACCCTGATGGACTGGAACATCGAGGTTGATGAAGCGATGTTTTTAGGCGGCCTGGCCAAAGGCGAATTCTTGCGTGAATTCGAGCCTGATTTTTTCTTTGACGACCAGACCGGCCACGTCGACGCCGCCGCCCAGCACGTGCCTGCAGGCCATGTGGCCAGTGGTGTGTCCAATCAATTACCGTGAATGCACCTGACATGAATTCAGCTCCTGGTATATCCGGCAAACTCAGCGCCTTCAGGCAATTTGGCAGCCGCGTCTGGGGCTTGTCCGCGCCCTACTTCCGGTCTGAAGACAAATGGAAAGCACGCGCGTTGTTGGCCGCCATCGTGGTGCTGAATTTGGCAGCGGTGTACATGCTGGTGCTGCTCAATGACTGGAACCGCGTGTTTTACGATGCGCTGCAAAACAAGGACCAGCCCGTCTTCTGGGCGCAACTGGCACGCTTTACCTACCTGGCGTTTGCCTTCATCATCATTGCGGTCTACAAGTTTTACCTGACGCAGTTGCTTGAAGTTCGCTGGCGCGCCTGGATGACGGCGCACTACTTAAAGCGCTGGCTCGCCGATCATTCGTTTTACAGCCTGGAGCTGGCGCGATTTTCCGGTGACCCGAAAGCCGCCTCCGACAACCCGGACCAGCGCATTCAGGAAGACATCAATCTGTTCACCACCTACAGCATTTCACTGAGCATGGGCCTGTTAAACGCCGTCGTGACGCTGATCAGTTTTGTCGGTATTTTGTGGTCCCTGTCAGGCGCATTTGCCTTCACGCTCGGGGGCAGCAGCTACACCATCCCCGGTTTCATGGTCTGGATGGCGGTGCTGTACTGCGTGGTGGGCAGTGTGATTACCCACTACATCGGGCGACCGCAGATCAAACTTAATTTTGAGCAGCAACGCTATGAGGCTGACTTTCGCCACCACATGGTGCGGGTGCGTGAATACAGCGAATCGATTGCGCTGGACAAAGGCGAGGCGGTAGAGCGTGCGCAACTCGACCTGCGATTTTCAAAAGTGCTGGGCAACTACCTGGCCTTGATTAAAAAGCAGAAGAACCTGGTCTGGTTTACCAATTTTTTTGGCCAGG
>JAYWBS010000020.1:0-7959 GCA_043781295.1 Polaromonas sp.
AAAGTCATCATCATCACAGGCGGTGGCAGCGGCATTGGCCGCTGCACAGCGCACGAGCTTGCCAGCCTGGGGGCCAGCGTCGTCATCATGGGGCGAACCGCCGAAAAACTGGAACAGGTTCAAGCTGAAATCGTTGAAGACGGTGGCAAAGTCAGCCTGCAGGTTTGCGATATTCGCGACGAGGCGGCGGTCACGGCCAGTATTGAAGCGGTATTGGCAATACACGGAAAAATTGACGGATTGGTCAACAACGCGGGTGGTCAGTACCGGGCGGCGTTGAACACCATCAGTACCAAGGGCTTTGAAGCGGTGGTGCGCAACAACCTGACGGGCGGTTTTATTTTTATGCGCGAGGTCTACAACCGCTGGATGAAGGACAACGGCGGGGCCATGGTCAACATCATTGCCGATATGTGGCATGGCTGGCCGAACTTTGGCCACTCGGGCGCGGCGCGTGGCGGCATGCTGACGCTCAGTGAAAGCGCAGCATGCGAATGGGCAGAATCAGGCGTTCGGGTGAATACGGTTGCACCGGGCGGAATCGCCTCCAGCGGTTTTGACAGGTACACGCCCGAAGCGCAAGTTGAGATCCGGAAATACGCTGCCAAAGTACCTCTGTGCCGGTTTGGTACCGAAGCCGAAGTCTCTGCTGCCATCGTGTTTTTATTGTCGCCAGCGGCGGCGTACATCACCGGCAGTTGCATTCGGGTAGACGGCGGTACGCCTAACGCACGGCAAACACACGAGCTGCGCACGCATGAACGTAGTCTGCCCTTCAACGGCTTTCATCGGGCGGTTGCCCCGGCGATGCTGAGTGACATCTGACTCAAATATATTAAAGGCAAGCATGAACTCCCTCAAACTGGAACTGGCACCCAACGGCCTTGCAACCTTGACGCTGACGCAAGGTGCGCGCGGCAACCCGATTGATAGCGATTTTGTTGTTGATTTCAAACATGCGGTTTTACAGCTCTACGACATGCCCGGCTTGCGTGCCGTATTGCTGCGTGCTGAAGGCGACGATTTCAGTGTGGGCGGAGACTTGAAGGCATTGCGCCAGCAGGTAGCAAGTCTGCCTTCGCTGGTACGCAGCTGGACCAGTGACCTGCACATGGGTCTGGCACGATTCTGGCATTTGCCGGTGCCCATCGTGGCTGAAGTACAGGGCATGGCTGTGGGTGGCGCGCTGGGCTTGATGGCGGGCTGCGACATCGTTGTTTGTTCGGAGTCGGCGAAGTTCGGGGCCGCTTTTTCAAAAATCGGTTTTAGCTGCGATTCTGGAACCAGTGCCGTGCTGACTAACCGCATGGGGCCCGCCCGCGCCAAGCGCTTTCAGCTGCTGGGTGAAACCTTATCGGCAACACAGGCTGAGCGCGCGGGCCTGGTGGACCGCATCGTGCCCAATGCAAACCTTGCGCGCGAAGCACTTGCCACGGTTGATGCGTTGGCTGAGGGACCAACAGTTGCCTATAGCGAGATCAAGCGTCTGTTCCTGAGAGCAGCCGGTATTCAGCTTGAAGCGCAGCTGGAAGACGAAGCATTGACGCTGGCCCGTGTTGCGAGCTCCAGAGACGCGCAAGAAGGCGTGACGGCCTTCACCGAGCGGCGCAAGCCCGTTTTTACCGGTACTTGAAAGCCTTATTCCGATTTCCAATAGAAGCGAGAACAAGGCGCGAAGCCGCAGACAGTGCTGTAGCACGGCAAGGTGAAGCAACGCAGTTATCGTTTTTATTGGGAATTGGAATCAAGCGCTGGTGGCTAGCAGCAGCACGGCGCGGTAACCCGGTTGGACTTCCATGCGCTGCGTCACGCCTTTGCTGGCCAGCAAGCGGTGAGCGATGGGCAAGTGCCAGCAGGGGATATGGGTAAACATGTGGTGCTCGCAGTGGTAGTTGACCCAGTAAGGGGCAATCAATGCGCGTTCAAAAAAGTTGGCGTGCGTGGTGCGCGCGTGGCGCAGCGGATCTGTTGAGTTTTCAACAATCAGGGCGTGTTCGGCAATGTTGCGCAGGCGGCTGACCAGCGGCAGCCAGGTGGCCATGGGCAGCAACCACATCAGCAGCCACGCCCACCACAGCCCGGCAGCGGCAAACAGCGCAAAACCGATGCCGTTGGTGATGAGAAAAACCTTCTGCGCTTTGGCTTCAAGCGCTATCAACGTCCATGCTGATTCATTGGGCTTACGCGCCCTGAGCTTGTCTGCCAACGGGCCAAAACGCTGTTTGACAAAGGTTTGCCCAGTTAAATCGCGCACGATCTTGCGGCGCAGCGACGCACGAGAAATGGGAAAAGGTGCCGACAACACCAGGTCAGGATCGGCAGTTTGCTGCACAAAGCGGTGGTGCTGCAAATGGTAGGGCCGGTAGATGTTGAGCTCCGCGCCACCTAACCACAAGGCTACCTGGTCATTGATGCGGCGGTTGGAGTGCAGCAGACCATGCGCGGCATCATGCATCAAAATAAACAGACCCAATTGCCGGGTACCCACCACCATCACCATGAGCGGAATGGTCAGGGGCCAGGTAACGCCCACCGCAATGGCAAGGCCTATCACCAGCCAGCAGTGCGCAAGCAGTGCTAACCCTTTGAATGACGAACGACCGCTCAAGAGCAGCCATTCATCAGGTGTAAAAAAGTCTTCTGGTTTAACGCGTGCTACAGGGCTCATGCCTTACTGTAGGCAATACCGGGTTAAACATCAAGCGCCTGGGTTACATGACCCTTGAAGGCGCTAGACAGCCTCTATTTCATGCCAAATTTAACCTTGGCATCGTTTTGGCAGGTTTCTTTGGATACGCCAGCCAGTATGTCGCAACGCTCTTTGGCTGCTTTGTACATGGCTTCTTTTTCGTCAGAAGCTGCGTCTTTTTTAACATCGGCCATCTTGTCCGATTTTGTTTTGCTGGTGTCCATGGCAACCTTGGCGATTTTGGCGTCGTCTTTGGCTTTGACATATATGACTTTGGCATCCTTGACGCAGACATCTTTAGCGTTGCCGGACAGATCATCACACTTTTCCTTGGCGGTGTCGTAAGCGGTATCGGCTTTGACCATGGCAGCTTTTTTAGTGTGGCGGGCACTAGGCTCGTACAGGGCTTCCAGGTCGGCTTTGGCTACTTTTTCTGTGCCTTTGGCTTCAGACATGCAGATGTCTTTGGCGTTGGCTTTCAAGCTGCCGCATTTGTCTTTGGCCACTTTGTACTGGCTGGAGATCGTGTCTTTCTGGGCTTTGTATTCGACCTTGGTCATGGCCATGGCACCACCTGCAAAAGCATATGACAAGGCAATGGTGAGCATTAAAAGTTTGGTTTTCATGGGAATCTTTCGGAAGGGTAATGGATGTTATGTTTTGGAAAAAATGGCTATCAAAATACGGACGGCTTAATAGCGCTCAAAAAAGTCGGTCGGGTTCCTTTTATGCCAGGCAACCACCTGCTTTTCGGCTTCCTCTTCAGTGATGCCATGGCGCTCTTGAATCTTGCCCAGCAGCTGGTCGCGCTTGCCTGCAATGATGTCAAGGTCGTCGTCGGTGAGTTTGCCCCACTGCTCTTTGACTTTGCCTTTGAATTGCAGCCAACGGCCTTCTACTGTGTCTTGGTTCATGGTGTTTCTCCTCAAAGTGTTGATGAATCCGACCTTGTTTAATACATGAGCCGGGACACAATAAAGATAAGTTGAGGCATGGCAGCCCACAGTAGGCGCGTGCATGCCATGAACGTAGGCACAAGCCTACGGATTATTTTGAGCGCAATGTCCAGCTTAGCAACATGACGGGCAGCAGCCCGACCAGCACCAGCGCCAGCGCGGGCAGCGCCGCCTCGCCCAGGCGCTCGTCACGCGCCAGCTGGTAGGCCACCACGGCCAGGGTGTCGCTGTTGAAGGGCCGCAGCACCAGGGTGGCGGGCAGCTCTTTCATCACGTCAACAAATACCAGCAGCGCCGCCACGGCAACCGAGCGTTTGAGCAGCGGCCAGTGCACGCGGCGCAGCAGGCCAAGGCCGGTGGTGCCCAGCATGCGGGCGCTGTCGTCCAGGCTGCCCGGAATGCGGGTGTAGCCGCTTTGCACCGACTGCAAGGCCACAGCGCTAAAGCGCACCAGGTAAGCCCACACAATGCCCAGCACCGTGGCCGTGACCCAGTAGCCTGCTTTCAAATCAGGCGCTGTGCTTTGCAGCCAGCCCACGGGGATGAGCAAGCCCACCACAATCACCGCGCCGGGCACGGCATAGCCCAGGCTGGCCAGTTGCGCTGTACCGCGGCTCAAGCTGGACGGGCGGCTGCGCACAGCAAAACTCAGCAACACGGCCAGCAATGTCGCCAGTACAGCGCTTAAGACCGCCAGCCAGATGCTACTGAGCGCCCAGCCGCCAAACTGCGCCCACGGCAGCGTGCCCCAGCCTTGCACCAGCGGGCGCAGCATGAAGAGTACGGGCAACACAAAGCCCAGCGCAATCGGCACAGCGCAAACCAGCCAGGCCAGCGCGGCGCGCGGGCCTGGCAACGGTATCGGCGCCGCGTCTGCCGCGTTCGATGCGCCGCCCCGGTTGCTGACAAAGCGCATGCGCTTTTGCGCGGCGTGCTCAATTCTCAAGAGCGCGGCTACCACCACCAACAGCACGGTGGCCAGTTGCGCAGCAGCGATGCGGTTGTCCATCGCCAACCAGGCTTTGTAAATGCCAGCGGTAAACGTCTGAATGCCAAAGTAGCTGGCCACACCGTAGTCAGCCAGCGTTTCCATCAGGGCCAGCGCCACACCTGCCGCCACGGCGGGGCGGGCCAGCGGTAAAGCCACTTCACGGATGCGGCGTGACAGTGGCGCGCCCAGCAGGCGGGCAGCTTCCATCAAATGCACCGCACGCTCAGCCAGCGCAGCGCGTGCCAGCAAATAAACATAGGGGTATAAGGCCACGGTAAACACCAGCACCGCACCCTTCAAACTGCGTACCTCGGGCAGCACCCTGCCCTGCAAGCCAAACGATTCACGCAGCCACGTTTGCAGGGGCCCGGCG
Organism: Polaromonas sp.; assembly: GCA_043781295.1. Taxonomy (GTDB): domain Bacteria; phylum Pseudomonadota; class Gammaproteobacteria; order Burkholderiales; family Burkholderiaceae_C; genus Polaromonas. Next base: position 5,010 of record JAYWBS010000020.1, read on the forward strand.
TATTGCAAAAAATCGGTATAGGCGTAGGCAACCACATAGGCAGGCATGGCCAGCGGCAGCAGCAGTGCCCATTCAAAAATGCGCCGACCCGGAAATTCAAACAACGTGACAGCACTGGCCGTCGCCATACCGACAAACCCCACACCCAGCGCCACGCTGACGCACAGCAGCAGCGAGGTAAGGGCGTAGTCAGGCAACACGGTTTGCGCCATCTCGCGCAGGATGGTACTGGCGACGTTGTCAAATTGCACCCAGGACATGGCAACGCTAAGTACCGGAAGCATGAGCACGCCGACCAGCAGGAGCAACACCAAAGAGAAAAATGAAAATCGACGCATGCGTATCAGGTTGAAAAGCCAAGCAAAATGCAAATGAGAATTGTAAGCATCTACAATATTTGCATATGTTTTTGCAAATCTCCAATCTGGCTGTGCGCTACACAGGCCGCGCCAACGCAGCGGTCGATGGCGTGTCGTTCACCTTGCAGACAGGCGAGATCGGTGTGCTGATTGGCCCGTCAGGCTGCGGTAAAACGACGCTTTTGAGAGCTGTGGCCGGGCTGGAGCGGGCGCACAGCGGCAGCATCACGCTGGGGCCGCAAGTCATCAGCAGTGCAGAGGTACACATCCCCGCCGAACAGCGCCACATGGGCATGGTGTTTCAGGACTACGCCCTCTTCCCGCATCTGGACGTGGCGCGCAACGTGGCTTTTGGTATTGCGCATCTGCCATCGAAACAGCGAACGCACCGCGTGGCTGAAGTGCTGGAGCTGGTCGGCATGCCCACCGCAGGCAAACGCTTTCCGCATGAGCTGTCTGGTGGTCAGCAACAACGCGTGGCACTGGCTCGGGCTTTGGCACCCAGCCCTCGCCTGCTGCTGCTTGACGAGCCGTTTTCAAATCTGGATGTGGACCTGCGTGAGCGTCTGGCCCACGAGGTGCGCGGGATTTTAAAAGCTGCTGGTGCAACAGCACTGTTCGTCACGCACGACCAACTGGAAGCGTTTGCGATTGGTGACCGCATCGGCGTGATGGAGCGTGGCAAGCTGCACCAGTGGGACGATGCTTATGCGCTGTACCATCGCCCCGCCACGCGTTTTGTAGCCGACTTTATTGGCCACGGCGTATTTGCGCCAGCGCGCATTGAGCAGCACACAGGTGGCGTGGTGGTCAGTACCGCGCTGGGCGACCTGACCGATTTACAGGAGTGCCCTGTACCCAGTGCCTATGAAAACGGCTTGTGCGACGTGCTGCTGCGCGCCGACGACATCGTGCATGACGACAACGCACCCGTCAAAGCGCAAATTGTGCGCAAGGCGTTTCGTGGCTCTGAGTTTTTGTACACACTGCGGCTGGCCACAGGCGAGGCGGTGGTGGCGCATGTGCCGTCACACCATGACCATGCGCTGGGCGAATGGATTGGCATACGCGCGGAGGTGGACCATGTAGTGACTTTCCCGCGTGAAGGCTCGCGTGAAAGTCTTGCTAACTAGCTGCCTATGAGAAACCCAGAATTCATGTGGGCTAGCGGGTGATTTTGAGTATGAAAATTCCTCGGATTTACAGCATCAAAACATCAGGCGAGCATCAGGGAAACACCTGCTTGATGCTGGTTCGCCAAACCCTGGCGATCTTTTTCCAGCCCGCTTGATTGGGGTGTATCTCGTTCAACCAATCGCCGTTGCTTTCAGTTGTGCCGGGCCGCGCGGCAATCAGCGTCCCGGTGGTTGGCACGACATGAACGTTATTGCGCCCTGCAGCCCAGCCATCTACCGTGGCGATCACGGCCTTGAAGATGGCGTCGGTCAGGTCAGGCCAAAGCGCTGGTGGAATCTGGTTTTTTGTGTACGACTCGCAAAGCCATGAGCGACCGCCTTTAAATACCGGCGCATCACGCGCCGTTGGGGTGTCGTAGCTGTTCAGAAAAATGGGCATGTTTTTTAGCCCACTTGACTGGACGACCTGGTACAGCGCCGTGAAGTTTGGATTCAGCCACTGGGTGACCAGCGTCGCTACGGCAGCAGCATCCAGGCAATCGCGACCCTGGGCGGGCACGGGCTGCCCGGCCAGGTTCTTCAATATTCCTTTGCCGGCAGCTGGGTCACGCGCTGCGTCAATGAAGTCGTTGCCGCCTGCGCTGAGCAAGAGGCCGTCAAACTTCCAATTGCCAAAGCTTGTGTTTATCCATTGCACAAAGTCACTGTTGCTGCTTTGACCCATACGCCGCATGGTGTCGCCAAACATGGCGATATTGATGAACAGTGCAGACTCATGGTTTGCATCCATCTCGGGTGCCAGGCTTTGCAGCAGTGATGTATGAAACATGGCGCTGCGGTCCATCCATGAGTCGCCCTCAACCAGAAATCGGTATTTGAAAGACTCTGGCGCAAGACCATTGTCGATCTGTCCGGAAAATTCATTGCCATAGATTACGAGACTTGACATGATGAAATCCTTCTCTGGTTGCAGTATTGTTGAAATGAAATCAAGCCGGAAATATGCGTGACCCGATCATCACGCCCAGCTTGCGATAGCTCTCCCACTGCGCTTCGTCAAAAAATTGATCAAAGGTGGTTTGCTGCGGGAACGAGGGGTTCTTTGACTGGTATTCAAATAAATCCAGCGGCGCGCAAGCCACCAGGCGCGGTTTGAGCACCAGCAAAATGCTTTCGGCAGGCTCACCCTCCCGACTGGTGGCGTAGCGAACACGATAGAGCAAGGCGCATTTTTGATCTTGCCCGTGTGGCGATTTTTCTGAGTTCCCCAGATCAGACTCTTTAAGCGCAAAGTAGGGTGTCAACGCACTTGCATTGGGCAGCAGCGCAGGTACAGCATCAGGCTGGATGAGTTCAAACTCCGCGCCAAAATCAATACGCGCCAGCCGCATGAGGTTGGCCAGGTCTTCAAAGGTGTACTGCGGGTCAGCGCCGCAGTCGCAACTGACAATAAAA
>JAYWBS010000021.1:0-2581 GCA_043781295.1 Polaromonas sp.
TTCCGGCGCGACAAGCCGTCTTTTGTCTACGCTATTCCCACTTTTCAAAATCCCAGCGGCCGTTGCCTGGATGCGCAACAGCGCCAAGCACTGGCTGCCGCTTGTGACGCTGGCAATGTGCCCTTGTTTGAGGACGATCCCTATCGTGATCTGGTCTATGATCCCTGTGAACGCACGCCGGTATGCACGCTATTGCAACATGCACCATGGATATATCAAGGTTCATTTTCAAAGAGCCTGGCACCTGGTTTGCGTCTGGGTTATCTGGTTGCTTCGCCACAGCTGCTGCCATTTCTGACAAGACTCAAGCAAGCCGCTGATCTGCACAGTAACCGCATTAGCCAGTGGCTGGTATTGCAGCAATTAAACGATACGGGGCGGGATCATCGTTTGATTGAGTTGGCGCAACATTACCATGCGCGTCGCGATGCATTTGAAGCCGCACTACGCCGCCACTTTGACGACCTGGCCAGTTGGCATACGCCGCCCGGCGGGCTGTTTTTCTGGCTCACGCTCAAGCGCCGCATCGATACGCGCCAGCTTTTGCCCAAGGCGATTGAAGCGGGCGTGGCCTTTATGCCGGGTGAGCCTTTTATGCCGGTGGAGGTGGAAAGCAGCGGGCAATTGCGACTCAACTTCAGCCATGCGAGCGAAGCACAAGCAGAGGCAGGGTTAAAAATACTGGCAGAGTTGGTGAGGGGTTTTGCTGAGTCGACTGCAACACATCAATAATTTCTCCGGGAATATTTTTACTTCGGAATTTACGTCCTGAAAGTATCTGGCCCTTTTGCAAAACGTTTTGCACCTGCCACACAAAGTGCCACGGCTACTGCCGAGGTGATCATGTTGGTGCTGACATGTTCACCCAGCAACAGCGCTGCGAGACCAAAGCCAAAAAATGGTTGCAACAGTTGTAGCTGGCTGACAGAGGCGACACCGCCAAGCGCGAGGCCTTGATACCAGAAGAAAAAGCCGATCAACATGCTGAACAGTGTCACGTAGCCGAGGCTCAGCCATGCTGGCCAGGTCGCTTGTTGCAGGTTGTCGGGGAGTGTCCACAAACTTAAGGGCAGCATCAGGGGGAGTGCGATGACCAGTGCCCAGCAAATGACCTGCCAGCCGCCCAGATGCTTTGCCAGACGTGCGCCTTCGGCATAGCCCATGCCGCACATGATGACCGCAACGAGCATGATGAGATCATCGAATAGTGAAACCTGTATACCTTGCCCCAGTGCAAAACCAGCTACAACAAGGCTGCCTATGACTGAGAAGAGCCAGAATATTTTGCGCGGGTTTTCGCCACCGCGCAGTACGCTGAAGATCACGGTCATCAACGGCAGGAGCCCGACAAACACAGTGGCATGCGCAGCACTGACGTGGCGCAGCGCCAGTGCAACCAGAAGCGGGAAACCAACCACCACACCCAGCGCGACCACCAGCAACGCGTTGTAGTCACTGCGCGCAGGCCGTGACTGGCGCATCAGAAACAGGATGACGGCTGCAATCACTCCTGCAAGTGCTGCCCGCGCCAGGGTGAAAAAAATGGGATCGAACGTGGCCACTGCCACGCGTGTGGCTGGTAACGTGCCGCTAAAAATAAGCACGCCCAGTATGCCGCTGCTCCATCCCTTGAGTTCCATGTTTAGACCGCCGCTTGTTGTAAGGTGAGGCGGCATCATCTCGTGAAACTACTGGAACCAACAGAGACGGATGGGTACAATTCAAAGATACTGTCTGTAAATTATATGGGTACAAATGATGGGAAGTAAAGCTGAGCCACGGGACGGCACTCGCGTAAATGCAGTGATGCAGCAGATAAACGAACAGCTGGCCGCGCGCGTACTGGTGCCGGGTGAACGGTTGCCGTCCATCAGGCGGATGGCTGAGCGTCTGGACGTTGCAAAAAATACCATCGTGGAAGCCTATGACAGATTGGCTGCCGACGGCGTAATCACCGCGAAGCGGGGCTCGGGGTTTTATGTAAGCGGCCACCTGCCTCCCTTGTCACTGGCCAGTGTGGGCGCAACGAAAGACCGCAGCATTGATCCGCTCTGGGTTATTCGCCAGTCACTTGAAGCCGATGGCGACATGCTCAAGCCAGGCTGTGGCTGGTTACCCGCTTCATGGTTGCCGCAAGAAGAAATGCGCCGTGCCTTGCGTCGGCTGGCAAGAGAACCGAATGACAGCCTGCTGGAATACGGACATCCGTATGGTCACCTGGCGTTGCGCGAACTGATCAGTCGACGCATGGGTGAGCGCGGCGTGATGGCCTCTGCCCGCCAGATTATTCTGACTGATTCCGGCACGCAGGCCATCGATCTGATCTGTCGTTTTCTGCTGGAGCCGGGCGACACGGTGCTGATAGACGACCCTGGGTACTTTAACTTTCAGGCGCTGCTGCGCGCCCATCGGGTGCAACTGGTTGCCGTTCCCTATACCGGGCAAGGGCCTGATGTGCAGGCAATGGCCGACTTGCTGGGGCGCTACAAGCCACGTTTGTACATTACCAATTCGGTTTTTCATAACCCGACCGGCGCCGTACTTTCACCCGTCATTGCGCACCGCGTGCTCAAGCTGGCCG
>JAYWBS010000022.1:0-7934 GCA_043781295.1 Polaromonas sp.
ATGGACCAGCCCCAGTTTTGAATAAAGCCGTGCAGTTTGTCGAGCAGCCAATACAGCGGCTTGGCCAAAATCGTCAGCCAGCCGTAGTCTTTGACCAGCTCCAGGCCGGGGGCCAGTGCTTCAAGTGTTTTTTCTTCCTGCGGGCCGACAAAGAACCTGGCATCGACGGCTTTGCTGCTGCCTGCGGCAATGGTGTCCAGCGGCGTGATCATGCCGACCGCGTACAGGTTGTTGTCAACCTTGCGTTCAAACAGGTCACGCTTGACGCCGTCACCCAACAACCAGGCTGATGCAAAGTAGTGCTGCACCATGGCCACGTAACCATTGGTGGCTTGCTTTTCAACATCGACACTGCCTTTTTCGATGTTCTTGAATTCAACCTTCTGGTATTTCTTGGCTTCGGTGTACACCGCCGGGCCGGTGAAGGTGGAGTAAAACGAAGACTCACCCAGGGGTGGATTGCCATCACGCACCAGCTGCAAATAAAGCTGCGGTGACACGGCCGTGCTACCGCTGTTGATGACCTCGTGGCGTACAGCAATGTCATAAGCGCCGCGCTTGAGGGTATAGGTTTTGACCAGCTTGACGCCGCCCACTTCAGGTGATTCAAACTTCACCACCAGCTCGTTTTGCCCCTCTTTAAGCGTGCGTTCGCCGGGCACCGCTGTCATTAATGTCTTGTGCGTGGGCAAGGCCGCGCCGCCAGCACCAGCAATCAAGCCCGTTTGCGCTACATAAACGCGGCTGCCGCTTTCGTCCAGCAAAACAAAACCGCTGTTCTTGTCGGTCGCATCCTTGAATTTATTGAACGATGATCGAACCAGCGAGCCGCCTTCGGTGTCAAACGTCAGCGTGAACACGTCTGTGCTGACCACCAGACGCTCTTTGCTGGCCAGTGGTGCTGCGGCAGGAGCGCCACCCGGAACCGCTGAGGCAGCCGCGTTGCCAGCAACAACCGGGGTCGCAGATGGACTACCCGTGGGTACAGAAGACGAGGCCGGTACTAACGGTGCTGCCGTCTTGGCCGTGCTGGTTGCGCCGGGGAAAAAGGTTGGCTTCTGCCCATTGAAAACCTGCCATTGGTCCCACAACAGGACCATGGAAAAACCAAAAATCACCCACAAAATGGTGCGGCGGATGTCGTTCATGACGGCTTCTTTGTAGAGGAAATGGAGGTCACGGGTGTGACCAGACGGGTAAAAAATGAGGTACGTTGGGCTGGCACGGGGTCGTGACCACCGTCGCACCACGGCTGGCAACGCACCAGGCGATACAGCGTTAAATAACTGCCTGCCATTGCGCCGTGCTGCTGCAACGCCTGCAGGGAATACGCCGAGCAGGTAGGCTCAAAGCGGCACGCACTGCCCAGCCAAGGGCTAAGCAGCAAACGGTAAGCCTTGACCACGCCCATCAACATTTGTTGGGGCAGGTGAAAAACGGTGCGCAGAAGTTTTTTCATGCGGCTAGTTGGGGGCCAGGCCCGCCTGCATCAAGGCCTGAAGTTCAGAACGCACGGCTTCTTTCAGATCGGTTGATGTGGCGCTGACAAAAACCTCACGGGAAAAGCCACGCCGCAAGCGGACCAAAAAGGCCGCTTGGGGAAATTGATCTGTCAGGCTGGCGCTCACGGTATAAATTTGCCTTTTGATGGCGTTGCGGGTGACCGCCCGTTTTGCCCAGCGCTTGGGTACCATGGCACCGATCCAGGTGCCATTGACCGGAAACGGTGCAGGGGAAGCGGGGTCGATTTCATGGCGATGCAAGGCAAAATGCCCGGTTTTTGCTGCCAGCTTACCTGCCAGCACCGCCTGAAATTGTGGTCTTGTCTTTAGCCGTTGCATCACGTGCTGCGTCAATAGGGTTCATGCAGCTTGAGAACCGCAAAGCCCGCGTGGCCCAATGCCTGGTCAGGCTATTCAAGCAGCGCGTGCTTGAACTTATACGGCCAGGCGTTTGCGGCCCTTGGCGCGGCGTGCAGCAATCACGGCACGACCACCACGCGTTTTCATGCGGGTGAGGAAACCGTGCGTACGTGCGCGCTTGACTTTGGAGGGTTGGTATGTGCGTTTCATGATTTATCCAGCTGCTTGCTTCAAAAAGTCCAGGAGATTTAACACCTGGACTTGCTCACTAATCTCCCGTCATTGACTGCCTACCTGGTAGGTAAATGCTAACCATGTATCAGGGAAACCCATGATTATCGCAGATTAATCAAGCATGGCAACAAGTTAGACTGCTTATTTACTGTGATGACTGAGATTGCGCCTGTACAAACCGGGCGGCGCTCATGAGGGCGCAACATAGGTTGAAACACTGAGTATTTAAAGTGTGGATAACTCTCCTGAAAGGCTACAATCAGGGGTGCTCAAAATGAAGAATATCCACAATTTTTATCCGCAAGAGCAGATCGTCTGTCAAGCCAGCGCCGCCAGCCATGAGTGACGCATCAGCCATCAATTTAAGCCACGGCTTATGGCAGACCTGTGTCGACCACCTTGCCCAGGAACTGCCCGAGCAACAGTTCAACACCTGGATTCGGCCATTGGCCGCCGATGTTGCTGAAGACCTTTCTAAAGTTACCATTCAGGTTGGCAACCGCTTCAAGCTCGACTGGATTCGCGCACAGTACGCGGCCCGCATCGCTGCGCTGCTTGAAAAGGTTTCCGGCCACAACATACCACTTGAGTTAGCGCTCGCTCCGCGTGAAGCACCTCCCAAATCAACGACATTAACGCGCAGTTTTGAAGGCTCTGGTATTCCAGAACCCGCCGGCCTGGGGGTTGCCGAAGAAATTGCTGGTGCGCCGTTTAAAAATCGGCTCAACACCGCGCTGACATTTGACACCCTGATTGAAGGCACAGCCAACCGTATGGGCCGCGCCGCCGCCATGCATGTGGCCAGTAGCCTGGGACAGTTATACAACCCGCTTTTTATTTATGGTGGTGTGGGCCTAGGCAAGACGCACCTGATGCACGCCATTGGCAACAAACTGCTGGCCGACAACCCTGCCGCCAAAGTTCTCTACATCCATGCCGAGCAATTTGTATCGGATGTGGTTAAAGCTTATCAGCGCAAGACTTTTGACGAGTTCAAAGAGCGTTACCACTCGCTTGATTTATTACTGATCGATGACGTCCAGTTTTTTGCCAACAAGGACCGCACGCAAGAAGAGTTCTTCAATGCGTTTGAAGCGCTGCTGACCAAAAAATCACACATTGTGATGACCAGCGACACTTATCCCAAGGGCCTGACGGACATCCACGAGCGCCTGGTGTCGCGTTTTGACTCCGGCCTGACAGTGGCCATTGAGCCGCCTGAGCTGGAAATGCGCGTCGCCATCCTGATTCGCAAGGCGGAGGCAGAGCTTGCTGTCATGCCTGAAGAAGTCGCGTTTTTTGTGGCCAAAAATGTCCGCTCCAATGTGCGCGAGCTGGAAGGCGCTTTGCGTAAAATTCTGGCTTATTCACGCTTTAACCAGAAAGAAATCTCCATTCAGCTGGCACGCGAGGCACTGCGCGATTTGCTGTCGATTCAAAACCGCCAGATTTCGGTTGAAAACATTCAGAAAACCGTTGCCGACTATTACAAGATCAAAGTCGCCGACATGTATTCCAAAAAACGCCCGGCGAGTATTGCCCGGCCACGCCAGATTGCCATGTACCTGGCCAAAGAATTAACCCAGAAGAGCCTGCCTGAAATTGGTGAGCTGTTTGGTGGCCGCGACCACACCACCGTGCTGCATGCCGTACGCAAAATGTCAGCCGAGCGCCAACAGATGACCGAGCTCAATCAGCAACTGCATGTGCTGGAACAAACCTTAAAAGGCTAAACAGCCACCAAATATGCTGAAAACAACGCAAGTAACAACTTTGGGTATAACTTTTGCACAACTGGGTAGTTATCCACAGAAAAAGCCATCAAGCCAAAGTTATTCATATGCAGGGTCACAGTTGCAGGTCTCTGGAACACAAGGTTAAACAATGTCCAAGTACATGATTAAAAAAGGGAAAATAGCGTTGTTCACAGAAAAGCACCTCCCTTACTACTACTACTAATTTGAATTAAAGAATTAAACAGAAACAAAAAGAGGAAGACATGATCGTTCTGAAAGCCACCCAAGATAAAGTTTTGTCAGTGCTGCAATCTGTAGCAGGCATTGTTGAACGCAGGCACACCTTGCCGATCCTTGCCAATGTGCTGATTCGCAAGACGGGCTCGCAACTGCAATTGACTACCAGTGATCTGGAAATTCAAATCCGCACAACTGCCGAGCTGGATGGTGATGCGGGTAATTTCACAACCACCGTTGGTGCACGCAAGCTGATTGATATTTTGCGTTCCATGCCAAGCGACCAGACGGTGTCGCTCGAGTCAGCGCAGAGCAAGCTGATTTTGAAAGGTGGCAAAAGCCGCTTCACGTTGCAGACGTTGCCCGCTGAAGACTTTCCGCTGGTCCAGGAAGCCGCCAACTTTGGCCCGGCCTTCTCGGTACCGCAAAAGGTCTTGAAAGAGCTGTTGAATCAGGTTTCATTTGCCATGGCGGTGCATGACATTCGCTACTACTTGAACGGTATTTTATTTGTGGCTGAAGGCAAGCAGCTCAGCCTGGTGGCCACTGATGGTCACCGCCTGGCTTTTTCTTCTGCCACGCTGGATGTTGAAGTCCCGAAGCAGGAAGTTATTTTGCCGCGCAAGACGGTGCTGGAGATGCAGCGCCTGCTGAGCGACAAAGAAGGCGCGATTGAAATGCAATTCGCCGGTAACCAGGCCAAGTTCAGCTTTGACGGCATGGAGTTTGTGACCAAGCTGGTCGAAGGTAAATTCCCGGATTACAACCGCGTGATTCCCAAAAACCACAAAAATATCATCACCCTGGGCCGTGTGCCTTTGCTGGCCAGCTTGCAGCGCACAGCCATTTTGACGAGTGAAAAATTCAAGGGTGTGCGCTTGAACATCGAGCCCGGGACGCTGCGTGTTGCTTCAAACAACGCCGAGCAGGAAGAAGCGGTTGATGAGCTGGACATTGACTATGCAGGTGAGGCGATTGAAATTGGTTTTAACGTCACTTACCTCATTGATGCACTGGCCAATATGGACCAGGACATGGTGAAGATGGAACTGGCTGATTCCAACAGTTCTGCACTGCTGACCATTCCCGACAACGCCGCCTTCAAATACGTTGTGATGCCCATGCGAATTTAAGTTTTCAACAAGCTAAGCCCCGAAAACAAACCCGCTGCAAATATTCACAAGCAGCGGGTTTAGTCTTTCAAGAGATTGAAGAAACCGCGAGATAAGACAGTTATGACCGAAGAAAACAAGCCAAAAGACCCGCTAGACACCACCCCTGAGCACGTGAACAACGATGCTTTGGTCAACGTGAACGACGGCGCTGTAGGCGAAGAAAGCTCCAACTTTCAGCCCAAGATTGACACCAACCAGGCCGGTGCATCCGAAGCCTATGGTGAAGGCTCGATTCAGATTCTTGAAGGTCTGGAGGCCGTTCGCAAGCGCCCTGGTATGTACATTGGCGATACGTCTGACGGCACGGGCTTGCACCACTTGGTATTTGAGGTGGTCGACAACTCGATTGACGAATCATTGGCGGGCCATTGTGATGACATCGTTGTCACTATTCACAGCGACAACTCAGTCAGCGTGACAGACAACGGGCGCGGCATACCCACCGGGGTCAAGATGGACGACAAGCACGAGCCCAAGCGCTCTGCGGCTGAAATTGCGTTGACCGAACTGCATGCAGGCGGCAAGTTCAACCAGAACAGCTACAAGGTGTCAGGCGGTCTGCACGGCGTGGGCGTGAGCTGCGTGAACGCACTCAGCAAAATGCTGCGCCTGACGATTCGCCGTGACGGCAAAGTCCATGTCATGGAGTTTTCAAAAGGTTTTGTGCAAAACCGCATCATTGAAAACGTCAATGGCGTTGAGGTGTCGCCGATGAAAATCATGGGCGACACTGACAAGCGCGGCACAGAAGTGCACTTTTTACCTGACCTGGATATTTTTCAAACCAACTCGGACTTCCATTACGAGATTTTGAGCAAGCGCCTGCGTGAGCTGAGTTTTTTGAACAACGGCGTAAAAATTCGCCTGAAAGACGAGCGCACCGGCAAGGAAGACGACTTTGCAGGCGCTGGCGGCGTAAAAGGTTTTGTTGATTTCATCAACAAAGGCAAAACCGTCTTGAACCCCAACGTGTTTGCCGCCATGGGCGACCGCCAAAGCGACCAGGGGACCAACATTGGCGTTGAAGTGGCCATGCAATGGAACAGCGGCTACAGCGAGCAGGTGCTTTGCTTTACCAACAACATTCCGCAGCGTGATGGCGGCACGCACTTGACCGGCTTGCGCGCTGCCATGACCCGCGTCATCAACAAATACATTGACGACAGCGAGATTGCCAAAAAAGCAAAAGTTGAAGTGACGGGCGACGACATGCGCGAAGGCTTGTGCTGCGTGCTGAGCGTGAAGGTGCCTGAGCCAAAATTCAGCAGCCAGACCAAAGACAAACTCGTGTCAAGCGAAGTGCGCGGCCCGGTCGAAGACATCGTCAGCAAACTGCTGCACGACTACCTGCAAGAGCGCCCGGCCGACGCCAAGATCATTGTCGGCAAAATCATTGAAGCCGCGCGCGCCCGTGAAGCCGCCCGCAAAGCGCGCGACATGACGCGCCGCAAAGGCGTGCTCGACGGCATGGGCCTGCCCGGCAAGCTGGCGGACTGCCAGGAAAAAGACCCTGCGATGTGCGAGATTTACCTGGTCGAGGGTGACTCCGCAGGTGGCTCTGCCAAGCAGGGCCGCGACCGTAAATTTCAGGCGATTTTGCCGCTGCGCGGCAAGATTTTGAACGTTGAAAAAGCGCGCTATGAAAAGCTGTTGACCAGCAACGAAATTTTGACGCTCATTACCGCACTGGGCACCGGCATCGGCAAGGCTGGCGGTACCACCGGCAGCGATGACTTCAATGTGGCTAAGCTGCGCTATCACCGCATCATTATCATGACCGATGCTGACGTTGACGGTGCGCACATCCGCACGCTTCTGCTCACGTTCTTTTACCGCCAGATGCCAGAGCTGGTTGAGCGTGGCCACATCTACATTGCCCAGCCGCCGCTGTACAAGGTCAAGGCGGGCAAGGAAGAGCAGTACCTGAAAGACACCAGTGCGCTAGACACCTTTTTGCTGCGTATTGCGCTCAAAGACGCGTCGGTACAAACTGGTGGTGAAGGCAGCGCTGTGCTGACTGGCGACACGCTGGCCGAGCTGGCGCGCAAGCACCAGCTGGCTGAGTCGGTGGTTGCCCGCCTGCGCGGTTTTATGGATGCGGAAGCCCTCAAGGCCATTGCCGATGGCGTGCACTTGAACCTGGACACCGTGGCGGATGCTGAAGTATCAGCCGCTGCGCTGCAACAGTTTTTACCCACCGCTGAAGTGGCGGGTGAGTTTGATGTGCGTACTGACAAACCCATTTTGCGTATCAGCCGCCGCCACCATGGCAACGTTAAAAGCAGTGTGCTGACGCAAGACTTTGTACACGGTGCGGACTACGCCATGCTGGCCGACGCCGCTGCCACGTTCAAAGACCTGATGGGCGAAGGCGCTAAAGTCATGCGCGGTGAAGGCGAGCGCCAGAAAGAAGAAAAAGTAAACGACTTCCGTCAGGCGATGGTGTGGCTGATAGGCCAGGCCGAGAACGCCACCGCCCGCCAGCGCTACAAAGGCCTGGGCGAGATGAACCCCGCCCAGCTGTGGGAAACCACCATGGACCCAACAGTGCGCCGCCTGCTGCGTGTGCAGATCGACGACGCGATTGAAGCCGACCGCGTGTTTACCATGCTGATGGGCGACGAGGTAGAGCCGCGCCGCATCTTCATTGAAACCAACGCGCTGCGCGCTGCCAACATTGACGTTTGATA
>JAYWBS010000023.1:0-2568 GCA_043781295.1 Polaromonas sp.
CCGGTGACGTCATTGTGGTCGACGGCGGCGGAGACCTTACCAACGCGCTCGTGGGTGAGATCATGACCAGCGTCGGGAGGCAACGCAAGCTCGCGGGGATGGTGATCTACGGTGCAGTGCGCGATGCTGCAGCCTTAAAAGAAAGTGACTTTCCCGTATTTGCCGCAGGCGTGACGCACCGGGGCCCCTACAGAGACGGGCCTGGAGAAATCAACACCTCAATTGCGATCAACGGAATGGTCATTGAGCCTGGCGACCTGATGATTGGTGATGACGATGGCTTTTTGTGTGTCCCCTACGATCAGGCAGAAGCGCTATACGCCGCCGCGATCGCCAAAGGTGCGCTGGAAGCTGCTTTGATGAAGCAAATTCGCTCTGGCGCCTACACCGCGCCTTGGGTAGACGAAATACTCGGCCGGCTGAACTGTTCAATCAATTCATAACTGATTTGCGCCTGTTGTCCGTACTCCATGGTCTGCCCATTACACGGACTTCCTGTTGTGTGAAACCGCTTGAATGCTGGCCTGCAGCCCTCATGAATACTATGTTTCACTTTTTGAAATATCGTTTCGCTCCCCCGTTTGTTCCCCCGCATTGGCGTTGATATGCCGCTTTATGTGCTCTCCGAAGGATCTGAAAACCCAGTACTGACCTGTCAAAAAAATCTCAAGCTGTAGCCCAATCACCACGCCTCGCATAACGACGCTGCCCGAGCCGGTAGTTAGGCTGCCCCATGTCATGCGGACAACCTCCGGGAGTAACTAGCAGCTGTACCAGGCGAAGTCACAAACTAAGCGGGCAAACTCCGGGCCCACTCGGTCCCCGGTTGGACGGGAGGGTTCTTTTCGCTGAGCCGCATGTGCAACCGCGCAGTGTAAAAAAGTTTTTAAATTCTCCCTCAAAGGACGAGTCTAATTTTGCGTGCAGTAATTCCAATTCCAGATCATTCGTGAACGCGAAGGCGAAGCGACGACACTACAGGCGTACGGCTAGCGAAGCCGATAAAGTGCACGGATGATCTGGAAATGGAATCAGGCAATTAATTTCGCCAAGAACATCTTTGCAATACAAGGCGCGGATGAAACGGGCAAATCAGTAGAATTTATTGGTCACTAAACGCTACAAATAAAATAGCTGCTTGCGCGCGAATTTATTGGGCTAAAGCCACTTTTTTCCATCAAAATGATGGGTTGTGCGCACTGTGCACAAACACTTTTTTAAGCTCACGGGTAGTAAAGCTGGTCTATCCGCGCTGCTTCAACGTAAATAGACGGCAACGCCAGGTTGCGCGCGCGCAGTGCGCCAGCGCGCATGGCGATGCTGTAGTGGGTGCTTTGGGTGATGGGTGGCGGCTGATCGCCTGGCTTGGCTTTTAACCACTGCAGTGCGTTGGCGCTGGCTACCTCGCCCATGGACCTGGCGGACGGTGCAACGCTTAACCCGCCACCGTATTCCACATAGCTGATGCCAGTGCCCAGCGGCAGCGGTTTTGAATAACGCTCCAGCCAGCGAATGATGTCGGTAGGGGCCACAACGGCCGTTACCGTGGGACTGGTTTGCAAGCCGTTGTAGGACAGTACCAAAACGGCATCCGCCTTGCCGTCCATGGCCTTGACGACGTTCTGCCAGGCAGAAAAATCATCCGAGGAATGCACCGCCACCAGGCTGTGTGGTGCCCAGTTAAATGCCTGCACCTGTTTGAGTTGCCCGGCACCTGTGGGGCCGGTATCGGTCAGTACAGCCAGCCGCGCCGGCTGGCCTTGCCGGGCTTGCAGTAACAGCTCAGCCATGGCAGCCAATGGCAGCACCTCGACGATACCCGTCACGTTGGCCGCACCCACATAACCATACGCTTGAGGGGCGTGG
Organism: Polaromonas sp.; assembly: GCA_043781295.1. Lineage (GTDB taxonomy): Bacteria > Pseudomonadota > Gammaproteobacteria > Burkholderiales > Burkholderiaceae_C > Polaromonas. Next base: position 1,867 of record JAYWBS010000023.1, read on the forward strand.
TCTATCGCGGCAAATACCAATCTGGGCCGGTTGCGTCCGGCAAAGCGCTGCATGACGTAGTGCTGGGCTTCGTCGTCCACCGCAATCACGACATCCGGGTCGAATTGCTGGATGGCCCTCAGGCCCAGTTTTGCAGCATCCAGGCGATGCGCCTCATCGGGCAAACTGTCGAGGCCGAGGTAGTGCCAACGCACAGAAATCGGTTGCCGGTTTTTGTCCAGCACGCGGTGTATGCCTTCATCCATTTTTTTAACGGTTGAAGATTCACGGTCAGAGCTTTGCAACACCAGAATGCGCGGCTTGGTGAAGTTAAACGCGCCCAGTAAAAACAGCGCGGCCAGCAGAAATGAAACCGTCAGGACGGCGATGATGCCTTTTTTCATACCAGCCCCAGCCAATGCCAATAGGGAATTGAAAGATAGGCCGCAACCAGACGCGACAGGTTCATCCAGTGGTTGTAGCGCATGAAATCTGTGTGTTTGTAGTAACGGCCCAGTCCGCTGCCCATCACCTGCAGGTACGCCGAGCTCTGGTAGCGCATGAACCAGATGTCGCTGAACATGGCGGCGAGAAACACCACCACCCAGGGGTTGATAAATTGTGCCTGCGCAATCGGGAGAAGCACCACGGCAGCCACCACCATACCGGCCGTGGTCGGCAGCAGCAGGCGCAGCAGCAGCGTGACGGCCAGTGCCACCGGTA
>JAYWBS010000024.1:0-2555 GCA_043781295.1 Polaromonas sp.
CTACCTGCAAACCCGCGACAACCTCAAAGCGGTGGTGCTGATGTGCGACCCCAGGCGCGGCATGACCGAACTGGACGAGATTTTGCTCGACGTGATTCGCCCCCGGGTTGAAGAGGGCTTGAAGTTTTTAATCCTCCTGACCAAATCAGACAAGCTCAACAAAACTGAAGGTGCCAAAGCATTGCAAATTGCAAAACTGAATGCCGGTGGCGGTGACGTGAAGCTTTTTTCGGCCCTCAAAAAGCAGGGCGTGGAAGAAGTGGCCCAGCATTTGTGGGACTGGACGCATCCGGCCGAGAATATGCCATCAAATAAGGCTGTAGCGACCTAAATTCGGGCGCAAGCAGCTATCAAAAAAGTAGTGACATGATTGAATGCCAGCAAGTCAACCTGCCGCACGGCATCACCCTGTCTTGCCGCTCGGCAGGCAGCCCAGGCAGTCCGGTGCTGGTGTTTTTACATGGTTTTCCGGAAGCCGCTTTTGTCTGGGACGACCTGCTGGTGCATTTTGCAAAACCCGAAAACGGCGGCTACCGCTGCATCGCGCCCAATTTGCGCGGTTTTGAAAAATCGAGTTCCCCCACGGACGTTGCGGCTTACCGGCCCAAGCATCTGGTGCAGGACATTGCGGCCTTGATTGCTTCAGAAGGATCGCCAGCCGAGTGCCTCATTGCCCATGACTGGGGCGGCGCAGTGGCCTGGAACCTGGCCGCCAGCCAGCCACAGCTGATTAAAAAACTGGCCATCATCAACTCGCCGCACCCCGGCACTTTTTTGCGTGACTTGCAGCATTCGCCCGCGCAGCAAGCGGCCAGTGCGTACATGAATTTTTTGATTCGACCCGATGCAGAAAAGCTGCTGGCGGCAGACGATTACAGAAGATTGTGGACATTTTTTAGTGACATCGGTATGCCGCACAACGGGCATGGGTGGCTGACCGATGCCGTGAAATCGCAGTACCGCGATGTCTGGCAACACGGCTTGACCGGCCCGCTGAATTTTTACCGCGCATCCCCCCTGCGGCCTGGCCCTGAGATTGCAAACGTCGTCATTCCGCGTGAGCTGCTGGAGGTGCATGTCTGCACGCTGGTGATCTGGGGCATGGGCGACATTGCTTTGCCACCGGCGTTGCTGGATGGCCTGGAAAGCTACGTGCCGCGCATGGAGCTAAAACGCGTCGAAGGCGCAACCCACTGGATCATCCACGAGCAGCCCGTGCTGGTGGCGCAGCATTTGCAGCGTTTTCTGGGAACTTAAGGTTCTAGCAAACGCTACTATTTTTATAGCTACTTGCGCCCGAATCCATTGGACTACAGCCATTTTTAATGCCTAAAAAAGCCAATTTTTCGGCTTTTTTAGCCGGTTTTGAGCATTTTTGGCTCAGTAAACGCTCTGCTCGCCTTCTGGCCGGGTTTTAAAACGTTTGTGCACCCAAAAGTACTGCGCAGGCTGCGCGTTGATGTAGCCCTCCAGCTTTTTGTTCATCAGCGCCGTGTCCGCCACCACGTCTAGAGTCGGGAAGTTCTCCCAGGCGGGCAGTATCTCTACCTCGTACCCGGTTGGGGTCATCTTGACAACAACAGCCACCACCTTGGCGCGCCCCAGCCGGGCAAAGCGTGACAGCGAGGGCACGGTCGCTGTGGGCACGCCATAAAACGGCACAAACACCGATTCTTGGGGCCCAAAATCCATATCGGGTAACAGGTACAGCGGCTGGCCCTGGCGCACGGCGCTGACGACAGGTTTAACGCCCTCGATACGCCCGAAAAGGCGCATGTTGCCCCAGCGCCGCCGGCCCCGGAGTATCCAGCGGTCAATCAGTTTGTTGGACTGGTCTGTGTAGATGGTGGTTGACAGCCGGGGCATGCGCAGCGTCACACCACCCCAGGCTGCATCCATACCGACAAAATGCGGTACAAAAACCACGGTCGGCTCGGTGCCTGACAGCTCATGCACGGCGCCCGTCAAGGTCACGCGTTGCAAAATCCAGCTTTTGGGCGCATGCCAGACCCAACTGCGGTCCAGCCAGGCTTGGGCAAAATAAACAAAGGTCTGGCGTGTCAGCGCGCGTCTTTCTTCATCAGACCGCTCGGGGAAACACAGCAGCAAGTTGGTCCTGACGACCCGGCGGCGCGGCACAACGGCCATGTACAAAGCCCAGCCCAGCAGCTTGCCCATGGCGCGCACAACACTTAAAGGCAGCATCGCCAGCAGCCGCATGAACAAAATGCCGCTACGTGTAAACAGGTAGCTGGCCCATTGGCGCGGAGTTCTCAAACGGCGTCCTTTTTCTGGTCGGGAGGTGTCTCTTGCCGGGGCGCCTTATAGCGCCCATAGCCCCACAGGTACTGACCCGGCTGGCTCAGCACAATCGCTTCAATGGCCTGATTAATACGGGTCACGACAGTCAGCACATTGGGCTGGTCGCTGCTTGCGTGCACATCGACGGGTGGCCGGATTTTAACGATGTAACCACGACCTTTCGGCAGGCGCTCGCAGCTCACAGGCAGCAAAAGCGCGCCCGTTTGCAACGCCAGCCGCGCCGCCAGAGTCAT
>JAYWBS010000025.1:0-7858 GCA_043781295.1 Polaromonas sp.
GAGAGTTCTGCATCGCAGGACTCTTCGACTTGATGGTCTCGACCTCACGGCCTTGACGCACTAGCTGGTTGATGGTTGGCATTTAAAAACGTCCCTAAAACGTAAATGTTTAACGTGAAATTCTTCGTTTGTCTTTGTTTGATTTCTCAATAACATCGCAGCCAATTGTCGGATTAGCCACGAAAACGAATCTCTCTCTGGAATTCCAGAAAAGCCTACGAGTGTAGCAGGACCAGAAGAGGTGCGCAAACTGCCCTACTTAATCCACAGCCTAATCGCATCCCAAGCCCGTCCAATCACCCCCGCTTCTTCAACCGCCTCCAGCGCATACAGTGGCGCTTCTGCCACCACGGCCGGGTTGTCCCCAGAGGTGATTTTCAAGCTGCCGATGGCCTGGCCTTTGGTGAAGGGGGCGACCAGTGGCTCGGGACGGGCGACGACGGTTTTTAGTTTGGCTGCGCTGCCAGCGGGTACGGCCACCACGATGGCGTTGGTTTGGCCCAGTTTGACGACATTGCTTTTGCCCTTCCACACGTTCGGGCTGGCCACCACCTGGCCTGCGTCGAACAGCTTGACGGCCTCAAACGCGGTGTAGCCCCAATTGAGTAATTTTTGTGATTCACTGGCTCGGGCGCTGTCACTGGTCGTCCCCAGCACAATCGCCAGCAGGCGGCGCTGGCCCGGCGCACCGGCCACGCCCAGGTTGGGGAATTCACGCTTGGCGGTGGCAATCATGCAGTAGCCTGCGGCCTCGGTGTGCCCGGTTTTCAGGCCGTCCACGCTCGGGTCGCGGAACAGCAGCGTGTTGCGATTGGTGTCGTTGGCGGCGGGTGTGCCGGGGTAGCGGTATTTTTTAATCGCTGAATAGCCGATGTAATCCGGGAAATCCGTCATCAGCCGGGTCGCCAGAATGCTCAGGTCGCGCGCCGTGGTGGTGTGGCCGGCCTCGGTCAGGCCTTCGGGGTTTTTGTAGCCGGTATTTTTCATGCCGAGTGCCTTGGCCTGCTCGTTCATGAGCTGCACAAAACGTTCGGCACTGCCGCCTATGCCCTCAGCCAGCGCCATGGTGGCATCGTTGCCAGACTGCACGACCATGCCCTTGATCAGGTCTTCCACGGGCACCTGCATTTTGGGGTCAATGAACATGCGTGAGCCGGGCATTTTCCAGGCGCGCTCGCTGACACCAAAGGTCTGTTTGAGGTCAATTTTTTTGGCCCTGAGCGCGTCAAACACCAGGTATTCGGTCATCAGCTTGGTCAGCGATGCAGGCTCTATGGGTGAGTCAATGTCTTTGGCGGCCAGAATCTGGTTGGCTGTAACGTCGAGCAGCAGGTAAGAGCGCGCGGCGATCTCAGGCACTTGGGGTGCTTGGGCAAAAACAGTGCTGGAGACAAAAAACAACAGGCCCGTGATGGCCTTGGGAAAACTAAACATGTACAAAGTCCGGTGGGGGAGTCAAACAGCGGTAGAAGACAGGTGGCGCACCACCAAGCTTTTCAAGAGGGGCAATTGTCCGTGAAAGAAGTGCGCACCTCCAGGAATAACCGTAACCGGAAGTGATTGCGGCCTGGCCCAGCCAAGTACGGCACTGAGTTCCACCGTGTCATCTACCTCGCCATGAATGACGATGGTTTTACTGTGCGCAGTCACATCAATCGGCGCGGCTGCGCTGCGGCTGACGCTGGTGCCGACCAGCACCAGTTTTTCGACGTTGCGGGTGGTGTTCAGCTCTTCAAACGCATGGGTGGTGACAAACGCGCCAAATGAAAAGCCCGCCAGGCACAGCGCGCCTTGGGGTGCCATGCTGGCTACCACCGCCAGCATGTCGTCCAGCTCGCCCCGGCCTTCATCGTGCACGCCTTCAGTCGCACCGACACCCCGAAAGTTAAAGCGCACTGCTGTCCAGCCCACTTGGGTAAAAGCCCGCGCCAACGTTTGCACCACCTTGTTGTCTAGCGTGCCACCAAACAGCGGGTGCGGATGGGCAATCACAGCCACGCCTTTTGACGGCTGCCCGGCAGGTGGCAAATCAAGTGCCACTTCAATCGCGCCGACCGCGCCCTGGATGGTTGATTTTTGAGTTTGTGAGTTCACGAGCTGAGCTTAAAAAATAACAACGCTATTAAATCAGGAGCTGTTTGCACCCGTATCTATTGGTCTAGAGGCCTAAAACATACCTGAAAATCGACTTATTTAGTTGTTTTCAACGGTTCTCACCGCTTAGCGCCCCAAACCAACTGGCGTCAACAGCCGCTGCACGACCTGGCCGTTTTTAAGGTGCGATTCGACAATCTCGTCGATGTCATGCGCATCGACATAGGTGTACCAAACCGCCTCGGGGTAAACCACCGCCACGGGCCCGGCGGCGCAGCGGTCCAGGCAGCCCGCCTTGTTGACACGCACTTTGCCGGGGCCAGACAGCCCGGCGGCTTTGACTTGTGACTTGCAGCGGTCAAAGCCCTCTTGGGCGCGGTGGTTGGCGCAGCTGTCCTCACCGGCTTTGCGTTCGTTTAAGCAAAAGAAAATGTGGCGTTCGTAATACTGTTCGGATGCTTGTTCAGCAGTAGCGGATAAGGTTTTAGGCAAGGTCATGGCCTGATTTTACTTATCGCCAGCATCTTCGCGCCCCGACAGCCTGGCCAGCAGATAGAGCAAGGCGACATAAGGCCACAACCAGCCTAGCCACTGCGCCAGGCCATGAAAGCGGATAAAGCGCCCCTGCTCCCAGGTTTGCAGGGTTTGGGCAAAGTAGGCGCTGGCGGGCGCCTGATTGAGCAAGCCCAAATGAATCGCCAACGCAAGCAGTGCAAAAGCCGCTGCGCCCCTGCGCCTGAGCGGCAGCGTCAAAAGCGCGAGGACGGCAGCCAACCCCAGCCCGACGCGCACCGGCAAATCAAGCCAGGCCCAGGCATGCTCCGGCCCATAGCTGAGCGCTGCCGACAGCGCCGACACGGCAATGCCTGCTGCCAGCACCGCCAGAGAAAAAATGGCGCGCTGGCGCACCGTACGAATCACGCAATAGCCCAGCAGGCAGGGGATGAGCGCCCCCAGCGCCACACACACCAGCTCAACGCCTGGCACCAGCGGCTGCAGCTCAATGTCGCGCAGCGGCAGCCAGTCAATAAACGGCGTGTCAGCCAGGGCATCAGCCAGCGCTATTTCCAGACGCTCCAGCACCTGGCCCAGCCCCATCGGTACCGGTGCGGGGAACAGCAGTGCTACAGGCCACAGCACCAGCAGCGCCAGAGCGCCGCGTGCGTCCAGCGCAAACCAGCGGGCGCGAAAGCGGCTCCAGCTGTCAACCACGCCCACTTTTTCAAGCAGCCAGGCAACCGTGGCACCGAACCAGGTGCCGATGATGTTCAATGCCAGATCAACATTCGACGGTATGCGCGAGGGCAAATAACTCTGCAAAGTTTCCATGCACAGCGACAGCGCCGCACCACCAGCAACGGCCGCAGTGATGGCCCAAACAATGCGCCCACGACGCAAGCCGGACAGCGCCAGCAAAAAACCCAGTGGCGCGTAGCCCGCCACGTTGACAGCCACGTCAAAGCCAACCAGGTACTGTGGCCACGGCGCGGTTAAAAACGTGAATGGAGAAATGCCCTGGTCACGCCATTCGGCAAAAGGGTAAAGACTGGCATAGATGATCAGGCTAACTAACGCCAGCGACAACGGCCAAGCGACGGTTTTGGGGCCTCTGTCTGATAAAGAATTAATGGACTTCACGGGGTCGTCCTGCTCAGCTTAAAACGGCTTGACCACCACCAAAATCACCGCCGCCACCAGCAGCAGCACAGGCGCTTCGTTAAACCAGCGAAACCACACATGGCTGCGCGTGTTTTGATTGGTCAAAAACTTTTTGTACATGCCGCTGCACATATGGCCATAGCCCAAAGCCAGCACCACCACCACCAGCTTGGCATGCATCCAGCCGCTGCCGCGTCCCACGCCGTAGCCCAGCCACAACCACACCCCCAAACCAACAGCCGGCACCGACAAAATGTGCGTAAACCTGAGCAGCTTGCGAGCCATCAGCATCAGGCGCTCCCGCTCGGCAATGCTTTCAGGCAGCACCATCGCCAGGTTGACAAAAATGCGCGGCAGGTAAAACAGCCCCGCAAACCAGCTGGCAACAAAAACGATGTGGAATGATTTGACCCAGAGCATGGGGGCTAGTTTAGTCCGGCCGGGCAAAAAAAAGCCCGGTGACGCAAGGTCGCCGGGCGGTAAGCCTTTTTGCTGTCACACGCAAAGGCCCCGCTCAGGGAGGAAAAGCGGGATGCGGTTATCAGAGATAACCACACCGTTTAATTTTAAACGCACTCTAACCAAAAAAGCTAGCGGCTTTACCCGCTCGGGTTTACAGGTAAACCATGAGAAGGCCTCGCCTGTAAATTAATTCTTGCTGCTTGCCCAAGCTTTGGCACAATTTGCAGATGACTTCAACCGCCACACCCTACGCACCCTTCCCCGCTGGCCGCCCGCGCCGCCTGCGTCGCGACGCTTTTACCCGCAACCTGGTGCGTGAAAACGTACTCACCCCGCATGACCTGATTTACCCGGTTTTCGTCACTGAAGGCAAAGGCCAGCGTGTGCCGATTGCGTCCATGCCTGGCGTGGAGCGCCTGAGCCTGGACTTGCTGCTCCCCGTGGCTGAAGAATGCGTGAAGCTGGGCATACCAGTCATGGCTTTGTTCCCGGTGATTGACGGCACACTGAAAACCTTTGACGGCGTGGAGGCCACTAATCCCGATGGCCTGGTACCGCGTGTGGTGCGCGAACTTAAAAAGCAGTTCCCTGGCCTGGGCGTGATGACCGATGTGGCACTCGACCCCTTCACCACCCACGGCCAGGACGGCCTGCCTGATGACAACGGCTACATCATGAACGATGAAACCACCGCCATGCTGGTGCGCCAGGCGCTGTGCCAGGCTGACGCTGGCGTGGACATCGTGGCGCCGAGTGACATGATGGATGGCAGGATCGGTGCCATCCGCAACGCGCTGGAGGCCAAAGGCCACATCCACACCCGCATCATGGCCTACAGCGCCAAATATGCATCAGCCTTTTACGGCCCCTTCAGGGACGCGGTAGGCTCCGCAGGCAACCTGGGCAAGGCCGATAAAAAGGTCTACCAGATGGACCCCGGCAATACGGACGAAGCACTGCGTGAGGTGGCGATGGACATTGCCGAGGGCGCAGACATGGTGATGGTCAAGCCCGGCATGCCCTACCTCGACATCGTGCGCCGCGTGAAAGATGAGTTCAAGGTGCCGACCTTTGCCTACCAGGTCAGCGGTGAATACGCGATGCTAAAAGCTGCGGCGCAAAACGGCTGGCTGGACCATGATGCGGTGATGATGGAAAGCCTGCTGGCCTTCAAGCGTGCTGGGGCCGATGGTGTGCTGACGTATTTCGCCATGGATGCGGCAAAGAAACTGCGTCAAGGTTACTATTAAAACTGTAGCTGCTTGCGCCCGAATCTATTGGGCTACAGGCTTAAAATACCATCAAAACTCGTTAAAAACAGGCTTCCAACGTGCAAATCATTGAATTTACCGCCGACAGCCTGCGCTTTTTAGATGCTGCGCCTGACCAGCCGCCGCCAGACGGCTTTGTGTGGCTTTTTCTGGAGCAGCATGAGCTTGAAGCGGCTCTTGGCCAGATTCAACAAGCGGCCGTTAACCTGGGCGGCTCTGCGCTGCTGGACCTGCATTGCCAGGACCTGGCCAGCGCTGTGCATCCGTCGCACTACGACTCCACCTCGGTCTATGACCTGATCATTTTCAGGCGGCTGGCCACGCAGGCAGAAACCCAGGCTGAAGACGATCACGACAAAGCCATTAACGCCTACCAAGGTCAAAGCATCAAGACCCGCAGACGCGGTGAGCGCTTGCCCACCTTCAACCGCATTGCGTCCAAGGCCGTCGGTTTTGTGGTGTTTGACCGCTGCCTGATCAGCGTGCACCCACCCGGTTGCTACGCCGCCAAAAGTTTTATCCAGCGGTTTTTGGCCGATGCCAAGTTCAGCCTGGACGCAGCGCAGAGCGACTCAGCATCCGCACGCAACCGCCTGCCCATCAGCCCGGCCGACCTGGCGCTGCGCATGATCAACACCATGGTCGACAGCTACCTGGATTTGCGCAAAATCTTGTCAAGCCAGCTAGAGCACTGGCAGGCCGACCTCTTGAGAGCCAACTCACGTTTTGACAACTGGGGGACGCTGATGACAGCCAGGCAGCAGTTGCACGTGCTGGAGGACCTGTGCGATGAGCAGCACGATGCCATGCAAGAGTGGCTGGATTCGCTGCGTGAGCAGCCGCTGGCAACGTTCAACAGACCAACAGGCGACGCGCAGAGTGCCGTCAAGTCGGCTCAAACCTTAAGCGCCGCACAACACCAACGCGACCAGCTGGTGGCTCGAGCCAGGGACGTGATGGAGCACATCGCACGCGTACTTCAGCATTCGCGCAGGCTGGAGCAATCGGCCGAGACCGTGGTGCAAATTCATTTCAACGCCCAAAGCAACCGCACCAACGACATCATGCGCACGCTGACGGCAGTGACGGCGATTTTTTTGCCGCTCAATCTGATCACTGGTTTTTTTGGCATGAACTTCGAGTTTTTGCCGTTGATTCACCACCCCACCGCTTTTTGGTGGACGCTGGCTTTTATGCTGCTGCTGGTCGTCGTCGTACTGACAGTGTTTTTGCGCAAGCGCTACATTGCAAGGACTGGGCGTTGAAATTGTTTGCTATTTAATTTGTAGCTTCTTACACCCGAATCTATTGGGATGCAGCCATAAATGATGTCTGCAAAGGCTTTTTCTGGCCTTTTTAACTTGTTCTCAAGCCGCCAATGCCGCCTCAACATCTTTGGCCAGGTCGGCGGGCTTGTCCAGCGGTGCATAGCGCTTGATGACCTGACCGTCTTTGCCCACCAGAAATTTGGTGAAGTTCCACTTGATGGCTTTGCTGCCCAGCAGGCCTGGTGCTTCTGCGCTCAGCCATTTGTACAGTGGGTGCGCGGCGGGGCCGTTCACGTCAATCTTGCCCATCATGGGAAAGCTCACGCCATAGTTGACCTGACAAAACTCGGCAATTTCGCCATTTGCACCGGGGTCTTGCGAGCCAAACTGGTTGCACGGAAACCCCAGTACCGCCAGGCCTTTGCCTGCGTAGGTTTTGTGCAGCTCTTCCAGCCCGCCGAACTGGGGTGTGAAGCCGCATTTGCTGGCGGTGTTGACGATCAACATCACCTTGCCTTTGAACTCGGCTAACGAGATGTCTTTACCGGTGATGGCTTTGGCGTCAAAGTCGTAAACGGTGGCGTTAGGGGATGGGCTGCTCATGAAGTGCTCCTTGCGTTGGATGGTTGCAAACCTGATACTACATCTCGTTTTTATGATGCGCCAACGCGGCCAAAAAAGCCGCCAGCACAATCAGGCTACCGCCCCACAAAATCCTCGGGCTAAAGGCGGCAGCGCCGAGAGCGGCAGCCGATACGCTGGCAAACAAGATCTCGGTCAACATCACCAACGATGTGGTGCTGGATGGCAAGCGCGCCGCGCCGTATTGCAAAGCCGCATTGCTGACGACAAAAGCCAGGCTCAAACCTGAAAAAACCAGCCAGCCCGCAGGTTGCAAGGACGGTACGGGCAGCACGCCAAACGACAAGCCAAGTACAGCAACCGACGTGGCCAGCAGCGCACCACCTGCAAACATGGCCAGCATGCGTGCACCGCTTGGCGTGTGGCTTTGCTTGCGCAGCAGCGCATTGGTGATGGCAAAACTCAGGCCCCCCGCCAGCGCCAGCCAGTCGGCACCGCTTTGCGGGATGGGCCAAGGGGAGT
>JAYWBS010000026.1:0-21743 GCA_043781295.1 Polaromonas sp.
CCTTGGAAAAAATTCCGCGACGAACAGTTGTTCTGGTCTCAGTTCTGCGAAGCGCCCTTCGACAACTTCATGGTCAGCACCATCAAGCGTGGCTGATCGCTGCACCGATTTCAGCCGGAAACGACGGATCAGTTTATCGGTTAGGCTGAACTTGAATCGCTCCGGATTTTGAGGCGACCAGCGAATTCAATGGGTTGAGTTACAAAAGTTGCGACACTCAAAACGCTATTTAATTAATAGCTGCTTATTCCCGAATCTACTGGGCTAGACGCTTTTTAATGGTTAAAAAGGCCAGTTTTCACGCTTTTTAACCTTCTAAAATAAAAAAGCGGCCTGACAGGCCGCTTTTCATTCGTCTGCAAGACACTGCCGGAATCAACCGCCTTTTTTAGGACGCTTGCCGGGGTTCTTTTTGCTACGGGTGGCTGTACCGCGCTCAAGACTCACCTTTTGGCCATGGCCTGTGCTGGTGGCGAAGCCCTTTGGCGGAACAGGCTTGGGGGCGCAGATGTCGGCTTCGACTCTGATTTTTTTAGGCATGAAGGACTCCAGATGAAAAATAGGTTAACGCAGGATTTTAAGCTACCGGGCCAGGCCGCGATGGCTCAGGCATAAAGCCGCCCTGGCGCTTGGTGCAAAGCATCGGCTTTTTGCGCGCCGGCCAGCACCCGAATGACAGGCTCCAGGGTGCTGGCATAGGTGGGCAGTGCATCAGCCGCAAACGAGGTGTGTGGCCAGTCAGAGCCCCAGACCATACGGCCTGCAAACACTCTAGCCACCCTGGTGATGATGTCGTCAAGCACTGTGTAAGGCGCGTCGGCTTGCAGGCGATACCAGCCAGACAACTTGACGCGAGCACCCTGCCCGGCAAGCTTTTCAAGCGCTTGCCACGCGGCATGGTCTATCGCCAAATTTGCATGCAGGCCAGCCAGATGGTCAAGTACGGCCGGTACTGGCGTTGTCACGTGTAGTGCAGAAATAACAGGCAAGTCTTCGGGCCGCGCATACCACTGCACATGCCAGCCCAGCGCATGTAAACGCGGTGCGAGTTTTACAAAATCTGTTGCAAGATTGCCGCTGTGCCCAGCAAGTGACACAAGATTAAAACGCACACCACGCACACCCAGGCTGTGCATGTTGGCCAGCTCAGCATCACTGATTGACGAATCCACCACCACCACACCGCGATGCCGACCTGGCTGTACACGCAAGGCATCAAGCAACACGGTGTTGTCAGTGCCGTAAACGCTGGGCTGCACCAGCACCAGGTGGCCAAAACCGCGGCTTTGCGCCAGCGTTTCGATGTCTTGCAAGGGGCGGTGTGCGGGCTGGTAATGACCAGGCGAGACGCTGGCATTGCTGTCAAACACATGCACATGGCAGTCCCAGCCCGGTGCTGCCCCAGCGCCTGGCTTGGAATCAACCCGCAACAATGTTTCTCTCACGCACCACACGGCCCCACTGGGCCTGCTGCGCTTTTAAAAATGCAGGCACCAAACCATCAGGGCCATCGGGAAAGGCCTCACCACTCAAGGCACGCACGCGGCCCAGCACCTCGGGGTCAGCCATGGCTTTGCGCAAGGCGGCTACCAGCGTGTTTTTTGTCGCAGCGTCCATGCCTGCAGGGCCAAGTACGGGGTTCCATTCGAGCACTTCGTAAGCAGGTACACCGGCTTCCCCCATGGTGGGAATGGCGGGCAGGGCTCGGGTGCGCAGCTTGCTGGTCACCGCCAGTGGGCGCAGCCGGCCTGACTGTATTTGCCCCAGCGACGATGCCACATTGGCAAAAAACAGCGGCACCTGGCCGGCCATCACATCGTTCATGGCGGGGCCACCGCCCCGATAGGGCACATGGACAAGCTTGACGCCCGTGCGGTCTTCAAACAGGGCACCCGCCAGATGCTGCGCCGAGCCATTACCCGACGATGCGTACGAGATTTGCCCCGGCTTGGCCTTGGCCATTTTGATCAGGTCTTGGACGTTTTTGGCTTCAAAGCCAGGTGTACAAACCAGCACATTCGGGTACAGCGCCAGCACCGCCAGCGGCGTAAAGGACTTGTCACTGTCGTAAGGCAGCTTGGGGAACAAGGCCGGGTTGACGGCAAACGAAGACGCATCCAGCAGCAACTGCGTGCCGTCCGGTGCGGCGCGCGCCACCTGCCCGGCGGCAATCTGGCCGCTGGCGCCCGGCTTGTTGTCAACGACCACGGCTTGGCCCAGTGCTTCAGACAATTTAGGCGCAATCAAACGCGCCATCAAATCAGCCCCGCCACCTGCGGCATACGAGACCACCAGCGTGATGGTTTTGCCGCCAGCGATTGGCGCTGCAAAACTGTTGCCCGATTGGCTTAGCGCCCAGGGCGCAGCCAGGCTGGCGGCTGCGCTTTGCAGCACGAGACGGCGATTCATCAAGTTGTTTTCAAAAAAGGTCATGACGATCTTTGTGAAGTGATACTCAAAAATGAATGTTATTGCACGCTTGCGCGCAGCGGCAAATTAACCAGCAGGTTTTGCGGTTTGAGTTTGACAACGCCATCCACGTTCATCATCAGCCCCAGGTAAACCGGTTTGCCCGCTATGTCAGGCCGCATGTCTTGCGGGTCTGCAAAGTCCAGCCTGAAAAGGCTGACCAGGCGCTGCAAACGTGCAGGCTCAACATCATGGCCCGCATACAGATCGTTGAGCAGCGCGGTCGATTCAACATCCAGCCCAACATGCCAGCGCCAGGCATCGTCGTCAATTTTTTGCAGGGGGCGGATGGTAACGGCCACACCCAGGAAATGCTGCACCCACTTTTGCAGCACGCTGGCCAGTGCTTTGAGGCCTGAGCGGGCACGGGTCATGGTGAAGGTCAAGCCGTGGCTCAGGTCGTTGGTCACTTCATGCGTCAGGTCGAGCAAGAAGGCATGGCGACCTGCTGCTTGCTGAAAGTAGGCGGGCGCGTTGTCGTCCGTCAGCACCTGCATGTTGATGGTGGCCATAGGCGCTTTGGCCTCTGCCAGAAAGCGCCCGATGTCGCCCAGGCCACCAGTCTCGTTCAGCATGTCCAGCGTGAGCTGATCACCGCTGAGTACCTGACCGTTTTGTGCGCTGATGCGCTGGCTGCGATAGAGCATTTCACGCGCTCTGGCTTCGTACGCATCTGCCGCATCACCCAGAATGCTGTGCGTGATGGCATCAACCAGCATGTCAATAAACAAAGGCGGAATGTTGACTTGGCCCACACCGCTGCGCGGAAACAGCTGCAGGTAGTACGCCTCCAGGGTGCCAGCGGCCAGCAACCCATCACGAAAACGTAAAAACAGCGTATAGCTTTCGCGCGCATCCAGGTCTTTCAATGCCAGTAATTCTTCAGGCGCAACAGGTCTTGCGGGTGCATCGCTCAATGCCGCATGCAGGGCGAGTTCGGCGGCACAAGATTCGGGCACAGGTGCGAGCTCGGGTCGGGCCAAAAACATCCTAAAATAATCGTTTGTGGGCTGGAACCAACCGCGACCGGTAGGGCTCAAATCTGTCAGACTGGCGTCTCGCTTAGGCTGTGAATGTTGCATGGCTGCAATCGTCTCACATCGAACCATGCTTTTTAAAGATTTTAGATGTTGATGCAGTTCTTGCTCAGGATCACACAGGGTCACCCATGACGCAAAACTACCTAATGGTATTACCCGGTAGCGCAGCACCTGGGGGCTGGCTAATATCACCCCTTATGTTTCACAGGGCTGATCACAAAATCATCCCACCCTTCTGCCGGAGAGTCATTTGTCAGCTGAATTCATTCTTGAAACGCGCGGCCTGAGTAAAGAGTTCAAGGGATTCGTCGCCGTCAACAACGTGGACCTGAAAGTCCAGCGCGGACATATCCATGCACTTATTGGTCCCAACGGCGCAGGTAAAACCACGTTTTTTAACCTGCTGACCAAATTTTTGCCGCCCACGCGCGGCAGCATTACCTTTAACGGTATTGACATCACTCACGAGAAGCCGGCGCAGACGGCGCGGCGCGGCATTGTTCGCTCGTTCCAGATTTCGGCAGTTTTCCCGCATATGACGGTGCTTGAGAACGTACGCGCGGCATTGCAACGCAACCTGGGCACGTCATTTCATTTCTGGAAACCCGAAGACTCGCTTTTCCATCTGCACGAACGCGCGCGCGAATTGCTTGCCGAGGTAGACCTCAGCAGCTTTGCTGACGAAATGACGGTCAACCTGCCCTATGGCCGCAAACGGGCGTTAGAGCTGGCCACCACGCTGGCGCTTGAGCCAGAACTGATGCTGCTCGACGAACCCACACAGGGCATGGGCCACGAAGACGTGGACCGCGTCACCCAGCTGATTAAAAAAGTATCTGCTGGTCGCACCATTTTGATGGTTGAGCACAACATGAATGTGGTGTCGTCGATCGCTGACCGCATCACGGTATTGCAGCGCGGGGCGATTATTGCTGATGGCCCGTATGACGAAGTAGCTAAAAATCCACTGGTGATTGAAGCGTATATGGGCACATCCAATACAGAACTAGTCGGCGCTCACTGAATATGTCCCCCACACTTTTCACTTCGTGTCATACGTTGCCCCCCGAGGGGGCTCAGGCCTGCCCAGCCGGGCAAAGCGCGGGCTGCTCCCGCACTGTGGCGGCCCTGCGGAGTCCTACATGACCCAAGAACTCCTGAAAATTGAAAATTTGCACGCCTGGTACGGTGAGTCACACATCCTGCACGGCGTGAACCTGACCGTTAACGAAGGCGAGGTGGTCACGCTGCTGGGTCGCAATGGCGCGGGCCGCACCACCACCATGCGCGCCATCATGGGCCTGACCGGGTCGCGCAAAGGCTCCATCAAAATCAGGGGCGAAGAGTCCATCAAACTGGCACCGCACAAAATCGCCCGGCTGGGCATTGGCGTGGGCTACTGCCCGGAAGAACGCGGTATTTTTGCGTCTTTAAGCGCGGAAGAAAACCTGATGTTGCCACCCGCCATTGCACCGGGCGGCATGCGCGTTGATGAGATCTACGCGATGTTTCCCAACCTGAAAGAGCGTGCCAGCAGCCCCGGCACACGGCTTTCGGGTGGCGAGCAGCAAATGCTGGCGGTAGCGCGCATCTTGCGCACGGGTGCACGCCTGCTGCTGCTCGATGAAATCTCTGAGGGCCTGGCACCTGTTATTGTGCAAAAGCTGGCCGAGATGATCCTCACGCTAAAGGCCAAGGGCTACACCATCGTGCTGGTCGAGCAGAACTTTCGCTTTGCCGCACCGCTGGCAGACCGTTTTTATGTGATGGAACACGGCACCATCGTCAAACAATTTGCCCAATCCGAGCTGACCCAGAACATGGGTATGCTGCAAGAGTATTTAGGGGTCTGACCGGGTCACGTCGGCAGCGCGCATTTTTTCGTTAACTTAACCACACCTTCAACAGGAGACACGCATGAAACTCGCATCACTTAAACCGCTTATCGCTGCCATGGCACTTGGCCTGGGCGCGGTCGCGACGGCACCTGTTTTGGCGCAAAACACCGGCTCCGTCAAAATTGGTTTTATCACCGACATGTCTGGTTTGTATGCCGACATTGACGGACCGGCGGGTGCTGAAATGGTCAAGTGGGCCGTGCAAGACTTCGGCGGCAAAGTACTGGGACGCTCAGTTGAAGTGCTGACAGCTGACCATCAAAACAAGGCCGATGTAGCTTCGTCCAAAGCGCGCGAGTGGGTTGACAAAGACGGCCTGTCCATGCTGATTGGCGGCACCAGCTCGGGCACAGCCATTGCCATGTCCAAAGTGATGGCTGAGAAAAAACGGCCCTTCATCGCCATTGGTGCTGGCTCTTCCCGCCTGACCAACGAAGACTGCTCACCTTACACCGTTCACTACGCTTACGACACCGTGGCATTGGCCAAAGTAGCCGGTACAGCGCTGGTCAAGGCCGGCAACAAAAGCTGGTACTTTTTGACGGCCGATTATGCGTTTGGCTATTCACTTGAAGGCGATGCTTCTGCGGTGGTCAAGGCCAATGGCGGAACGGTTGCCGGAGCAGTACGCCACCCGCTGAACGCATCAGATTTTTCATCTTTTCTGCTGCAAGCACAAGCGTCCAAAGCGCAAATCCTTGCCCTGGCCAACGCAGGGGGTGACACCATCAACGCCATGAAGGCCGCCAAAGAATTTGGCATTACCAAAACCATGAAGGTGGCGGGCCTGCTGGTATTCATCAACGACGTGCACAGCCTGGGTCTGGCCACCACCGAAGGCTTGCAATTGGCCGACAGCTGGTACTGGAACCAGGACGACGCATCACGCAAGTTTGCCAAGCGCTTTTTTGATAAATACAAACGCATGCCATCAAGCATTCAGGCCGCCGACTACTCTGCTGCGGCTAACTACCTGAAGGCCGTGCAAACTGCGGGCACGACCGATGCTGACAAAGTCATGAGCACCATGAAATCCATGAAGTTTGATGACTTCTATAGCAAGGGCCAAGTCCGTGCTGATGGCCGGATGATCCACGACATGTATTTGTTTGAAGTCAAAAACTCCAAAGAATCCATCACCCCATGGGACTACTACAAAACCATTGCCAAAATACCAGGTGAGCAAGCCTTCACCGCATTGGCTGATTCCAAATGCTCGCTGCTTAAAAAATAATCTAAAAAGTTAAGCCAACACCGCCATGGACATTTTCGGTATCCCCTTGCAAGCATTTTTAGGTCAGCTCTTGCTGGGCTTGGTCAATGGCGCTTTTTACGCCATGCTGAGCCTGGGCCTCGCAGTGATTTTTGGCTTGCTCGGTATTGTTAATTTTGCCCATGGCGCGCTATACATGCTGGGCGCGTTTGCCGCCTGGATCATGATGGATCTGCTCGGCGTCAATTACTGGGCAGCGCTGGTTCTTGCACCCTTGACGGTGGGTATTTTGGGGGTGGTGATTGAACGCCTTTTCCTCAAGCACCTGTACAAGCTCGATCCGCTTTATGGCCTGTTGTTGACGTTTGGTTTGTCGCTGATTGCTGAGGGTATTTTTCGCGAGTTGTATGGCGTATCTGGCCAAAGTTACCCGGTGCCTGAGCTGCTGCAAGGCGCGACCAATCTGGGCTTTATGGTGCTGCCGAACTACCGTGCCTGGGTGGTACTGGTATCGCTGGTGGTCTGCCTTGGCACCTGGTATCTGATTGAACGTACCCGGCTGGGTGCCTACCTGCGCGCAGGCACCGAAAACGCACCCCTGGTGCAGGCTTTCGGCATCAACGTACCGATGATGGTGATGCTGACTTACGGCGCGGGCGCGGCACTGGCAGCGCTGGCAGGCGTACTGGCTGCCCCCATCATTCAGGTGAATCCGCTGATGGGGTCCAACCTCATCATTGTGGTGTTTGCCGTGGTGGTCATTGGCGGCATGGGCTCGATTCTGGGTTCGGTCATTACCGGGCTGGGCTTGGGCATTATTGAAGGACTGACGCGTGTGTTTTATCCGGAGGCATCCAATATTGTGGTGTTTGTCATCATGGTGCTGGTGCTGATGGTCAAGCCAGCCGGCTTGTTTGGAAAAGAAGCTTGAGCATGAACATAACGTCAAACAGTCTGCTCGGCAAAGCCGCCAAAGTCACCCGTATCACTTATGTCTTGCTTCTGGCATTCGCTATCGCTGCACCCTTTCTGGGGCTGTACCCGGTGTTTGTGATGAAGCTGCTCTGCTTTGCGCTGTTTGCCTGCGCCTTCAATTTGCTGCTGGGCTTTACCGGCCTGCTCTCGTTCGGTCATGCTGCCTTTTTCGGCTCTGCTGCGTACGTTACCGGCTGGTTCATCAAATCGCAAAACTGGACGCCCGAACTGGCGTTGATAGCAGGCGCAGTGGCCGCCGGGATGATTGGCTTGCTGGTCGGGCTGGTCGCCATTCGCCGCCAGGGCATTTACTTTGCCATGATCACGCTGGCGATTGCACAGATGGTGTACTTTGTTTGCCTGCAAGCACCCTTCACAGGGGGTGAAGACGGCCTGCAAGGCGTGCCGCGTGGCAAGCTGCTGGGGCTTTTTTCGCTGGAGTCCGACCTGGCCCTGTACTACCTGGTCGTAGCGATTTTTGTGGCCTGTTTTTTGTTTATCTCACGCATCGTCAACTCGCCTTTTGGCCAGGTGCTCAAAATGATTCGTGAAAACGAGCCACGCGCCATTTCGCTCGGCTATCAGGTTGACCGCTACAAACTGCTGGCGTTTGTGCTGTCGGCTGCGCTGGCGGGCCTAGCGGGTTCGATGAAGACACTTGTGATGGGTTTTGCAACCCTGACCGACGTGCACTGGTCATCTTCAGGTGAAGTGATTTTGATGACACTGCTCGGTGGCGTCGGTACCTTTTTTGGCCCGGTCATGGGCGCTGGCATCGTGATTTCACTGCAAAACCTGCTGGCCGATAAGGTTGGCTCGTGGGTCACCGTGATCATCGGTGTGATTTTTGTGTTGTGCGTGCTGGCATTTCGCAAAGGCCTGGTCGGCGAGCTGCAAGCTTTCAGAGAACGGCGGCGTAACGCTGCCCTTAAGGCTGACTAAGCACGTGAGCTTTTATGCGCCGTCTGTCGACAGTGCGTAAGCGACGTGCTGCGGTAGCACCAGTTGCCCCTGTAAATTGGGCACCGCCTGGATGCTGATAACGGGTTGCGCAGCACTCACGCTGCCAAATATTGTGGCAAAGGCAATGTCTGCTGCATCACGGCCGGTACAAAAGCGCACAAATCCCATGGGGACGGCCGTGCCTGACGGGTCAAACATATACCAGCGCCCCATGCCAAAACGGTCGGCCAGATACACCTCTACATAGGCATGAAAGTCCGGCGGCCCCAGCACCGGGTCAGCACCATAGTCCATGCCACTGACCATGCGCGCGGGCAGATTGACGGCGCGGCACAGGGCAATCATCAAATGCGAAAAATCCCGGCACACGCCAATGCGTTCAACGATGGTGTCGAGCGCTGACGTGTTGCTGTTGCTGGTGTTTCCCTGAAAACTGACATGCTGCCGCACCCAGTCACAAATCGCTTGAGCGCGGCTGTACCCGGCGAGCAACTGACCAAACTCATGGTTGGCCAGCGTCAGCAGTCTGTCGGACTGGCAGTACCGGCTGGGATACAAATAAGGCAGCACATCCCCCGGCAACGCCAGTGGGCTGAGCTCAAAAAGACCCGCAGGGTCGGCCTCAAAATGTGTCAGCTCCACCACCGCGCTGTAGCTGATGGAGAACATGCCTTGGGTAGCGCGCAAACGCAAAAATCGGTTGTGTGTTGGCAGGTCGGTGTAGGCAGTAGCTACCAGGTCTTGATTAAAAGACAGCGACTCGGAAACCACGGTCTGTCGCGCGGTGTAGGCGGCCTGAATATTGAAAATAAAATCGCAGCCCGCATCAAGCACCTGATAGCTCAACTGCGTTGAAAACGTCATCCTGACCATGTGCTGCCTATTCGTCAAAGTTCAAACAGCCTATTAGACCAGCATGAGCGCGCGCATATTCAGGGCGGCGAAGATTCCCGATGGCGTCAGTTCACCAAGGACCACGGCGTGAAGGCAGAAACCCCTACACGCCGGGATGCATGGTTAAGCGGCTTTCCAGAAGATGTAGTCGGCCTGGTACTTGACGATTTCTTTGGTGCCTTTTTTGGCGACGCTACATTCACTTGTTGGTGCTACACCGCCTTTGAGCGCAACGCGTTGCACGTGGGTCACGCCCGTCATCATGCCGCTGCCCATGGCCGGGTTGGCCTTGACCAGTTGAAACGGCAAGTTGCCAGGGCTGCTGGGCACTACGGCCAGTTGCACAGCCGTGATTTTGGAGCCATCCATGGATTCCCAGGTAGCCGGTGGGCCGTAGTATTTGCCAACCTGCTTGCCGCTGCGATCATTGAGTACCGCATTCGGGCCAACAAACACCCATTCGGTCATGCCAGGGGCGGTAGCCTTGTCGCGGCATTCGTAGGTGATCTCACCTACGCCAACGGTTTCCATGGCGACGATGTTGCCCATCGGTACTTTGATGGCAGCAGGCAAGCTGTCTTGTGAGAAAGTCGACATCATCGGGGCCATGGCACCGCAGGCGCTGAGCAAAACTGCGGCAGTTACAGCGGCAGTTACAGCGGCTGATATAGCGGCCAAAAAGAGCGTTGATCGTTTGAAAGACATGGTATTTCTCCAGATTAAGGGTTGAGCAATCAATGCAGCTTTTAAATGCTGCCGAAACGAATACTCAAAAAATCCCGGATTGGATGCAGATGGCCAAAGAAAATTTGCACGCAGCCATTTTGCAAGGCCAGTCAATGCGTTCATCCAGCACTTGAATGCTACTATTTTTATAGCTAATTACGCACGAATCTATTGGGCTATAGGCGTATTTTGTTCTTAAAAAAGGCAAAATCAGTCTCCAAACCCATTTTTCAACTTAGAACTGCACCTCCACCTGACCCTGGAAGACTGGTCCGAGCAGTTCAGCCTGAATCAGCGCCCCTTCGGGCGCAAACAGCATGCCGGTGCATGAACCAGTAGTGATGATTTGCCCGGCCTGCAGGGGCTGACCGCGCTGGGCAGCGTGCAGGGCCAGCCAGGCCAGCATGCGCCAAACGTCCTGTGCCGGATTGCCACCCACGGTGTTGCTGGCGGTCTCACCATCAAATGTCAAACGGGCATGGAGCACGCGCAAATCAAGCTGAACTGGCTGCATGGCCAGGGGCGCGCCCACTATCAGCGCGCCGTGGCTTTGCAGGTCGGCCAGTTGGGCCAGCGGGTCACTGCCG
Organism: Polaromonas sp.; assembly: GCA_043781295.1. Taxonomy (GTDB): domain Bacteria; phylum Pseudomonadota; class Gammaproteobacteria; order Burkholderiales; family Burkholderiaceae_C; genus Polaromonas. The sequence continues at coordinate 10,766 of JAYWBS010000026.1, forward strand.
GGCCAGTCGGCCAGGCGTGTTTCAACCACCTCGATGACGGGCAGCACGGCATCGCAAGCGTCGGCCAGTTCTCTGGGTGTGAGTAACTTGCCTTGCGGGTTCAGGTCACGACCCAGGCGCAGCGCTGCCTCTACCTCGATGCCGCGCATCCGCCAAGGCGCACCCGCCAGACGAGCGCCAGATGCCAACAACCCGCTGGCAGGCAGCGGCGCACAGGTGGGCTCGACGTCCGGGCCTTTGGCACCCACCTTCCAGCCACCTGTTGCGCCCAGGCCAGCCATGCTGGCGTCTTGCACGGCGTAAGCTGCTTCCCGGCTGGCGGGCAAGATGTCTGCCCAGCGCACGATGGCGGCGCTACGGCGGGCGGCAAGCAGTTGGCTTGATGCGTTGGTCGCTAAATTTAATGTGGTCATGTTGCAGTCATGTTTAGATGGCTTTTAGCTTTTAAATACTTGGCCACTTATCGGCCCACGGGCAGGCTTGCTCATACTGTGCGGCCAAGTCCAGCAGCGCCGCATCTGCACCGATGCGCCCGACCAGTTGAAAACCACAGGGCAAGCCCCCTACAGGCGCACAAGGCAACGCAATGGCAGGTAACCCGGCCGCATTGACAAAACCCGTAAACACCGCATGGCCACGTGGCCCCACCGCCTGGTCGGCAATCTCGGGCGGATGGGTTTGCGCAATGGGCCAAGGCAGTGCGGCGGTGGCAGGGGTCAATATAAAGTCATAACGCTCAAACTTCTCAGCCAGATCGCGCTTGAGCTGCTGCACCGCCTCCATCAAGTCAAAAAGATCAGCCGCAGTAGCCACGCGGCCCGCTTGCAAGCTGGCGCGCGACGCGTCGCTGCACAGCGACTCGTCTGGCAACTGGCCTGGTGACATGCCCAGCGAATGCCAAGCCGCTGCGTTACCCATCAACCATGCCAAACCTGTAGCCGACAGCAAAGACCACGACGCGTTAACGCTCTCGGCCATCTCAAACGCAGGCGCTTGTGTCACCTGATGGCCCAGCGCCTCGAACTGTTGGGTGGCCTGCTGCACCTGCGCGGCAATGGCCGCATCGACCGGGTGGGCAGCAAAGCGCGGTATGAACAAAATTTTTGCGGCGCTTGGCAACGATGTGGGCAAATCAGCCCCTGCCAGCACGGCCATCACGCTGCGTGCGTCCAGCACGCTGCGGGTGATGCCGCCCACCACCTCATGGTTTAAAAAAAGCTCGGGCAAGCCCCCCCCGCGCGGCACCAGCCCTTCAGACGGTTTGTAGCCTACCAGCCCGCAGTGCGATGCTGGCCTGCGGATTGAGCCGCCGCCATCGGTGGCCAGCGCTATTGGCCCACAGCCCGCTGCCACAGCCGCCGCAGCACCGCCTGACGAACCGCCGGGGGACAAACGCACATCCCAAGGGTTGCAGCTTGTGCCTGCTACTGCATTGGTCGTGTAGCCCTGCATGGCAAATTCAGGCAAATTGGTTTTGCCCAAAAACACCGCACCAGCTGCACGCAAGCGGGCCACGGGCAACTCGTCATGCCTGGGCACAAAACCTTGCAGCAAGCTGCTGCCCCAGGTGGTGGGCATGCCTGCGGCGTGCAGGTTGTCTTTCAGGCTGATGGGTATGCCGTCCAGCGGGCTGAGCGGCTTGCCGCGCGCCCAGCGCTGGCTGCTGGCAGCGGCGGCAAAGTTCGCGTTGTCGGCATCGACCATCACAAAGGCGTTCAGCACTGGCTGGCATTGCTGGATGCGCGCCAGACAGGCATCAAGCGCATCCATCGGCGTAAACCTGCCCTGGCGATAACCATCGGCGAGCTGTGTAGCGCTCAAGCGCCACAGCGCGGTTTTTGGTTCGGTCAAACGTGTCCTTACTGCGGCAAATCACCCGCTGGCCGGCCCAGCCACTTCATCGCCATTTTGTCGAGGTCACCATTTTTCTTGGCGTCCATCAAAATCTCATTGACCTTCAGGCGCAGCTTGTCTTCGCCCTTGCCCAGGCCGATGAAGTTGGGCGAGTCTTTCAGCACAAACTTGAACTCGGTGCCCAACTGCGGGTTTTTGTTCATCATCGCGCCCGCCACCTGGGCGCTGGTGGCCACCAGTTGTGTCTGGCCTGAAACGAACGACGAAATCGTCGAGTTGTTGTCTTCAAAACGGCGCATCTCGGTGGTGAGTGGGGCGACCTTGGTCAGCTCGGCATCATCCACCGAGCCGCGCGTGACAGAAATCGATTTGCCTGCCATGTCGGTGGGTGACTTGACCACCATGGTTTTGGGGCCAAACACGGCAATGAAAAACGGTGAATAAGCGGCTGTGAAATCAATCACTTTTTCGCGATCAGGATTTTTGCCCAGGGTTGAGACCACCAGATCCGCCTTGCGGGTTTGCAGGTAGGCAATGCGGTTGGCGGTGGTCACCGGCAGCAGCTCGACCTTCACGCCCAACTTGGCAGCAATAAAGTTGGCCATGTCAATGTCCAGGCCCTGGGGTTTGAGGTCTACCCCCACAAAACCATAGGGTGGGAAGTCCGTCGGGATGGCGATTTTGATTTCTTTGGCTTTCAGAATATCGTCCAGCGCGGTTTGCGCCTGCGCCATTCCTGCGGACAGCAAGGCAAAACAGCTAACCACGCCCAGGCAAAGGCGGCGTTTATTGAGGTTCATATGCAACATGTTCGAGCTCCAAGTGAATGAAAAAGTGAAATAAGGAAAGGTGGCGGGCAGCCCCGAGCCTGAGACTTGGGTGCATCCGTAGTATGCAAGCTCTGTACCAACGCCTTGCACCAAATAAAACCAGCATCAATCAACAACCATGGCAGTTTTTTCAGGCTGTAGCGCCTTTCGTAACTGGGCCAACGGGTCGATTTCAACAGGCATGGGCAGCTTGGCCTGCCAGGTACTTAAGTGAGCGCACATTAACCGCTCAGCCTCCGCCAGGTCACCCGCCTCCAGTGCATCGACCATCTGCACATGCTCGGCACAAGACCGGGTGGCGTTGTGCGCCGACTGGTAATGCAAGGCAATCAAACTGGTGCGGGCCGTCAGGTCTTTGAGCATGTCGGCCAGCACACTGTTGCCCAGGCATTCAGCCATGCAGACATGAAAGTCGCCCAAAATAAAGCTGCGCAGGCCCACATCGTCGCCGCTGATAGCGACCTGCTGCCGGCCCACATGCGCCCGCAGCTTTGCCAGCGCCGTTGGGCTGATGCTTTTTGCGCTGCGTATCAGGCCGGTCTCCAGCACCAGGCGCGCCTGAAAAGCGTCGTTGGCCTGGCTTTGAGACAGCTCCACCAAAAACCAGCCGCGCCGCGCCGTGACTGTGACCAGACCGCGTGCGGCAAGCCGGTTCAACGCCTCACGAACAATCGTGCGGCTACAGCCAAACAAGCTGGCCAGTTGCTCTTCACCCAGCCGGGCACCGGGTAAAAGCCGTTTGGCCAACACCGCTTCAACGATACGGTCACTGATATCTGATGCATTTGCCATGGCTTGAGTAGAGCAGATTTCATGCTTTATGTATACAACGGTTGTGCGCTTTTTTTTGTGTAGCTCCTGCGCTGTAGTTGTGCGGCATGCACCAGCAACGGCTTGGACAGGAGAAATAAACGCTACGTTTTTAATAGCTGCTTGCGCCCGAATTTATTGGTCTAGAGGCTAATTTGATATCTGGAAAAGGCCAAAAAAAGCTCAAAACGGCAATTTTTGACCCTGGTAGTCAATCAACAAGCCGGTATCAAGCGGTGTCAAGCCGTTAAGTACCGCCAGCAAGTCGCCAGCCGCCTCGCTGGCTGGCCGCACGTTCAAGCCCGTCTTGGCGAATGGCTCACTCAGCGCGGTGGCCACGGTGCCGGGGTGCAGGCTGACGCAAATGCTGTCTTTGTTGCGCCGGGTCAGCTCAATGGCCGCAGTTTTAACCAACTGGTTCAGCGCCGCTTTTGACGCCCGGTAGCCGTACCAGCCACCCAAAGCGTTGTCGCCCATGCTGCCCACCTTGGCCGACACAAACCCAGCCACGCAACGCCCGGTTTTAGGCAGCAGCGGCAAAAAATGCTTCATCACCAGCGCCGGACCGAGGGTGTTGATTTTGAACACATGGTCCAGATACACCGCATCCAGATTGGCAAAGCTGCGTTCTGGCTGGCCCACATCGCCATGCAAAAAACCCGTGGCGACGATCAGCAGGCGCAGTTGCAGGTTCGATGCGGCACATAGACTGGCGATGGATTGGGCAGCCTTGGCGATGCTGGATTCATCAAGATAGTCAACGCTAACTTCTGTACGGCGGCTCAGCCCGACTGCCTGGGCGTAGTTGGCATCGCCCTTAAGCTGCGAAAGCAAGGCTGCTCCCAAACCGCCGCCTGAGCCGATGACGAGGGCAAGAGACTGAACGGTCACTTTAAACCTCATCCATAAACCGCACCTTCACGCTCTTGCCCTTCACCCCGCCGTTGCTCAGCTTTTGCTGGGCCAGACTGGCCATGCTTCGCTCTATCGCCACATAGGTTGAAAACTCGTTGACATTGATCTTGCCGACCTGCTCGCGCGTGAACGCTGCCACGCCACCATCTGCGCCTGTCAGAGCGCCCAGCACATCACCTGCACGGATTTTTTCTTTTCGGCCACCGACGATTTGTAGCGTGACCATGGGCGGCAGCAGCGGGTCGTTGCTGGCAGGGGTCAGCTCAGTCAGCTTGTGCCATTCAGACTCGGCTTTTTGCAGCACTTCAATTTTGCCGACGTAACCCATCTCGTCCATGCTGGCCAGACTGATGGCTACCCCTTCTTCGTCGGCCCGGCCGGTGCGGCCAATGCGGTGGATGTGGACTTCAGCATCTGGCGTGACATCCACATTGATCACCATCGCAAGCTGCACAATATCCAAGCCGCGCGCAGCCACATCAGTAGCCACCAGCACTGAACAGGAGCGGTTGGCAAACTGCACCAGCACCTGATCGCGTTCGCGCTGCTCCAGCTCGCCAAACAAGGCCAGTGCGCTAAAACCCTGGTCTTTCAAATACGCCACCAGCGCGCGGCATTGGGACTTGGTGTTGCAAAACGCCAGCGTGCTGGCGGGCCTGAAATGCCGCAGCACCTGGGCCACTGCACCGAGCCGCGCTTCGTCATGGTCGCTGTCGGGCACCTGGTACCAGCGCTGGGTGATTTTGGTTTTTTCATGCTGGGCTTGCACCGTGATGGTTTGCGGTGCTTTCATGAACTGCGCACTCAGCTTGGCGATACCTTCCGGGTAGGTGGCTGAAAACAGCAGCGTCTGGCGCTCTTTGGGGCACTGCTTGGCAACGGTCACGATGTCTTCAAAAAAGCCCATGTCGAGCATGCGGTCGGCCTCGTCCAGCACCAGCGTGTTCATCGCCTCCAAATTCAAATGCCCACGGCCCAGGTGGTCCATGATGCGGCCCGGCGTGCCGACCACGATGTGTGCGCCGTTCTCTAAAGTGGCCGTCTGGTTACGCAGCGGCACACCGCCGCACAGCACCACCACCTTGACGTTTTCTTCAGCCCGCGCCAGGCGGCGGATTTCCGTCGCCACCTGGTCGGCCAGCTCACGCGTGGGGCACAGCACCATGGCCTGCACGGCAAAGCGCCGTGCATTTAAATTGGCCAGCAGCGCAATGCCGAACGCAGCCGTTTTACCGCTACCGGTTTTGGCCTGCGCAATCAGGTCTTTGCCGAGCAGCGCAACGGGTAGCGCGGCGGCTTGAATCGGCGTCATCTGGGTGTAGCCCAGCTGCGTGAGGTTGGCCAGTACGTGGGCGGGCAGGGATAAAGCGGCGAAGTCAGTGGGGGTAGATGTTGATGGAGTCATCCACTGATTATCGACGCGCCGTTTTTTCAGTTGGCCCAGCGCCCCGTACCCTGCAATGCAGGTGACTGCTCTGATGGCCCCCAGCGCAATGGCAACGCCGCTTCAAGCCTGCGCATGCGCTTGACCCGAAAGCGAAGCAGCCGTTGCGCACCTTCAAAAGCACGCACTTCAGGGCCGTCCCAAACGATGTCAGCCTCGACAGCCAGGTACAGCAAATCACCATTGTCGAAGTCAACAAACAGCAAACCAGCGCGCGGGTTAACGGCCAGGTTGCCCAGTGTGTTGAAGAAGTAGTTACCCAAAAAGTCTGGCATGGTCAGCGTGCCATCCGCATCAACCCGCACAAAACCGGGCTTGCCGCCTCGGTGCGACACATCGACACCTCCAGCTGAACCCGCAGCGCCAACGGTTGAGGCATTGCCTGAAAAAGCGGTGGCAATAAACAGTGTGTCAGCCGCTTCAACCATGCGGCGCGCGGCATCATCAAGCTGCGTGCTGTCGTGCATCACGGGTTGAGTCGTCTGGCGGCCGGGCATATACACCGGCTCACGCACCTGAATGTATTTGGGGCAATTGCCAAAACTTTGCTGAAGCTGCACGCCAAAGCCATCAGCACCCACGCCTTGAACAACACCGTTCATGCGGTTGCGCCTGCGCGTGTGCGGCTCCAGGCCCAGCAAGCCAATCGATGCGCCATTGACCAGTGTGTGTTCAAGCGGATCGCCAGCTAGCGGCTTGGTTTGCAACATCAGCGTATGCGCATCGGGCGAATGGATAAACCCAGGCGGTGCGGCCAGCACTGAGGCCCAGGGTTGACCTGCGTCATCCAACGTGCCCACCAAAACAAAAGGCAGTTGTGCAAAAAAAGCGCGGTGCTGGTCTGGCATGGCGTCACGTATTACACGCGGGCCAAGCTCGACCATGCGCGCGGCAACTCCTGCGCGCGCTTGCATGGCACGCTCGCCTTCGTGAAATGTCGGCGTAGTCATTCAGGCAAACCTACAGGCGATTTCAGCATTGGCAGAAAACCCTGCAAAGCCTCGATGCGTGCCAGCCATGCGCGTACCTTGGGATAGCCGACCAGCGACACATGGCCTTCGGGCGCGCGCGCAACGTAGCTGTAGTTGGCAATGTCGGCCAGTGTTGGCTTGCTGCCTGCCAAAAACGCCAATTGCGCAAGCTGCTGCTCCATCACCGCGAACAAGGCATGGCTTCGCGCCACCGCCTCATCAGTGCTGATGGCTTGTTTGAACAGCGTAATCCGCCGGGCTGCCGCTGGCCCAAAAGCCAGCAACCCTGCCGCTACCGATAACCAGCGCTGCACCGCAGCCGCAGCCACTGGCTCAGTGGGCCACCACTGCTCTGCATCGCCCGCGTAGCGCAATGCCAAGTAGACCAGTATGGCGTTTGAATCTGCAAGCGTCACGTCGCCATCAAGCATCACCGGCACCTGGCCGAATGGGTTGATCGCCAAAAATTCGGGCTTCTTGTGCGCCCCGGCTGCCAAGTCGACATCGATCAGTTCAAAAGGCAAGCCCATCAAAGACATGAACAACTCAACCCGATGCGCATGGCCTGAAATGGCGGCGCGGTACAGCTTGATGGGTTGTGCGGGTGGCGATTTTTGAAGTGATGCAGCAGAAGTTGTCATGTTGTCTTTCATAAAAGTTAATCAGGCAGATTGAATTTTGTTTGATTCCTGAAAATAAATAAATGGGCTAAAAAGCATTTAACTAGTCCATTTAGTGGATGAATTGAAGGCAATGGACTAACATGGCATCCATGGACAAGCTGCGGGCCATGCAGGCCTTTATTCATATTGCCGAAGAAGGCAGCCTGACGGCAGCGGCCCAGGTCATGTCGTCGTCATTGCCTGCCATGGTGCGCACGCTGGCTGCGCTGGAGGCCGATTTGGGGGTGCGGCTGTTTAACCGTACGACGCGGCGTATTTCACTCACAGAAGAAGGCCGCAGGCACCTGCAAAGCTGCAAACTGCTGCTGTCAAACCTGCAAGATGCCGAAGCCGCGCTGACAAAAGAGGCGGGCGAACCGGCAGGCCACCTGACCATCACCGCGCCCATGCTGTTTGGCCAGATGCATGTTGCGCCTGCCGTGACCCGCTTTGTACAACACTACCCCCAGATGCGCGGTAGCGTTATGTTGGTTGACAGGGTGGTGAACCTGCTGGAAGAAGGCATTGACGTCGGCATACGCATTGGCCCGCTGGAAGACTCGACACTGGTTGCTCAGCACGTGGGCAGCATACGCCGGGTGGTGGTAGCCAGCCCAGCGCATTTGCGCCAGCACGGCACACCCCGGCACCCCAAAGACCTGCTAAAAGCCAATTGCGTCTGCGTGACAGGCCATACCCTGGGCTGGGGGCCGTTCAATGACCAGGGGCGGCAACTGCGGCTGGCCGTCAGTGGTAATCTGGAGTTCAACCAAAACGCACCGGCCATTGAGGCCTGCATTGCTGGCGTGGGATTTGGTGTTTTCATGTCGTATCAGGTGGCACCGTTTTTAAAGACAAAACAACTGCGTGTGGTGCTGGCAGAGTTTGAGCCGCCACCGCTGCCGATAAGCCTGGTCTACCCGCACGCCCGATTGCTGCCCAAGCGGTCGCGCGTGTTTATCGAGTGGATGAAAAAAGAACTCAACGTGTTCAAGGCGCGTTAGATCAGACTATTGAATTGAAATAAATTGATAAAGAGTTAACATGCAAAATTTTGATTTTGATTTATTTGTGATCGGCGGCGGCAGCGGCGGCGTGCGGGCTGCGCGCATGGCCGGGCAGCGCGGCGCACGTGTGGGCCTGGCAGAAGTGGCTGACATGGGCGGCACGTGCGTGAATGTGGGCTGCATCCCGAAAAAGCTTTACAGCTATGCCGCGCACTTTGCCGACAGCTTTGAAGAATCGCACGGCTTTGGCTGGGAAGGCGCAGCGCCAACCTTCAATTGGCAAACCCTCAAAACCAATCGCGCCAGGGAGATCAAGCGGCTAAACGGCATTTACGACCAACTGCTTGACGGCGCAAAAGTCAAAGTCATCAAAGGCTGGGCCCGGCTGATTGATGCACACACGGTGCAGGTTGGCGACAACCAATACACGGCTAAAAACATTTTGATTTCAACCGGTGGAACGGCTTTGGTGCCTGCCGTTGAAGGACATGAACACGTCGTCACATCAGACAGCATGTTTGACCTGAGCCCCTTCCCCAAGCGGCTGCTGGTGGTGGGCGGTGGTTACATTGCGTGCGAGTTTGCATCGATCTTTAACGGCCTGGGCTCGCATGTGACGCAAGTCCATCGAGGCGAAAAAGTGCTGACGGGTTTTGACGAAGATGTGCGCAGTTTTATTGCTGCCGAGATGACTAAAACCGGGGTTAACTTCAAATTCAAAACTGAAGTCGAATCCATCACCAAAACCGCACATGGCCTGCATGTCAAAGTCAAAGGTGACGGCGAAAGCTTGACGGTTGATACCGTGCTGTATGCCACGGGCCGCATTGCTAACGCCAGCGGCCTGGGCCTGGGTGCTGTGGGGGTTGAGGTGAATGCGGCAGGCGCCATCAAAGTCAACGCGCAGTACCAGACCAGCGTGCCGCATATCTACGCGCTGGGCGACGTGACGGCGCGCATGCAGCTGACGCCAGTCGCGCTGGGCGAGGCGATGGTGGTGGTTGACCAGTTGTTTGGCCCAGCCGCTGGCAAACCGCCACGCAGCATGAGCTATGACTTTATTCCTACCGCAGTGTTTACCCATCCCAACATCGGCACGGTGGGCTATTCAGAAAGCCAGGCACGAGACAAGTTCGACAAAGTCAGCGTCTACCGTGCCGACTTCAAATCGCTCAAACACACCCTCAGCGGCAGCACCGAGCGCACGTTGATGAAGCTGCTGGTCGACGACAACACCGACCGCGTGGTCGGCCTGCACATGGTGGGGCCGGATGCAGGTGAAGTGGTGCAGGGCTTTGCCGTGGCCATGAAGGCAGGCGCAACCAAAGCCGTGTTTGACAGCACGATTGGCATTCACCCAACGATGGCTGAAGAATTCGTCACGATGCGAGAACCCGTCAAAAATTAATATGCCCTACCTTCCCAGCTTCATCGCCCCAACCCGCTACAGCAACGCTTCACAAGCACTGGCGCAGGTACAACTGATTTACGGCCAGCAAATCACCCACCTGCGCACCGCCATGCAGCGCTACGTGGCGGGCGATACGCTGCCGGGTCATGTCAGGGCTTGTTACCCGTTTGTGCGCATCCACACTGAAACTGTGTCGCGCAAGCTGCAAGAAGCCATCGATAGTGCGCAACTGAGTTATGGCTTTGTAGCGGGGCCGGGCAGGTTTGAAACCACCCTTACCCGGCCCGACTTGTATGCCGACTACTACCTGGAGCAATTCAAGCTGCTGCTGCAAAACCACGGCGTTGAGCTTGAAGTAGGCACCAGCACGCAGCCCATCCCGGTGCACTTTTCATTCGCCGAGCACGACCACATTGAAGGCAACTTAAGCGCTGACAGGCGCACGCTGATGCGCGACGTGTTTGACCTGCCCGACCTGGCCGCGATGGACGACGGCATTGCCAACGGCACGTACGAAGCCCGGCCCGGCGAGCCGCAACCGCTGTCACTCTTCACCGCTGCGCGGGTTGACTATTCATTGCAGCGCCTGCGCCATTACACCGGCACATCGCCCGACTGGTTTCAAAACTTTGTGCTGTTTACCAACTACCAGTTTTACATTGACGAGTTTGTGCGCCTGGGCCACGCCGAGATGGCCGACCCCAACAGCGAATACATCTGCTTTGTAGAGCCAGGCAATGTCGTCACGCGCCGCGCAGGTTTACCTGCCGCGCAAGGTGATGAACTGGGCGTGCCACCGCCGCGCCTGCCGCAAATGCCCGCCTACCACCTGATGCGCGCTGACCGTACTGGCATCACCATGGTCAACATAGGCGTAGGCCCGGCCAATGCGAAAAACATCACCGACCACATCGCCGTGCTGCGCCCGCATGCGTGGATCATGCTGGGCCACTGCGCCGGCCTGCGCAACAGCCAGCAACTGGGCGACTACGTGCTGGCCCACGGCTATGTGCGTGAAGACCATGTGCTGGACGAAGAACTGCCCCTGTGGATACCCATCCCCGCGCTGGCTGA
>JAYWBS010000027.1:0-52892 GCA_043781295.1 Polaromonas sp.
GTGGAGCCCTGCATGGCGCTGATGCCCAGCACGCTCAAAATGACCAAAAAGATCATGACGATAACAAGGGAAATTCCGCGTTGATTCGAAACGATCAAACGCTGGCCAATAGGGTTGGTTAGGCTAATCACGATGGTGTCCTGTTGCGTAAATTAACGACAGTGGTGAATTTTCGAAAACTTTGGGAGGGTGGTGGTGTAAATGTTGCCCCGTAGCAGTCTGTGGCTTGCGTGGCGGTGTCGTTGCCTGTAGCTTGGATGGACTTGGTCAAGACGCACAGCTCAACGGCGGTAACGTTCTTCCAGGTGCTCGCTGCTTCCAGCGTGGCGGCTGAATTCGATTTTTGTGCGGTCGTTTTGTCTAACCCAGACGCTGTGAGGTAGTTCACCGCCAATTGATGAATGCCAGGAATAAGAGGTTGTGCCTGAAAAGTAGCTGTCGCGCCTGACGCTGTCGTGGGATCCGTGACGCAGCTAAGCTGACCCATGGTGGTCGTGCCATAGGGCGTTTGCGCAGTTGAAGTAGATATAAAAAAGTACGATCGGACTTGGTACGTATTGCTACCACCCGTTGTGCTGACAATGGTGACTGGCGCATTGCCCAAACAATCAAAGCCCTGAAACTTGGCGCCCGTTGTGTTGAATGCATCAGTCTCATAAAAAATACCTACCGAGGCTGAGCGCGTGCTGCCTGTGGGGGTTGACGTCTGACAGGCAAGATCCAAACTTGATGTTGCCCCAACAGGATTGGTCATACCTAGGTCGCAGCCACGAATTTTTATATCATTAGGCCCCTGCGCAAAACTGCTTTTTGGGTCAATGGCCACATAACCGGCGCTCTGAATATTTCTAGCCAGCAGGTTGAGTGCGAAACGTCCATTTTCCTCAAGCTGCGAAGTCTCTGAGACGGCGTTGTACGCCTGCTTGGAGTAGAGATAAGTTGATGAAGCAACAATAGCCAGAACCAGCCCGATGACCAAACTCACCATCAGCTCGATCAGAGTCAAGCCGCGTTGGCGGCGTGGCCGCCCAGCCTGCTTGGCTTTTATGGGATGCAGGAGCATGTTCATGGAATGATGCTCGTTCTATAGCAGCGCACACCTGCCGGTGCTGATGCTGTAGTGGGGCAACAAGTGCGCCAGGCAATACCTGTAAGTGCAGACGTGCAGGGTGTAGCTGATTGAGGCTCGCCCGTGGTGGGGTCTACAAACTCTTTGTCTTGGTACATCGCTGTGACGGTAAAACCGTTCATGCTGTCCCCCGTAAGCGTGGCCGCGCCGCTTGGTAGGGCTGCCTGCGCTTTCACCAGCCACGCCGCAATGTCGTCGTTGGCGATCTGCGCTGTAGTGCAATCTGTGCCAGAAGTGCGGCACAAATTGCTGGTCATAGTGGCTGCTTTTGCTGTGCTGTAGGTAGCGGTGTAAATATAGTTACCGTTGCTTGCGCCTGTTGGGTTGGCGCGAATGCGTTCGCTGATGTCTCCGGTGAGTTCTGCGATTCTGTGGGTCGCCCAGGACGATTTTTGAAAGCTTAAAGCGTTGAGCTGTAAGCCCGCCATGCCGAGCAGGCCTAACGATAAAACGAGTATGGACACCAGCGCTTCAATCAGCGTAGCGCCTTGTTCGTCATGTCGTTTGCGGAGTGCGTGTTTAAATTTCATGGTGTATGAGTTTCAAAATGCGCTGCAATTGACCGATAACATCAATGGAATCACTCTTACCCGTCCGGGCTTGCTGATGCAAATACTTCTTCCGTATTTGTCGTTGTAAGCCGCATCTCCCACGGCATAAATTCGAAAGTGAAGGGGGCTTTGTGAAAAACCTGCAGCACCAAATTTGATGAAACTCGGCGCAGTGGCACGGTTGAATACGGTTTGCGTTGTAGTCACATCCATCGCAGGCATTGTTTTAAGCAAAATGTCACCTGCGCTCCAAGCATCGTTACCGTCAACGTCAACAAATACCTGGGTATCGTATTCAGCCCAAAATTGCCCCGCGCCGCCCGTAACGCATGCATTGCTTGAATTGTTTTTGGCACAAACCAGTACCGACTGGTTTCTGACAATAGCCTCGCTACGCGCGTAGTTAATAAGCCCTACAAACCCATTCACATTCGACGACAGCCGATTGCTGACAACAAAAGACTGCAAATTGGGTAGCGCTATCGCCATAAGCACGCCCAGCACGCTCATGGTGATCAACAGCTCAATCAAAGTAAAGCCGCCTTGAGGTTTGTGGGCAGTGGGGTGGGCAAATTGCATGCCCAGAGTTTAAGTAAAGATTTTGTAAAGACGTTTACCGCTTATCGCTTCAGAATGACCACTCGTCACCAAGTTGGCGTGCCGCCGCTATGCCAGATTACCGCCGCACCTCATCAACCAGCGCCCTGAACTCGTCAATATCTTCAAAGCTGCGGTACACGCTGGCGAAGCGAACGTAGGCTACTTTGTCCAGCTTTTTCAGTTCGCGCATCACCAGCTCGCCCAGGCGGGTGGAGGGGACTTCTTTCAGGCCCAGGCTGAGCAGCTTTTCTTCGATGCGCTCGATGGCGGAGTCGACCTGTTCTGTACTAACCGGGCGTTTGCGCAGCGCCAGGTTCATGGAGCCGAGGATTTTACTTCGCTTGTACTCGATGCGCCTGCCGTCTTTTTTGACGATGGCCGGGAAGGTAACGTCGGGCCGCTCGTAGGTGGTAAAGCGTTTTTCACACGCGCCGCACTGGCGGCGACGGCGTATGAAGTCTGCGTCTTCTGAAATGCGTGTTTCTACGACCTGGGTCTCGAGATTGGCACAAAAAGGGCATTTCATGGCTATTTTTGCCTCTTTTTAGATATTTTTTAAGCCTCTAGCCCAATAAATTCGGGCGCGAGCAGCTACTAAAATAATAGCTGCTCATACGCATCAACGATAAACCGGAAACCGGCTCGTCAGCGCATGCACCTTGGCTCGCACGGCATCCAGATTGGCTGCGTCGCGCGGGTTGTCCAGCACGTCGGCAATCAGGTGGGCAGTGGCGCGCGCTTCTTCGTCTTTAAAGCCGCGCGTCGTCATGGCCGGGGTGCCAATGCGCACGCCGCTGGTGACCATCGGCTTTTCCGGGTCGTTCGGAATTGCGTTTTTGTTGATCGTCATGTGGGCGCTTCCCAGCACGGCTTCGGCTTCTTTGCCGGTGATACCCTTGGCCCGCAAATCAACCAGCATGACGTGGCTTTCGGTGCGGCCACTGACAATGCCCAAGCCGCGCTGGGTCAGGGTTTCAGCCACGATTTGTGCGTTTTTAAGCACTTGCTGCTGGTAAATCTTGAACTCGGGTGTCAAAGCTTCCTTGAAGGCCACGGCCTTGGCTGCAATCACATGCATCAGCGGGCCGCCCTGCAGACCCGGGAAGATGGCGCTGTTAATCGCCTTTTCGTGCTCGGCTTTCATCAAGATGATGCCGCCACGTGGGCCGCGCAGGCTTTTGTGGGTGGTGGACGTGACCACGTCAGCATGCGGCACCGGGTTGGGGTACACGCCTGCGGCGATCAGCCCGGCGTAGTGCGCCATGTCGACCATAAAAATCGCGCCGACGGCCTTGGCGACTTTGGCAAAACGCTCAAAGTCAATGCGCAAGCTGTAGGCGGATGCGCCTGCAATGATGAGCTTGGGCTTTGATTCGTGGGCTTTGCGCTCCATCGCGTCGTAGTCAATCTCCTGCTTCTCGTTCAAGCCGTAAGACACTACATTGAACCACTTACCGCTGATGTTCAGTGCCATGCCGTGCGTCAAGTGCCCGCCTTCGGCCAGGCTCATGCCCATGATGGTGTCGCCCGGCTTTAAAAAGGCCAAAAACACGGCCTCGTTGGCGGATGCACCGCAATGCGGCTGCACGTTGGCAGCGTCTGCGCCAAATAGCAATTTCACACGGTCAATGGCCAATTGCTCGGCCACGTCAACAAACTCGCAGCCGCCGTAGTAGCGCTTGCCGGGGTAGCCTTCGGCGTATTTGTTGGTCAGCTGGCTGCCTTGCGCGGCCATGACGGCGGGGGAGGCGTAGTTTTCGCTGGCGATCAGCTCGATGTGCTGCTCTTGCCGGGCATTTTCAGCCTGGATGGCGGCAAAAATTTCGGGGTCGGTTTGTTCAACCAGGATATTGCGGTGGTACATGGTGGCAGTCCTTCTATGACGTATTCCCTGTCATCTACAAGATGATGCAAGGGCTGCCCAGGCGAACGGCTGAACGCTTTAACCAGTCTTTCAACCTGCTTTAGCGGTGCGCTTCCCAGTGGTGTCCCACGTCAGCTGCATTGACTCGTATCAGGGTTGAAGAGCCAATGTGCCTATCGCCAGTTGCGCACTTTTCAAGTGTACCGCAGCTCAATCCTTCAAGAGACCAATGCCGCCACTTTTTCGGTGGTTTTTGTATCGGTGTCAAGAGGCTCCAGCTTCACGGGCATTGTGCGCACAGGATGCGGTACGCTTTTGCCGCCCACTACAGCCAGCAGCCGGGCATGTTCTGCCATGACTTTGCTGGCGTAGCCACCGTCATCTGCATTGTTGCCCGCGCCTACATAAAACTTCAGGCCACCTTCAATCGAGCCAGCCCGGGCAATGCATTCCTGCAAGACTTTCACGCCCACCCGCAGATTGGTGACCGGGTCAAAGGCTGCAAATTTGCCGCCAAAATTGTCGTATTTGTCGTGATGTATCTGGGTCATGACCTGCATCAGGCCCTGGGCGCCTACCGGGCTTTGGGCAAAGGGGTTAAAGCCAGACTCAATCGCCATGATGGCAAGGATCAAGGTGGGGTCCAGTTTGGCCTTTTCACCAATCTCAAACGCTTCGGCAATCAAAACACTCAAGGGTTCAGGGGCAACGCCGTACTTGCGGCTGAGCCAGAAGGCCAGCGTGGCTTGCTGTTTGGGCAAGTCTTTCGGGTTGGACGCTGTGGCGCGGTCAATCGCATCGGGTTCGGTGAACCCAATGCTGGCTTCCTGGCGGTCTTGCAACCATGTCATAAGCTTGAACTCACCTGCCTGGCGCAGGTCAGGTCGGGCCGTCAGGGTGATGATGGTAAACACCAGGACCAGGCCCAGCAGTGCAAAGCCGTTGTGGGTAATCTCGAAAAACCCCTGGGCAATGTCGTTGGCCACATTGCTGGCGCTGCTCTTTGCGTGGGCCAACTGCTTGCGGGCAGCTAGCGTTAGCTTTGAAAATACTACAGTAGTCATAGCACTCCTTGTCGTACGTCTGCGGGTTTTCAGGCCGCTGGCGTGGATTTGAGTCGCCATCCCGGCAGACCTGACCTTGGTGGCGAGGTGGCGTAGTCGGATGTTGACCCATGTTTTAACTTCTCCAGCTCAGGGCTGGTGGCGGTCAAGATATTCGGGTTGTCCCTAAGTTTTCAGAGACTGCGCGAATTTTAGTGGGCTCTTTAATAACCTGTCAATAATAATGAATTTAGTTTTTATATATAAATATGAATTTAAAGGTGGTAATTTCCCTGAAACCACCATAAATCAAGAGCTTACGGCTGGTTTTTGAGACAACACTCTAAGTCACTGCTACTTTATACATGCTTTCTAATTCCCCTAAAATTTGAAACATGCTACGCGTTCGTGCAATCACACCGCGTGCTGTGATTGAAATTATTGTCTTGTTGGTTAGTCAGCGCAGGCGTAATCTCCATGTGTCCGAGTCAATCGGGCATCGCCAGGTAACCAACCCCGGCAAACCCTGAAGGCAATCACTTGCTTTCTCCGCTTGAAGGGCGATTCATCCCCGTCAAGCGAAACCCGGCAGCATGAGCATTTATGCTAGCTACCAGCCCCGACAGGTTCAGCCCGTCGGGGTTTTTCATTTCCGGGCTTGCTTGCCAGCGCTAAAAACCCCTTTAGACTTTAGCCATGTCACGCATACTCAATGAATGGTCAGCCAAAGCTGGCGCAGTGGTGCAATCGCCCGTATGGCGCCGCCGGGCGGCATGGGCGCTGGGCGGCTTGCTGCTAGTTTGGGTTTTGGCCTATGCACTGGTGCCCATGGTTGCCAAGTCGCAGATTGAAAAAATCGCCTCCGCCAAGCTGGGCCGTGCGGTGACGGTCGGCGGTGTTGACTTCAAGCCCTGGTCGCTGGAGCTAACGGTTAATGACCTGGCGATTGCCAAACGTGACACAGCCATGCCCCAGCTTAGCATCAAGCGTATCTATATAGATGCCGAGCTGGAGTCGCTGCTGCGCCTGGCCCCGGTCGTTGATGCTGTTCAGATAGAAGACCCGGTGGTGTCCCTCACCCACCTGGGCGGTGGGCGTTACGACATTGACGATGTTCTTGAAAAGCTGAAGTCCCCGCCTGATGCTGCCCCCAGTGAGCCGCTACGTTTTGCCCTGTACAACCTGACGCTGACAGGCGGGCAGGTCAGCTTTACAGATCAATCCGTCAGCAAAACCCATGAGCTGACGGCGCTGAATTTATCTGTGCCGTTTTTAAGCAACCTGCAATCCAAGCGTGACGTTAAAACCGCGCCGCACCTGGCCTTCAAGCTGGGTAGCTTGGGTGGGCCAGCGCCCAGCAGTTTTAACTCCGCCGCCGAAGGCACGCCGTTTGCCCAAACCCACAAGACAGATGCAAGCTTCAAGCTCAGTAACTTCGACCTCGCGCCTTACCTGGGCTACCTGCCAGCCAGCTTGCCGTACAAGCTGACGGGCGCGGTCATCAACGCTGATGTCAAGGTCGCGTTTGAGCAAAGCCCGGCCACGGTGGTCAAGCTGTCGGGCGTGGTTACTGTTAACAGGGTGCGACTGCTCGACAAACCTGGCAAGGAGTTGCTCGGGTTCGATCAACTCAAAATCACCATGGACGACGTGCGCCCGTTAGCCCAGTCGGTCAAGCTGTCGCTGGTTGAGCTGACCAACCCGGCTTTGAGCATCAGCCGCGGTAGGACAGGGCGCTTGAACCTGCTGCCAGCGGTTGAAGAAGACGCTACAAAATCAGGAGCTTCTCGCGCCCGAAAACAGGCGGCTACAGGCCAAAATGATATTCAAAAAGAGGCCAAAACAGCGCAAAACCCCTGGAAAATAGACATCGCCAGCGTGGCGGTGCGCGGCGGCAGCCTGAGCTGGCTGGATGAGACGCTGGCCCAGCCTGCACAGGTCAAGCTGGGTGCCGTCACGATTGACGCATCCAGAATCGCTGTGCCTTTTGCGGCTGACGCGCCTCTGGCCTTCAGTGGCTCCATGGCCTTGGCCGGGTCCGTCACCACACCGGCAACGATCAACTTCAGCGGCACAGCCACAGACCAGGCTCTGAGTGCCAGCACCACGGTTGCCGCCTGGCCGCTCAATATGGCAGCCAAGTACATTGGCCAGTTTTTATTGCCCGCCCTGGGTGGCCAGCTTGATGCGCAGCTTGGCATCAAATGGCAAGCCGCCACGACGGGCCAGGGGGCCAAGCCGCAGGCCATCAACATCACTGCACCACAAATCTCATTAAGCGATGTGCTGCTGGCGCAAGGCAAGGTGTCGCTGGTGTCCATCAAGCGTGTGCAGCTTGACGGAGCCGATATTGATGTGCCGGGCCAGGCTTTCAAGGCCGCAAAAATCCAGCTCACCCAGCCCAAAGCACTGGTTGACCGCGATGCAGACAAACGCTGGATGTTTGAGCGCTGGCTGGCAAGCAGCAAAGTAGCCGCACCCGCACCCGCGCCCACCACTGAGGCCACCAAAGCCAATGCGCCCACCTGGGGCGTTGCCATCAATGATGTGGTGGTTGCAGGCGGCGCGATGTCCTTTGTTGACAAGGCGGGCAGCAAGCCTGTCGCATTTGAGGTCAGTGCCTTCAATGCACAGCTGGGTGCTTTGGTGCTCGACGACAAAGCCCCCGCTGCATCCATCTCCAGCACCTCATCCCCCAAGGCCGTAGCCGCCAAACTGATGCCGCTTAGTGCGTCGCTGCGGCTGGCCTCTGGCCGGTTTGAGCCCGGCAAAGTCAGCTTCAAAGGCAGCCTGGGCTTAACGCCGATTCAGGCCCAAGGCCAGTTGCTGATTGAGCGCTTTCCGGTACAGGCGTTTGAACCCTACTTTGCCGATGCATTGAACATTGAGCTGCTCCGGGCCGATGCCAGCTTCAAGGGCAAGGTCGCTTACAGGCAAACCTCGTCCGGGCCAGTTGCGCAGCTTGCGGGCGATGTGGCCATTGAAGAGCTCAAGGCCAACACCCTGGCCCCCAGTGAAGACCTGCTTGAATGGAAGGCGCTCAGCCTGCGCGGGTTGAGCGTGGTGCTTGACCCGGCCAAGGCCACACAAGTCGATGTGAAAGAAACCGTTTTGAGCGACTTTTTTGCGCGGCTGATTGTGCTGCCCACTGGCCGCATTAACCTCCAAGACCTGGTGAAGTCATCATCAGCCGGTGCATCAACTGCCACTGCGGCAATAGCGACGAGTACAACGACTGCTACAAATACAGTAGCTGCTCGCGCCCAGGAACAGGGGGTCACAGCCCTAAATGGTGGTCAAAAAACACCTCAAAATGCCGTTTCAAGCCCCCCAGCCAGCACAGCCACGGCTGCCACCATCAACTTTGGACCGGTCAGCCTGGTCAATGGCCGGGTAGCGTTTTCAGACCGCTTCGTCAAGCCCAACTACTCGGCTAACCTCAGTGATTTAACGGGCAAGCTCAGCGCGTTCTCCTCAAGCGCCACAGGCGGCACACCCACCATGGCTGACCTTGAACTGCGCGGCAGGGCAGAGGGCACCGCGTCACTGGAGATATTAGGCAAGCTCAATCCGCTGGCCAAACCGCTGGCGCTAGACATCACTGGCAAAGTGCGTGACCTCGAGTTGCCGCCGCTGTCACCTTACGCCGTCAAGTACTCAGGCTACGGCATCACGCGCGGCAAGATGAGTGTGGATGTGGCCTATCTGGTGCAACCCAACGGCCAGCTGACGGCCAAAAACAAAGTCATCCTGAACCAGCTCAGTTTTGGCGACAAGGTCGAGGGCTCCACAGCCAGTTTGCCTGTCAAGCTGGCCGTTGCTTTGCTAAGCGACCGCAACGGCGTGATAGACATTGACTTGCCCATCAGCGGCTCATTGAGTGACCCGCAGTTCAGCCTCGGGCCCATCATCATCAAGGTCATCATCAACGTCATCGTCAAGGCGATTACCGCGCCGTTCAGCTTGCTGGCCAGTGCTTTCGGCGGTGGTGGTGGTGATGAGCTGAGCACGGTTGCCTTTACCAGCGGCAGCGCGCAGTTGGGGGTAGATGCCAAAGCCGGGCTCGACAAAGTAGCCAAGGCGCTGGCAGACCGCCCCAGCCTGAGGCTCACGGTGGTGGGCACCAGCAGCCTCGATGCCGAGCGTGATGGCTTCAAGCGCGCCCGGCTGGACGAGCTGGTGCGCGCCGAGAAACGCCGCAGCATGATCACGGGCGGCGCAAGTGGTGTAAGCGCCACGAGCGGCGCGGCCACAGCAGCGCTCACCGTCAACCCAACTGAATACCCGGCGCTGCTTAAAGAGGTTTATAAGCGCGCCGACATCAGCAAGCCGCGCAGCCTGATTGGCCTGGCCAAAGACCTGCCTGTTGAGGACATGGAAAAGCTTCTGCTGGCCGACATCAAGGTCAATGACGATGCCATGCAAGCCCTGGCCGTGCAGCGCGGCGTGGCCGTTAAAGAGTACCTCGCCTCTCGCGACTTGCCATTAGACCGGCTGTTTTTAGGCGCCGCCAAAGCCGTGCCGCCAGAGGCCAAATGGTCACCGCGCGCAGAGCTGAATATCGCTATACCTTGAGCCCACTTTCGGTCGCCGTTTTACCCTTCCCATAAATCGGCGAAAATAAGTGCTTCGCGTTTTTTAAACGCTCATCACTTTCTTACTTTTCGCCTCGCCGTTTGCAAACCAACGGCTGGCGCGCACCATGTTCAAATCTTCCAAACCCGCTCCCACCCCTGCTCCTGTCGCTAAAACCACGCCCAAGTCTGACGCGCATCCGCTTGACGGCCTGACGGGTGGTGCTTTCTCGGCGCCTACCTCTGGCGAGCGCACCGCACGCATCCGCACCTGGCTAGCCACCGAGCCGACCGCAGAGCTGATGGCTGATGTGTACAAAGACCTGGCCAACCGCGACAAAGGCGCGGCCAAGCCACTGAAAGAAAAGCTCGACGAGCTCAAGCGCAGCAAGGGCCAGGAGGCTATTGCCGCTGAATGGGCCGACAAGGCCAATGCGCTGCTGGCTGTTGGCAAGCTCAATTTGGCCGATGCCCTGGCCTGGCAGCGTGATGCGGCCAAAGCCGGTGCGCCGTTGTCCAAAGAGCCGCTGGCCAGCGTCAAGGTCAAGCTGGCCGAGCGCGTTAAAACGATTGAAGACCTACAGCACCGCACCCAGGTGCAGCGCGAAGCCGCCGTGCTGATTGCCCAGCGCATTGAGGTGCTGTCCATCAAGCCGTGGCGCGATGCAGAGGCTGCATTAGAAGCCCTGAGCGCTGACGTGGCGCACTGGCAAGCCCAGGCCGACGACATTGCCAACGACACCAATTGGGCCAGTGTGGATGCCAAATTTCCACCGCTGCTGGATGCATCACGCGGCCAACTGCTGGCCGTGTGGGAGGCGTTTCAGGCCGCGATTGCAGTGACTGTTAAAGCATCAAGCGACAGCGCCGCGCCGCTGCCAGCTGTTCCCGTGTGGGCTGACGAGCTGCGCGCGGCGCGCGGCGTGCCTGCGGCACCGCACGATGCCCGCCCAGCCAAAACCAAAATTGACCCCGCCGTGCTCAAAGACATGCGCGAAAAATCAGCCACCATCGTGCAGGCTGCCGTTGCCAGGCTGGCGCATGAAGTCGGTGAAGGCCACGGCAAAGCCACGCCCAAAGTGGCCGCTGATTTGCGCATGGCCTTGCAGCAAAACATCCGCAACATTGACAGCAAGTTAGAGGCCGCAGCCCACGCCGCCCTGACGGCTGCCGGTGAGCTTGAAGGCTGGCAGCGCTGGCGTGCCGACCAGATTCGGGAAGAGCTGGTTGTGAAAGCCGAAGCGCTGCTGGCCAAGCCCATGGGAGGCCGCAAACAGCAAGACGCCCTGCGTCACATGCGCGAGCAGTGGAAAACCTCTGACCAGGGCGGCACGCCCAACCAGGCTCTGTGGAAACGCTTTGACGATGCCTGCAATGAAGCCCATAAAGTTGTTGAGGCCTGGCTTGAAACCGTTAAAGAACAAACTGAAGCCGTCAAGGCCCAACGCCAGGTATTGATTGACGAAGTGCTGGCCTGGGCTGAAGCCCATAAAACCAGCACTGACTGGAAAATGCAGATTCGCAGCCTGAACGGCTTCGTTGAAAAATGGCAAAACGGCGGACACCTGAGCGAAAAAGCATTCGCTGAAATCCAGCCCGTCTGGAAGGCCGCGATGGACGCTGCCGACACACCGCTTAAAACCGCACGCAGCGAGAGTATTGCGCGCCGTAAAGCCATGATTGAAGAGGCGGTGGTGCTGGGCGCAGAGCCTGTGCTGCACATTGATGCCGTCAAGCACCTGCAGCAGCGTTGGCAGCATGAGGCACAAGGCGTGCCGATTGAGCGCAAGCAAGAACAAAAAATGTGGGACGCCTTCCGCAAGCCGATTGACGATGCCTTCCAGCGCAAAACCCTTGAGCGTGAAAAAGCCGCATCCGCATTGGGTGAGTTTGACCGCATGGTGGTTGATGCCGCCAAAGCCGTTGAAGCGGCCACCGCCAGCGGCGATGCGCAGCAAATTCATGCAGCAGCCAAAGCGCTGGAGGCGATTGTTAGCGGTAAGGTGCCAGTAGCAGCACCTGCTGCGGCCGAAAAGGCCCCAGAAGCTGAAAAAACAGCCGAAAGTGCCGAAAATTCACCATCAAATGAGGCTGTAGCCCAAGAGATTCGGGCGCAAGCAGCTACTGAAATAGTAGCAAATGAAACTGCCACTCCCGAAGCTGAAAGTACGGATGCTGTAGCTGAAGCTACCCCTGAAACTGCAACCGAGTCTGTACCAGAAGCAGCAGCCGCCCCCGCAGCACCGCCCAAACCCGCCAAGCCCATCGTCGCCATGCGCGGCGACGACCGCCCTGGTGCGCGTCGTGCAGAGCCCGCCCCGGCGGCTGGATTTGGAAGAGGCGGCAAGTTTGGTGACCGCAAAGATTCAGGCAAGCCAGGTGGCAAGCCCGGCGGCGCGCGTCAAAGCACCGACAACAAGTTTGAGCCGTATCGCCCAGAACGCGAAGGCCGTGCTGAAATGGGTGATAGACGTCCACGTTTTGCAGAACGAAGTGAGCGCCCCGCCTTTGAAGAGCGCGGTCCACGTTTGGGTGACGCTGCTTTCCGCGCCCAGCGCGAAGCGTTTGAAGCCGCCAACATGGCGCTGAAAAAGCTGCACGTCCAGGCCCACGGTGAAGTGCTGACCAACGTCATCACCGCCTGGGAAAAGCGCGACGCGGCGCTTCTGCCCAGCGCGCAAGACCTGGGCAAAGTCGTCACCCCCGCTGTGCTGGGTACCTGGGCCAAGGCCATCATCACGCCATCAGGCAAAGACGCAGCTGAATCCCTGCTGCGCCTTGAGATGGCCGCTGAAGTACCCACCCCAGCCGAGCACATCAGCGCGCGGCGCATGCTGCAACTGACGCTGCTGACCAAGCGCAACGCCGCTACGCCAGCTGAGACTTGGGGTGAAGACACCGCCAAGGTACTGGCTGCAGACTTTGACGCAGCCAACGCCCGCCGCGTGCAAACCGTGTTGAAGGTACTGCTCAAGCGCTAAGTATTTCTCTCCCTCTGGGAGAGAGAAATGACAAACTCCCTCTCCCTCTGGGAGAGGGCGGGGGTGAGGGCTCCCCGTTTTCGTTTCACTCCTTGACACGAGCCAATTCATGCCGCATGATGGCATGAATTAACTTTAATCGTGTTCAAGGAGTAGCACATGCTCAAAGAAGTCGGTGCCAGCGGCCAGATATCGCTGGGTAAAAAGTTCGCAGGGCGCTTGTTTGACGTCGTTTTTCATGAGGACGAGCGCTTCGAGCTTTTCCCCATGAAAGTTGTGCCCCAAGGCAGGCCGTCAGCGACCTTGCTAGAGCCCGCCAGCGCACCTGGCGGCTGGCTTCCGCCCGGCGGCTATGCGCAGTGTTCGCAATGGGCGCTTGACAACCGTGAGGCCCTGACAGCTTATGCGCAGCAAATCGAAGAAGAAGGCACTGCCGCAGAGCAACTTGAAAAATACCTGGCGCAGCAGGTGCCCGGTCCTTCATCAAACTAGCCAAAGTCGTCAAATGCCACGCTTTGACATCTACAAAAACCCCAATCCCAAAGGTGCGCATGCCTTTTACCTCGACATACAAAGCGACCTGGTAACCACCGCCACCCGCTGGTGCATACCCCTTCGCACGGCAAAGTCGGGGCAGCCAGTCGTGAACCGCGCACAAGGCTTGCTCAAAGTGCAGGGTGTTAACTGCCTGATGGAC
Organism: Polaromonas sp.; assembly: GCA_043781295.1. Lineage (GTDB taxonomy): Bacteria > Pseudomonadota > Gammaproteobacteria > Burkholderiales > Burkholderiaceae_C > Polaromonas. Next base: position 13,440 of record JAYWBS010000027.1, read on the forward strand.
ACCCCCAATTTACTGGCGGTTCCCGCTACGCTGCTGAAAAGCCCTATTGACCGTCTGGGTGCCGCAGCCCAAGCGGTGGCAGAAGCATCGGTCGAATTCATGTTGCGTGGCTATTGACCCCGAGGCACGTTCCCATGACCCCACAAGACTTCATCGCCAAATGGGGCCCCAACGGCCCGGCGTTTCATTTAAACGAAGAGCAGGGCGCGCAAAGCCACTTTATTGATTTGTGCGACTTGCTGGGCGTGCCAAAGCCGGGCAGTGAAGACGGTTATTTGTTTGAAGAAAAAAGCGCCATCATCGGTGGCAGCACTGGCTATGCCGATGTGTTCAAACGCGGCGTGTTTGCCTGGGAGAACAAAGCTCCCGGCCGAAACCTTGACGCCGCGTTAAAGCAACTCCTCACCTACAGCCTGGCCCTGAGCAACCCGCCGCTGCTGGTGGTGTGTGACAGGCTTACCCTGCGCATTCATACCCAGTTCACCGGCCACCCGACTGAAGTGCACACCGTGCTGCTGGCAGACTTTGACAAGCCTGAGAGCATCGCCCTGCTGCGCCGCGTCTGGCTGGACCCGGAAAGCTTTCGCCCGAAAAAAACCAGCCGCGACATTACCGAGGCAGCCGCCAAAAGCTTTGCCACGCTGGCCGGGCAGTTGCGCAAAGCAGGCCATGACCCGCAAAAGGTGTCGCACTTTTTGACGCAATGCCTGTTTTGTTTTTTTGCTGAAGACGTGGGCCTACTGCCTGATCGTCTGTTTGAAAAAATGATCAACGCCAAGCTCGACTTGCCCAATAAAGCGGGTTTGCTGCCCAGCGAAAAGCTTGCCAGTGGTTTGAATTCTTTATTTCACGCCATGAACAAGGGTGATTTGTTTGGCTTGCACGACATCGTTCGTTTTAACGGCGGCTTGTTTAAAAACATAGACGTTCCCAAGCTCGACATCATGAACCTCACCGAGCTGCGCAACGCCGCCGCCCTGAACTGGTCAGCCATCGACGTATCCATTTTCGGTACGCTGTTTGAGCGTGGGCTAGACCCCGCCAAGCGCAGCCAGTTAGGTGCGCACTATACCGACCCAGCCACCATCATGCGGATCATTGAGCCCGTACTGCAGCGTCCTCTGCTACAAATTTGGGAGCTGCTTGCGCCCGAATTGATTGGGCTAATGGCCAAAAGCAAAGCTAAAAACGACAAAAATTACAAGCTGGCCTTGGCTAAATTCATTGCCTGGCTTGACCAGCTTAAAAACTACCGCGTTCTGGACCCAGCTTGCGGCAGCGGCAACTTTTTGTTCCTCGGGCTTAAAACGCTAAAAGACATTGAGCACAAAAGCCACCTTGATGCAGCCGCTATGGGCCTGGACCGTGAGGCGGATTTGGTCACTGGCCCGCACAACATGCTGGGCATTGAGCTGAATGAATATGCGGCCGAGCTGGCGCGTGTCACGGTGTGGATAGGCGAACTGCAATGGCGGCTAACGCACGGCTATGAATTTAAAACCAACCCCGTGCTGGAGCCGCTGGACAACATTGAATGTCGTGATGCGCTCCTCGAATTCTCTTCCCCGAATCTACTCCCTCTCCCTCCGGGAGAGAAAAATGACAAACTCCCTCGCCCTCCGGGAGAGGGCGGGGGTGAGGGCTCCCCGCTCCCGAATTCAAGCAGCGCTGACCGGGCAGCGGGGCAGAGGCCGGCGGCTCATACGCTTCGCTTTTTGAAATCGCCACCGGCCTCCGCCCCACTGCCCGACCAGCTTGTTAATGGTTCGAGCAATTTGGGGTCGGATCCAAGACCGCAGGGCGCAGGCCCAGACCCCAATTTGCGGGTTTCGTTAACCAAGGCTGTCGAAGCCACCTGGCCCAAAGCCAGCATCGTGATTGGGAATCCCCCGTTTTTGGGGGATAAAAAAATGCGCGGCGAGTTGGGCGACAACTACACAGAAACGCTGCGTAAGGTGTATGACGGGCGCGTTGCTGGTGGTGCTGATTTAGTTACTTACTGGTTTGAGAAAGCCCGCGCGGCCATTGAAAAACAAGGCTTGGGTGCGGCAGGACTGGTTGCCACGCAATCGGTTCGCGCAGGAGCAAACCGCAAAGTGCTTGCGCGAATCGGTGAAACCACACGTATTTACGAAGCGTGGAGCGACATGCCTTGGGTCAATGACGGCGCTGCTGTTCGTGTGTCGCTGGTGTGTTTTGGATGGGGAGGCAATGGCGTGATTTTGGATGGCCTACACGTACCAAAAATAACTCCTGATTTAGCTGATGGCAAGACCTCGGACTTGACGTTTGCCAAGCCATTGGAGGCGAACAAAGGTCGCTGTTTTGTAGGTTCGCAAAAAGGTGGTTCGTTCGAGGTCAGCGGCGCAGACGCGCGCGAGTGGTTGCGTAAACCTAGCGTTAATGGGCGTAGCAATAGTGAGGTGCTCAGGCCATGGGCAAACGGACAAGATTTGACGGGTCGCGGCAACGATCAATGGATTGTCGATTTTGGAAACGACATGACTGAAAGTAATGCGAGCCAGTTTGACTTGCCTTTCAAGCATGTTGTGCTCAATGTGAAGGAAGTTCGCAGCCCGAACCGCGAAGCCGCATCTGGACGCTATTGGTGGCTGCATCAGAGGCCTCGTCCTGAGATGCGTACCGCCATCGGTAGCCTCAGTCGCTACATTGCCACGCCACGTGTGGCTAAGCACCGATTCTTCGTATTCCTCGACAAACATACGTTGGCCGACTCTAGGCTATGCGCGATTGCAAGCGACGACGACCTAACATTTGGCATTCTCTCCAGCCGCATGCACGAAGCGTGGTCACTCGCCAACGCCTCCATGCACGGCGTGGGTAACGATCCGACGTACAACGCTAAATCGTGTTTTGAAACTTTTCCCTTCCCAACCAAAGGATTAAAAGTCCGTGGTTTCGCCGAAGCCATAGCCAGAGTCGCCAAACACCTCAACGACCTGAGAGAAAACTGGCTAAACCCATCCGAGTGGACGCAGCGCATCCCGGAAGTCACGCCACTGGGCATGACAACCAGCCCCTACCCAGACAGAATCATTGCCAAACCCGGCCACGAGAAAGACCTGGCCGAGCGCACGCTGACCAAGCTCTACAACCAGCGCCCCGCCTGGCTGAGCGCAGCGCACAAGCAGCTCGACGCAGCCGTAGCAGCAGCCTACAACTGGGCCGACTACACGGCAGACATGCCAGACGAAGAAATCCTCAAACGTCTGCTGGCGTTGAATTTGGAGCGGGCACAAACGCAAAACTCAAACGGAGTTACCCCATGAAAAACGTAATGAAGGTCATCATGGTGCAAGGGCTCAAGCTGGGTGTGGCATCCCTGCATGTTTAGCTGATCGATGCAGGAAAGAATTTTTACGCTATTAAATAAATAGCTTCTTGCGCACGAATCTATTGGGTTGCAGCCCGTTTTGTTAACATATCTTCAATGGCTACATAGCCCAGGCGCTGGGCTATTTGTAATGCATCTTGTCCCTGTTTATCCTTCAGCGCCGGGTTGGCACCCGCTGCCAGCAGGCGCTGTACAGCAGCGCTGTGGCCTCCCTGTGTGGCCAACATCAGGGCGGTTCTGCCTGCTTCGTCGGTGGCATTTATTTCGGCGCTACTTGCTTGCTGCAACAGTGTGGTGAGCACGCTGAGCTGACCTGTGCGTGCAGCGTTGAGCAATGCGTTGCCTGACGGTGCAATGGCTGCCAACGGCGCGGCAGATGCGGCAGGTGCGGCAGGTGCGGCTGGCGCACGGCTTTTCATGCTGGCTGCGGGCGCGGCAAGTTCGGCATCAGCTGATTTGGCGGCTCTGCTTTGTGCTGTAGCTGGGCGGGTAGGTTCTTTAGCTATTGAATCGTTCAAAGCAGGGGCCGCGTCACGAGTCGTATCTTGAGCCGCGTCACGAGCCGTATCACGCGCCGCTTGGGGGGCTGGCAAGGGCGCAGACTGGGTGACTGGGGGCTTTGCTTTCGACGCGATTGCTGGCGTGCTTAGTGTTGGCGATGGCGCCGCTGGTGGCGCGATTGGTGGGGCTTGCTCGGCTTGGGCTGGTTGCGCGGTGGCCGGCGGCGCGCCCAGCGCTTTGTCTTTGTCTTGCTTATCGCTGCGGTCAAATTGCAGCATCAGCAGCGTACTGATGCCTGCTATGGCAAGGCTGGCCACCAATGAAAAATTCCAGCGCGGCCAGTTGGCTGCCTGTGGCTTAGGCTGCATTGGCAACGCGCTGCCTGCGCCAGACGCAATGACCTGTGCATGGGCCAGTGCAGCCTGGCGCACGCGCTCGCTGGGACGTGCGGTTTGCTCTGCGCTGGCCTCCAGGTAGCGCTGCTTCAAGTCATCTAGGCGGCTGGCTTGATGTGGTGTGCGGGGATTTGTCATGCAAAGTCCTCCAGCAGCTGGCGCAGGCGGTTGCGTGCGTAGCGCAGGCGGCTTTTGGCGGTTTCAAAACTTATGCCGCATGCGCTGGCTATGTCTTCGACCGACATGTCGCCTTCTGCTTGCAATAAAAAAGCGTCGCGCTGCGCTGGCGGTAACTGTTCTACCGCAGCAATCAGTGCTGCGCCTTGCTCGCGGGACTGAAGCTGGCGCAGCGGACCAAAGCCAGAATCAGCCGCCAAAGTGTCTTCAAGCGGGGTGTCGTCATCGCGTGCATCGTTCAAGCTGAGGTGGTGTTTGGCAGCCCGAAAATAATCAATTTTACGGTTGTGCGCCAGCGTGAACAGCCAGGTTTTAAAGCGTGCTGTGTTTTGGTACTTTGCAGCCTGCTGAGCCACTGCAAACCAGACGTCTTGCAGTAAATCGTCCGCGACTGCGGTATCCCGCACACTTCTGAAAACATAGCGCCACACCGCCAGGCAATGGCGGGTATACAGCGCATCGAACGCGGCCACATCGCCGCTGGCGTATTGCTGCATCAGCATGTGGTCGCTGGTCTCAAGGGTTTCAATTGGCGGTGCTGCAATTGGCATTTAGCGCATTATGCAGACCTGCGCACATCAGTATCGGCGCTGCGGCGGGTCTGGCACATAGGCTGTGGCTGACTCAGGAAACGCATTGGGCGTGGGTGGCATTAGCGACGGTACGCGAATAATGCCCAGTGCCACCAAATTGGCGCGGCTGTCATAACGGATCAATACCACCTCGTCGGGTTGGGCGTTTTGGCGTTCAAACGTTGTTTGGCTAACGACGGAGCTTTCCCGTTGGCCGTGGGCTGTACCCAGCCTGGCGGTGGTTTGTGGCGCGCTGCGGCTTGCGTCTGCGGCTGCACTTTCGGTGCTGGCACCTTGGCGGGCTGCCTCGGGTGCTACAGCGGGTGCGGCCGCCGGTGCGGCAGGCGAGGGACTGGCGATGGACTTGGAGCGGGCGATGGCATCGCTGGCCGCGTTGCGGCTTTCGTTGCGGCTTATTTCTGCATCGTCAATGGGTTGCGGCAGCGGCGGCTGCTTTTCCCTGAACAGTGCCACGCCAATCACCCCCACATTGGCGGGCCTGCCGGTCAGTCCGGCGTAGGAGTCGCTGGCGGCGGCAAACTCAAACGCGGCGACCTCAGAGTTGCTTTTGCGCCAGCCAGTGATCTGATATTGGCCATAGCTTGAAAACACGTAGCCACTTTGGTTCCAGGCGGCAGTCTGGCCGCTCAGCACATTGATGCCGTCTACCGCAGGCACGGCCAGCAGGCGCCGCCCCAGTTTGCTGCGCACGGCTACCCCATAGCGCGCACCTGGCGTGCCTGCCACCCAATACTCTCCCCGGTGGGTGTAGACCGGCAGGGTGGCGCCTGTGCTCCGGTCAATGACAGTGATATCGGCCAGTTGGCCCACGGCCAGCGCGGGCATAGCGCTTAAGGCCAGATAAATTGAGAGTGCAGTGAGTTTGAGTTTCATGTCGGCTCCAGTAAAAAAGGGTTGGAGCTGACTTAAACGAACGAGGCGGGCAAATGGGGTTAACTGGCATTAAAAAAACTGTCAAACAGCAAATCGAGGGCTGCAAATTCAGCAGCAAAGCGCTCAGGGTTCACAAAATATGCCTCGGAGGCCACGGCAAAAAACTCTGCGGGTGATGTGGCCGCATACGCATCCAGCCACGGCGGCTGCCCGCCAAAGCGCTCGGCCATCACAAGCTGTTCTTTAAACGCCTCGTAGGCGCTTTGCATGGCGGTTTGCCAGGCTGCCCTGGCTTGGCGCGACGGCAGGGGTGGGCAGCCGTTTGGCGTGTCATCCTGCATGTCAATTTTGTGCACGAACTCATGAATCACGACGTTGTAGCCGAGCGCCAGGTGCTCGCTTGACGGGGCAGCGTCTTGCCAGCTCAGGGTCACTGGCCCGCCTTCCATGGCCTCGCCCACCAGCTCTTCTTTGTAAAAGTGGTGCACGCCTGCTGCATCGACCACGCTGCGCCGCGCGAGCATCGCACCAGGGTGCACCACGATGCCTTTGAAGTCGCTGTACAGCTTGAGCCCCAGGTTGAGCACCGGCAGGCAGGCCTGGGCGGCAATGGCGACGGCCATCTCGTCAGTCACCACCAGGCCGTGCGCGCCACTGAACTGCTTTTGCGCTAAAAATTGCGCAGTCAAGGCGCGAAGTTTTGAGGCGTCTGCATCAAGCCTGCGGACCAAAAAAGGGTAGTGCGCCAGCGTCTGCTGCCATAGCCCGTCAGGAATGGCGCGTGGCGGTGCGAAAAGCGTTTTGAGAAAAGTGAGCATGGCGCACCGCTTAAAGCAGGGCGATGCGTTGCAGGCCGTTGGCAGACAGGCGCAGCACTTCGGCGCGAGGCGGCTTCGCTAGAGCGTCCCAGTCACTTAGAACCACGCGTTGCAAGGCGTTGTTTAAATCATGCGTGGCGGGTTGATGGGTGTGGCCGTGAATCAGCGTACTGGCATTGGCCTCCATGAGCAATTGCCGTGCGGCTTGAGCGCAAACATCCGCGTACTTTGCACCAGAAATTTTGCGCGCCTCGCTTTGCTGGCGCAGACCGCGTGCGATGACCTGGCGCTCGGCAAGCGGCTTGGCTAAAAATGCCTGCTGCCAGCCAGTGCTGCGTACCTGCTGACGAAAAGCCATGTAGGCCGTGTCGTCAAGACACAGCGCATCACCATGCGACAGCAGCCAGCGCTGGTGGTTGAAGCTTAAAACGGTGGGGTCATTGAGCAACGTGGTGCTGCAGGCCGTCATCAAGCCGTTACCCACCAGAAAGTCGCGGTTGCCGTGCATGAAAAATGTCGGCACGCGGGTTGCGGTTTGCTGGATGACTTGGGCGCATTGGTGTTCAAAACCGTGCGCTTGCAGCACGTCATCACCGACCCAGACTTCAAACAAATCACCGAGGATAAACACCGCATCTGCTGGCGTGGTTTGCATGTAGCGCTGCCAGGCGGTGAAGGTAGCAAGCTCATTGACCTGCAAATGCAAGTCAGATATGAAATCAACCGCTTGCCAGGTTGGCCCGGCGGTTAATTCCATGAAGTCCATTACAGTGCCACAGCCTTTTCAATAATCACATCCGTCACAGGCACGTCGCCATGGCCGCCTTTGTTGCCGGTCTTCACGCCTTCAATCTTGTCAACCACGTCCATGCCGCTCACGACTTTGCCAAACACGGCATAGCCCCAGCCCGAACCGTTAGGTGCGGTGTGGTTTAAAAAACCATTGTTGGATGCGTTGATGAAAAACTGCGAGCTGGCCGAATGCGGCTCGTTAGTACGCGCCATGGCCACCGTGTATTTGTCGTTTTTCAAACCGTTCGTTGCTTCATTCTCAATATTGGCGTCGGTGTCTTTTTGTTTCATGCCGACAGCAAAGCCGCCGCCTTGCACCATAAAGCCAGGAATCACGCGGTGAAACACGGTGCCTGCGTAGTGGCCTTTGCTGACGTAGCTCAAAAAGTTGGCGACGGTTTTGGGTGCTTTGGCCGCCTCAAGCTCCAGCGTGATGATGCCGTGGCCAGTGATGTGGAGTTCTACTTTGGGGTTGCTCATGGTGGTCCGATAAAAAGAAAGGTTAGGAAATCAGTTGACGAGGGTTGCAGACTTGATGACGACTTGCGTTTTAGGCACATCAGACGGGAAAGGCCCGCCTGGGCCAGTAGGCACAAATTTGATCTTGTTGACAACGTCCATGCCCTGAACAACTTTGCCAAACACCGTATAACCGGGGTTGCTGGCGGTGGGGTTTAAAAAATCGTTGTCTTTGACGTTGATGAAGAACTGTGCAGACGCTGAGTTGGGGTCGTTGGTACGGGCCATGGCCAGCGTACCTTCAACGTTTTTAGGGCCACCTTTGGCAAGCGCAACCAGGCCTTCGTGGGCAATCGGTGGGCGGGTTGGCTTTTGTGCGTAAGCGGTGTCAAAGCCGCCGCCCTGCACCATGAAGCTGCCAATCACGCGGTGAAAAATGGTGCCGTCATATTGCTTGTCTTTGACGTACTGCAAAAAGTTTTCAACAGTCTTGGGCGCTTTATCAGGATAGACCTCAACGACGAAATCGCCTTCGGTGGTGACAAATTTTACTTTGGGGGCGGTTTGTGCAAACGCACTGCCTGCATGCAGCGCAGACAGGGCTATGGATGCCGATGCCAATGCAGCCATCAGACCAGCCCTCCGGGTTGTTGAAAATGCGAAATTCATCCTATGGTTCCTTCAAAAAAAATCTTCCACTGGTTGCCCTGGCGGGTCCAGTATTGGCGTTTGGTGTGGCCCGATTTGGCGCCCTGGGCCAGCTCGCCAAAGGTTACCACCATCGTGTCATTGCTATCGAGCCAGCGCATGTAAGACACATCCTTGAGTTGCACGCTGCGCCCACCGAGCTGTTTAAGTTCAAGCTGCACAGCAGGCGTAAATTCAGCCAGCGTTTTACCGTAGCTGTTGAAGTCTGGTGTGTACCAGGCCATCAGGCGCGCCACGTCGCCGCTGGATTTGGCGGTGCTCCAGGCTTTCAGCGCGTCTTCAAAGGTCTTGCTGTCGGCCTTGGCGGTCAGCGGTGCAATCCATTTGAGGTTTTGCGCAATCACCACCGGTGTGGTGCGCACCTGCACGGTGCTGATGATGCGCTCCAGGTCGGGGTTGGCGAGCACCACACAGCCGTCGGTGGCCAGCGGCGCGCGTGAAAACTGGGCCGATGGCGTGCCGTGCAGCCAGATACCGCTGCCGGTTTTGCCGCGTTTAACGTCTAGTGGATTGGGGTAGTTAATCGGTAGCGCGCCAGAGCCGTAAAACGCTTTGAGCGACTTGGGGTCGAGGTTGCTGGTGATGAAGTAGACGCCCAGCGGCGTGCGCAAGTCGCCTTCGGTGGTTTTTTCAGTGCCTGATTTACCGACCGATATGTAGTAGTCACCCAGCAGCTTCATGCCAGTGGGCGAGTTCTCAAACAGATACAGCCGTGACTTGCCTGCATCGACGGCAATGGCGTGTTTGTTTTGTGCTGACAGCGTGATGAATTGCGACGGAATCAGCCCGGCGGCTGGCCGCTCGCGCAGGGCTTGCAGCCGCAGCTGTGACTCCCTGCGCAGCTCGGCCAATTGTGGTGCGGCTGCCTTGGCCGTGGTGTCGGGCACATCACCCAGGTTGCGTACCGGGCGCAGTTGTGCCGTCAGCAAGTCGCCATACACCAGCTGCGCCAGCTGGAAATTGGGGTTGTCACGCACCAGGCTTTCAGCCAGCGGCAGCGCTTCACGGGTCTTGGCCTGGCCTATGAGTTTGTAAATGTCTATCAACCGGGCCTCGGCCTGACCATCACGGTTTTCGGCCTTTATTTTGGCCAGCGCTGCTGCACGCGCCTTGCGGGATGATTTTTTGGGGCTTTCAATGGCTGATGTTTCAGCCGTAGCGGGCGATTTTTTGCGTTTCTTTTTTGCCGCGTGTGCAGTTGGCGTAGTTAATGCCAATGCCAGCACAAGCAGTGCAAAAAACGAAACCGCTGTGGATGCCTTCATCGCCCGTTTCATGGGTAGCTTCATCACATTAAATGACAGTCACGACAACCGTACCGAGGTGACGCGCTCTGGCGCACCCTTCAAGTTGTCTGGCAACCATCAACCGGTGGATTCCCTGACGATGACCCAGCGGTCACCCGCCTTGACCAGGTCCAGCGTTTTGCGGCTGGAGACGTTCAGGGTATCAGCGCTGTAGGCTTGTTTGAATTTGACCGTGGCTTTACCGCCGTTGACTGATACCGCTATGTCGTTCAATTTGACGCTGATTCGCGACTTGCCCATGATGCGGCTGCGGCGGTCTTCTTCCCAGGTTTTGCGGCTTGAGCTGCCTGGCGGGTCAAAGTCTTTGCCGTAACTGCCCAGGTAGCCGCCCATGTCTTTGGCGGCCCAGGCTGCTGCCCAGTTGCGGACAGCGGTTTCAACGTCTTTTTCTGCCCCACTGCTGGCGGCAGGTGCGGCAGCTGGTGCAGCAACAGGTGACGCTGGTGTGGCGACGGGTGCCGGGGTTGCTACAACTGCCGGGGCTTTAACGGCTGCAGGCGCAGCCGTGACAGGGCCGGACGACTGTGTGCCTGCGCCCGGCCGCTGGCCTTTGGCTTCCGGGGCAAACAGCGTGCGAATTAACGCCAGCTTGGGCTGCACGCCAGTGTTGCCACTGTCAAGTTGTAGTGCCTTGCTGTAGGCCTGGCTGGCCAGCTTGGCATACACATCGCCCAGGTTTTCATGCGCGGTGGCGTAACTGGGGTTAGTGCGAATCGCCATTTCAAGCGCCGCACGTGCCTTGTCAAACTGGCTTTGGCTGGCGTAGAGTACCGCCAGGTTGTTGTAGGGCTCGGGCAGCTCGGGGTAGTCTTGCGTGATTTGCGTGAAGGTGCCAATCGCGTCAGCAGGCTTGCCTGCCTCGGTTTGAATCACGCCTTTGATGAAACGCATTTGCGGGTCACGCGGCTTGCCTGCCAGGTACTGGTCGGCCTTGGCCAGGGCTTCTGCCAGCTTGCCGGCGCGCACCAACACATTGACGTCGGCGTACTCGTCTGCGTGGGCGGCGGTTACGGACAATACGGCAACCAGGCACAACACGCGCAAGGCGGTGGCTATGGCAGGGCGGGGAGACTTGCTTGAGGCGCTAGCGGACATGGACGTGAACATAAAACCTCTTCGATTTCTGATGCTTTTGAGCCAATTTAAGCCAAGCAGGCTGGCTGGATATACTGGTGGATTGTAGCCGAGGGGTATTAATCATTCACATCGGCCAGCGTTGGAATGACGCCAGATAAACCCTCTGTTCACCGCTTCAAATCAAGCCTTGCACCCAGACCACCCATGAGCCTCCGGATTTACAACACGTTGACGCGTGACATGGAAGCGTTTTCGCCTTTGGTACCCGGCCACGTCCGTATGTACGTTTGCGGCATGACGATTTACGACTTGTGCCACATTGGCCATGCGCGCATGATGATGGCGTTTGACATTGCCCAGCGCTGGCTCAAAACCAGTGGCCTGAAAGTCACCTATGTGCGCAACATCACCGACATTGACGACAAAATTATCAAGCGTTCGGTCGAGCGCGGCATCAGCATCCGCGCGTTGACTGACGAGATGGTGCTGGCCATGCATGAAGACATTGGCAAGCTGGGCATAGAGCCGCCCACGCTGGAGCCACGCGCCACCGACTACGTGCCGCAGATGCTGGGCATCATTGCTACGCTGGAAGCCAAAGGCATGGCCTACCAGGCCAGCAACGGGGATGTGAACTATGCGGTACGCAAGTTTGCGGGCTACGGCAAGCTTTCTGGCAAGTCTCTCGACGAGCTGCGCGCCGGGGAGCGCGTGGCGGTCGATGATGGCAAAAACGACCCGCTTGACTTTGTGCTGTGGAAATCGGCCAAGGCCAGCGAGCCCGAAGATGCCAAATGGGACAGCGCCTATGGCAAGGGCAGGCCGGGCTGGCATATTGAATGCTCGGCCATGAGCTGCGCCACGCTGGGTGAGACCTTTGACATCCACGGCGGCGGCGCTGACCTGCAGTTCCCGCACCACGAAAACGAAATCGCCCAAAGCGAGGCCGCCAACGGCAAACCGCTGGCGATGCTTTGGATGCACAACGCGTTTGTGCGGGTAGACAACGAAAAAATGTCCAAAAGCCTGGGCAATTTTTTCACCATCCGTGATGTGCTGGCGCAATACGACGCCGAGACAGTTCGCTTTTTTATCGTCCGGGCGCATTACCGCAGTGCTTTGAACTACAGCGATGTGCATCTGGACGATGCCAGGGGCTCGCTCAAGCGGCTGTACACCGCGCTTGATTTGGTCAAACCCGCTGCGGTTGTGATGGACTGGGCCAACCCGTTTGCCGCCCGCTTCAAGGCTGCGATGGATGAAGACTTTGGCACCCCCGAGGCAGTGGCGCTGCTGTTTGATTTGGCCAGCGAGGTCAATAAAACCCAATCGCCAGAATCGGCTGGGTTGCTTAAAAGCCTGGGCGCTTGCCTGGGGCTGTTGCAAGGTGACCCATCTGCTTACTTGCAGGCGGGCTCAGTGCTTGATGAGACGAGTATTCAACAACTCATCGCCCAGCGTGCGGCTGCCAAACTGGCCAAAAACTTTGCGGAAGCTGACCGCATCAGGCAAGATCTGTTGGCGCAGGGCATTGAGCTCAAAGATTCGCCAAGCGGCACGATTTGGGTTGTAAAAACATGATTTTTACTTATATTTTAGGGCTGCAGCCCAATAAATTCGGGCGTAAGCAGCTATGAAAAAAGTAGCAATTCCAGACGCATCAGAAGTTGTCAACACCACGCCAGACTATTGGCTGGAGGCCTGCAAACACCTGGTTAAAAAAGACCGGGTCATGAAGCGGCTGATCCCACAGTTTCCTGACACCACGTTGCAATCACGTGGTGACGCCTTCAGCACGCTGGCGCGCAGCATCGTGGGCCAGCAAATATCGGTGAAGGCCGCACAAACCGTGTGGCACCGGTTTGAAGCGTTGCCCAAGAAGATGACACCGGGCAACGTGCTCAAACTCAAAGTAGACGACATGCGCGCCGCAGGCCTGAGCGCCCGCAAGATTGAATACCTGGTCGATTTGTCGATTCACTTTGACGCCGGCACCGTGCACGTCAAGGACTGGCAGGCGATGGACGACGAGGCCATCATTGCCGAGCTGGTGGCTATTCGCGGTATTGGCCGCTGGACAGCCGAGATGTTTTTGATGTTTTACCTGCGCCGGCCCAATGTGTTGCCGCTCGATGATGTGGGCCTGATCAACGGCATCGCCAAGAATTATTTTTCAGGCGAATCTGTCAGCCGCAGCGATGTGCGCGAGGTAGCTGCCGCCTGGGCGCCGTACTGCAGTGTGGCAACTTGGTATATTTGGCGCTCGTTGGACACGATTCCCGTCAACAAAGAGTGATGAAAAAAACCCAATGAAGGAATGATTCATGGCTAAAAAAACCTTCCTTGACTTTGAGCAACCGATTGCTGACCTAGAGGGAAAAATCGAAGAGCTGCGCTACGTGCAAACCGAGTCAGCGGTCGATATTTCAGAAGAAATTGACCAGCTCGCCAAAAAAAGCCAGCAACTCACCAAAGACATCTACAGTGATTTAACGCCCTGGCAAATCACCAAAATTGCCCGCCACGCAGAGCGGCCCTATACGCTTGATTACCTGCGTGAAATTTTCACTGATTTTGTAGAACTGCATGGTGACAGGCATTTTTCGGACGACCTGTCCATCGTCGGTGGGCTGGCACGTTTTAACGGCACCGCCTGCATGGTGCTGGGCCATCAAAAAGGCCGTGACACCAAAGAGCGCGGCCTGCGTAACTTTGGCATGAGCAAACCCGAGGGCTACCGCAAGGCGCTGCGTTTGATGAAGACGGCTGAAAAGTTCAAGCTGCCCGTTTTTACCTTTGTTGACACCCCCGGCGCCTACCCCGGCATTGACGCAGAAGAGCGCGGCCAGTCCGAAGCCATTGGCCGCAATATTTTTGAAATGGCGCAGCTCGAAGTCCCCATCATCACCACCATCATTGGGGAAGGCGGCTCGGGCGGCGCCTTGGCCATTTCGGTGGCCGACCAAGTGGTGATGCTGCAATATTCCATCTATTCGGTCATCAGCCCCGAAGGCTGCGCCTCGATTTTGTGGAAGACATCAGGCAAAGCTGAGGTTGCTGCTGAGGCGTTAGGCATCACCGCGCACCGCCTGAAAGCCCTCGGCGTGATCGATAAAATTGTGAACGAACCCGTAGGCGGCGCGCACCGCGACCACAAGCAGATGGCGGCGTTTTTAAAGCGTGCGCTGAACGATGCCTTCAGGCAGGTCAGTGACTTGAAGGTCAAGGAACTGCTGGACAGGCGCTACGAGCGGCTACAAAGTTATGGTCGGTATACCGATACCAAGGCGGATAACAAGTAAGCGTGCCATGATTGAAAAAGTTGTCGCCATCAAATCCATGCATGTTGACCCCAACGCGTCTCATGACGACTACTTGTACTGGATGACGAAAACCATCCCTGAGCGAATCGCAGCGGTAGAACAATTGCGCGCCGACTACATGAGAGGCCTTCCCGATGTTGACCAGCGACTTCAAAGAGTTTGCACAATTACTCCACACAAACGGGGTTGAATACTTGATTGTGGGCGGCTACGCGCTGGCCGCTTATGGCCATCCGCGCTACACGGGTGATCTTGATTTTTGGGTGGGTACTGATCCGCTCAACGCAGAAAAAATCATCAAAACACTCAAAGATTTCGGCTTTGGTTCGTTGGCCTTGACTGCAAAGGACTTCACAGTCCCAAATCAAACTATTCAGCTCGGCTATCCACCACGCCGAATTGATCTGCTGACCGGGATTGATGGCGTTGACTTCAGAGCGTGCTGCGAACGGCGTTTGGTTGTTGCAGTTGATGGTCTGGATTTACCCTTCATCAGCCTTGAGGATTTTAAAATAAACAAGGCTGCCGCAGGGCGACTGAAAGACCTGGTTGACCTGGACAGTTTGCGGTGAAGTTGTCTGACTTTTCAGACTCCTTGATTGGCAATATTGCCGTTGCCTACAGCGGCGGCGCAGACTCCACCGCTTTGCTGCTAATGCTGGCCCGCCAGCACCCCGGCCAGGTGCAGGCTATTCATATTCATCATGGCTTGCAGGCCGCAGCTGATGACTTTGCGGCGCATTGTGCGGCGTTTTGCACAGCGCTCGGTGTGCCGCTGCATGTGGTGTATGCGAATGCCAAAGCTGTAACTGGACAAAGCCCTGAAGATGCGGCGCGCAGGGCACGCTATACGGCACTTTCAGGCAAAGTTAGAGAGGTAAATAGTGCTCTAGCCCAACAAAATCGGGTGCAAGCAGCTATTAAAAAAGTAGCGATTGCCCAGCATGCCGATGACCAGATTGAAACACTGCTGTTGGCGCTTAGCCGGGGGGCAGGGTTGCCGGGCTTGTCCGCCATGCCTGCAAGCTGGCAGCGTGGTGGTGTTGAATTTGTACGCCCGCTGCTAGGCATGACATCGCTTGAGATTCGTGATTGGCTAAGCAGCCAGGGTTTGTCAGCGCGGCATCCGGGCAGCGGCAACATGGGCCAGGGCTGGGTAGAAGACCCGACGAATACGGACACCCAATTCACCCGCAACCGCATTCGCCATGAACTGATTCCCGCACTTGAAAAAACCTTTCCGCAGTTCAGACAAACCTTTGCTCGGTCGGCATCGCATGCGGCTGAGGCCCAATCCATACTGGTGCAAATAGCTATCGAAGACATGGCAAATACCGGCAATCCGCCGCGAATCCTTGCCTTGCAACAGCTCACACCTGAACGTCAAGCCAATGCATTGCGCCATTGGTTAAAAAGGTCCCACCAAGTTAGCCCCAGCACTGCCCAACTGGCTGAGCTGCAAAGCCAGATAGCCAACTGTACCGACCGGGGCAAGCAACTGCACATCAAAGTGGCCAGTGGGTATGTAGAGCGGCATGGCGAGGAGCTTGCGTATTTACCCTAGGTAGGGCTTGGCGCCTCGTTATAATTTAAGGCTTTGCCAAGCACGGCAACGTCTTTCATCCAAACAAAAAAATGGCTTTAATCGTTCATAAATACGGCGGCACGTCGATGGGTTCTACCGAGCGCATCAAGAACGTTGCCAAGCGCGTTGCCAAGTGGGCGCGGGCTGGCCACCAGATGGTGGTGGTGCCCAGCGCCATGTCTGGCGAAACCAATCGTTTGCTGGGCCTGGCCAAAGAGCTGTCGCTCGCCAAACCTGGCGATACCCACAGCCGCGAGCTTGACGCGCTGGCCGCTACGGGCGAGCAGGCATCGAGCGCGCTGCTCGCTATTGCATTGCAAGCCGAAGGCATGCAGTCGGTGAGCTACGCGGGCTGGCAAGTCGCCATTAAAACCAACAGCGCACATACCAAAGCGCGCATTGAGTCGATAGACGACAAAAAAGTGCGCGAAGACTTGGATGCTGGACGCGTCGTGATCATCACCGGCTTTCAGGGTGTTGATGAGGGCGGCAACGTCACCACGCTGGGGCGCGGCGGCTCTGACACATCAGCTGTGGCGATTGCCGCAGCGCTCAAGGCGCACGAGTGCCTGATTTACACCGACGTAGACGGCGTCTACACCACCGACCCGCGTGTGGTGCCCGAAGCGCGTCGCCTGCACACCATCAGCTTTGAAGAAATGCTGGAAATGGCATCAATGGGCTCGAAGGTTTTGCAAATTCGTTCGGTGGAATTTGCAGGCAAGTACAAAGTGCCGCTGCGGGTACTGTCGAGCTTTACCGACTGGGACATTGACATCAACATTGAGGCCAAATCCGGCACTTTGATCAGCTTTGAGGAAGACGAAAACATGGAACAAGCCATCGTATCGGGCATCGCGTTTAACCGCGACGAAGCCAAAATCTCCGTGCTCGGCGTGCCCGACACCCCCGGCATTGCGTACCAGATTCTGGGCGCGATAGCGCAGGCAAATATTGAAGTCGATGTGATCATTCAAAACATCAGCCGGGAAGGCAAAACCGACTTCAGCTTCACGGTGCATCGCAACGACTTTGCCAAGGCGATGGACTTGCTCAAGGCCAAGGTGCTGCCCACATTGAATGCAACTGAGGTGATTGGCGACGCCAAAATCTGCAAGGTCAGCATCGTTGGTATCGGTATGCGCAGCCATGTCGGCATTGCCAGCAAAATGTTCCGTGTGCTGGCCGAAGAGGGCATCAACATCCAGATGATTTCTACCAGCGAGATCAAAACCTCGGTGGTGATTGACGAAAAGTACATGGAGCTGGCGGTACGCGCACTGCACAAGGCGTTTGACCTGGATCAGCCAACAACCTGAAAGCGGTAGCCAAGTCGTGAGATAATTCAGTTTCTGGAATCGTGACCGAGTGGCCGAAGGTGCTCCCCTGCTAAGGGAGTATGGGGTGTAGAGCCTCATCGAGAGTTCGAATCTCTCCGATTCCGCCAGATACAAAAAAGCCCCGAAATGATGAATTTCGGGGCTTTTTTCATGTTTTTTAGGGCTTAAAAATGCCTGTAGCCCAGTGAATTCGGGCGCAAGCAGCTATTGAAATAATAGCGGATAAAAAATACCAGCAGTCAATGCGTCTCTGTCAACGTGATCCGCCGCCACGTGGCATCGGCAAGCAGTACGCAGGCCGCGCCTTGTGCATCTGTAATCCGCGTGATGCGCTCGACCCGCGCGGGGAGCGGCATCACATCGGCCAGCTCTTTCCATTTGCCCGTTTCGCCTGTACGGTCGGACTTTTCCCAGCGCAGCGCGTGCAGGGCTTTCAGGCTCATGTCGGGCACGATGATGGTGGGCCTCACCCCGGTCTGCTGGATGATCACGGCCAGTTGCTGTTCGGGCGAACCCATCCGGTGGTTGGAGGTGTCCATCGCCTTGGCATAGGGCACGAGTTGCGGCGGGCGGTAGTGGTACAGCGTCAGTTCACCGCCAACGTGCGGGGTAATGACAGCAGCAACATCCTGTTTGCCATCGCCATCAAAATCGGCCACACCCACCGGGTTGAGCCAGCGAAAAGTTGAACCCGTAGGCGGGCTGCGTGCCAATTCTTTGAGGGTGTTGCCGTTTTGCAGCCCCAACACCACGACGCTGGAGCCGCGCAGCGCGTCAGACTCGATCACGATAATTTCGTCGCGCCCATCCTGATCGAGGTCTGCCAGCCGCAGAGTTAAATCTTCAAACACCCGATTAATCGGTAAGTTGTACACGACTTCTTGCAGCGCACCCGAAGGCGATGCCATCAGCACATGCACGCTGCCCGCATGGGTGCGAGAGCCTAACGCCGCGTGGGGGTAGCGCACGGTGGGCGAGCCCAGCCAGGCCCAGGAAATGTCACGCTGGCCGCGCACAACATGGCTGCCAGCAAGGCGCTGTGCGGCTGCCATGGGCGGTTGGGGCAGGGCGGCAGTCGGCACACCACAGTCAGCTGGCGCAGGTTCGACCATCAGGCCCATGGCTGCGCTGGGAGTGGCCAGAGCTGCCAGCAACAGGGACACAAAAAAAGCGGGATTCAGGTAAAAATTGCGCATCACATTAAGTCGTTTCAACCATCATTTTCTTACAGCTGTCTCAACTGGGCGTTTGGTGGCCGGATGTGGGCCCAGGGCCTGGCCAGCTCGCAGGCGGCAGCGGCCCTGAAGATGTCTGTTTCGCAGTTTATTTTGGCCACCATTTGCAGGCCAATCGGCAGGCCAGCAGCTGTGAAACCTGCTGGTACCGAGGCGGCGGGCTGGCCCGTCAGGTTAAACGGGTAGGTGTAGGACATCCAGGAAATGATGTTGTCAGCCAAACCATCTGGGCAATCTTGCTCTGCACCAAACGCTGGCACCGGCGTGGTGGGCGTGAGCAGCAGATCAATCGATTCAAACCGGGCGCGCACTTTTTCCCGAAAATCGTAGCGACTGAACACCTTGGTGTAGTAGCTTTCCAGCGTCTGATGCAGGGCTGGCTCCAGCATGCGTGCCACCGCAGGGTCAAGCTGGTTTTTTGAGTCTCGCATAGCGCCTTTCAAGCGGGTGCCGACACCCGCATAAAACTCCGCCATCCACAGATCAATTGGATCGGCACCAGCCAGATCGTCCCACAGCACCACTTCACAACCCAGTGCTTGTAATACGTCGACAGTGGCCAGGCATGCGGCCACCACGTCAGGGTGCGGCTTGGCGCAGCCCAGGGTGGGTGACCAGGCAATGCGCATGCCTTTGACGGGCACGTCGCAGGCCGCCAGATAGTTAGGAGGTGTACTTGCCACGCTGAACGGGTCGCGCCTGTCGTGGCCCGAGACAACGCCCAGCAGCAGTGCCGCATCACGCACCGTGCGCGCCAGCGGGCCCACATGCGCCAGCGTGGGCGTGGCGGAGGCCGGGAACACAGGCACCCGGCCAAACTGGGCCTTGATGCCGAACAGGCCGCAAAAAGAACTCGGCAGACGAACCGAGCCTCCACCATCGGTGCCGAGCGCAAATGGTGTGAGGCCTGCCGCCACACTGCTGGCCGCGCCCAGGCTGGAGCCGCCTGGCGTTTTTGACACATCCCAGGGGTTGCGCGTGGTACCCGTCAGGGGCGATGGGCCGCCACCTTTGCAGCCAAACTCGGTGGTGGTTGTTTTGCCGATGATGCAGGCACCAGCGGCCTTGATGCGCTCTACCGAAGGCGCATCCGCTGCCGCGATATGGCTGGCTTGTGTGCGCGAGCCAAAGGTCTGTTTGATGCCGCCCACAGCGATCAAATCTTTGACTGATATGGGAATGCCGTGCAGTGCACCCAAGGCCTCACCGGTCATCACGGCGCGCTCTGCCTGCCGGGCTGCGCCCAAGGCCATCTCGGGCGTGGTGGTAACAAAGCAATTGAGTGCGGGCTCAAGCACCTGCATGCGCTGAAGGCAGTCGTGCATGATCTCGACAGGCGAGACCGCTTTGGTTTTGATGGCGCTTAAAAGATCAAGCGCTGAGGTAAAGGCAAATGAGCTGTTTTGAACGGGCATGGCAAGCTGCTAAAAGTTGCCTCAAGTGTGCCTGCAACCAGCCGCATGTGCTCCAAGCTAAGCTCAAAGCGCTGGTCGCATCACTTTGCGCCGTGTCAGGCGGCTTTGGCCGTACGCTTTTGGCTGAAAGCCGTGGTGCGCTTGACGCTGGCCGTGGCGACATCGTTGCCTGCAATTTTGCTGGCCAGAGCAGCTGATTTCTCTTCTAGCTTGGCGGCAAACTGGCTCAAGACCACAGCGCCTGGCTTGGCTACTTCGGCGATGGTGTTCAGGGTGCTTAAGCCAGTTTTTTCTTCAAACAGGCTGGCGTTGGCGGCTACGCGCTCGACACCTGCTTCAGCCAGCTTGACCAGCTGGCTCACGACCATCCCAGCCCCCTTGGTGGTTTGCGTCAAGCCCTTGGTGTAGTAAACGCTGAAGGCTAACTGGGCGGCAGATGCGTTTTTCGCCACGTCTTTGGTCAGTTGTGAGCGTGATTCTTTAAAGGCCGCGTTCCAGCGCTTTTCCAGCACAGTAACAACACGCTCGCCGCCAGCGCGGTAGGCATCAATCACGTTTTTGGCAGTGTTGCCGTAGCATTCGATCAGGTCAGTAGCAACGGTGGACAGGTTTTTGGCGGTCATGATGACTCCTTTGGGGTTTGAATAAAAGATGAGTGATCTTCCGGGTTTTCCCTAGTGAGCGCGACCTAATAGGCTAGAGTGAGGTGTCCACAACGGTTTTTAGAAATAATCAGCCATGACTGCCAACTCTCTACCCACTCCACCTATCCAACCCAGCCCCCAGCGCAGCTACGCCTACTATGACCTCGTCATGGCCGCCTTTGTGTGCGTGCTGCTGTGCTCCAACTTCATTGGCGCGGCCAAGCAGGCCGTGGTTGATTTCCCGCTGCTTGGGCCCATACCGTTTAGCGCGGGTATTTTGTTTTTCCCCATCAGCTATATTTTTGGCGACATTTTGACCGAGGTATACGGCTATGGCCGCGACAGGCGGGTGGTGTGGGCCGGGTTTGCCGCACTGGTGTTTGCGTCCTTCATGGCCTGGGTGGTGGTGAGCTTGCCACCCGGCCCCAGCGGCTACATGAAGACCTACCAGCCCGCACTGGAGGCTGTATTTGGCAACGCCTGGCGCATCGCCGCAGGCTCGATGATTGCGTTCTGGATGGGCAGCTTTGCCAACAGCTTCGTGTTGGCCAAAATGAAGATCTATACCAATGGCAAATGGCTATGGAGCCGCACCATCGGCTCAACCCTGGTGGGTGAGGCGGTGGACTCGTCGCTATTTTATTTCATCGCGTTTTACGGCATCTGGCAGTTCGATGACCTGATCAAAGTTGCGATGGCCCAATACCTTCTTAAAACCGCCTGGGAGGTACTGATGACCCCGGCTACTTACAAGGTGGTGGGTTTTTTAAAGCGCAAAGAAAACGAAGACTATTACGACCGGGGGACAGACTTCAATCCGTTTCGCTTGCGCGCTTAAAAACCAGCATCTGCTGCTACCCAAGCGTGCTCGCCCGGTGCCAATCCGTCGAGCGTGTACGGCCCAATCGCCGAGCGAATCAAGCGCAGGCAGGGCAGGCCGACAGCCGCTGTCATGCGCCGCACCTGGCGGTTACGCCCCTCGGTAATGCACAGCTCAAGCCAGGCAGTCGGAATGCTCTGGCGTACCCGCACGGGTGGCTGGCGTGCCCACAGCGCGAGCGGTTCATCTATCAGTCGCGCTTTGGCAGGCAACGTCAAGCCATCGTTAAGTCGCACACCGGCCCGCAGCGTCTGTAGTGCCGCGTCCGTTGGCGTGCCTTCTACCTGCACCAGGTAAGTCTTTTCCATCTTGAAGCGCGGGCTGCTGATGCGCGCCTGCAAAGCGCCATCACCTGTCAATAGCAGCAGGCCTTCACTGTCCGCATCCAGCCGCCCACAGGTGTAGATGCCGGGCAAGTCAATAAAGTCCTTCAGCCCACGCCAGCGCCCTTCAGGCGTGAACTGGCTCAGCACACCATAGGGCTTGTTGAATCGAAGCAGGGTCGAAGGTTGGAGCGTATCCACGGTTAAAACGACGAGCCTGGCTCATTTAAAAAAGCGATTTCTTCAAGTGTTGAGGCGCGGCCAAGTAGGGCGTTGCGGTGTGGAAAGCGGCCAAAGCGCTCAATGATGACCTGATGGCGCAGCTCAAATTTCAAACCATCCTCCAGCCCAGTCTGCGCAAACAACTGCGCGGCCTGAGCATGTATGAACGGTGACTCGCTGTGCATGTACGGCATGTAGGCAAAGCGGCGCTGTGCGGGGCTTAACGCCCTGTCTTGCCCACTGGCCACCAGCTCTTGCGCCAACGCCAGCGCCAGGCTGTCTTGTGCAAAAGCGCATGGTGTGTCGCGGTAGATGTTGCGTGAAAGCTGGTCAAGCACAATGATTTCAGCCAGCCTACCTTCAGCCATGGTGCGCCAACCCAACAACTCGCAGCGCGCAGCGGCATCAAGCGTTGCACCAAATCGCGTGCGAATCGCTTCGTCAAGTGCAACGTCTTTGGCAAAGTGCTGTTTGTCGGTCAGCTCTTCAAACCAGAAGTCGAGGATGTTTTGGGCTTGCATGAGTGATGTTGGGCTGATTTCAGGTTGTTTTAGTCGTTTTCAGATGCTAAAAGTGGCTGTAGCCCAATGAATTCGGGCGCAAGCAGCTACTGAATATGTAGCATTGTCATTGCCTGCTCACAGCATCCGCCACGGCTTGAGTTGCTGTAATCAGGTCCGCGACCAGCCGTTCATCAACATCAAGCATGCCTTCGTATTCGCCAAGGTTGCGGGTGTTGTGGCATTTGTCGAGCACCCGCCAGACGTCAGCACCTAAACCCAATGTGTGCGGCAACACCTGAAAAACGATGTATCTGTTACCTGATCGATAACCCATCCGGCGCAGTGCAGCCAGGCTCAGTGAATGAGCTGCGTTGTAGGCCAGGTCAAACCGGCTTTCAAGTGCCAGCGTTACGTTACGCGCATCCTTCAGGCGCGCAACACCGCTGCGCAGCAAGCCTGCAAATTCGTTGGCGTCGAATGGTTCTTGCTGCAGCGGCTTGCCAGCACCGCTTAGATTGTCGAGTGGCTTATTAATCGGTTCAGCCATGCAATTGCACCTCGCTGCCAATCAACCAGATTTTGGGTTGTTGCAAAACGCGTGTGAAAAACGAGTTGTCCTGCGCGATGCGTTTTGCAATGTCATCTGGCGTGTACAGCGTCGGGTTTACTTTGCGGCCTAGCTGGGTGGTGGCGTTTTCAAGCGCGCCAAAAACGTCGGCATAGCCTAATGTGCTGCTGACGATCAGCACGTCAATATCGCTTTGTGCTGTGTCTTGCTGTTTGGCCACCGAGCCATAAACAAAAGCAGCGCTGATCTGCGCTTCAAGCGGCGCCAGCGCAGCACGCAGCACATCAGCCAAGCCCATGGTTTTAAGCACCAACCCACGCAGCTCGGTAAACACCGGGGCGGCCGCGTTGGCCTGAAAGTGCTTTTGGTTGCCGCGCTTGGTCATGAGCAGCAAACCCGCATCCAGCAAAGCCGCCAGCTCGCGCTGCACAGCACCCGTGCCCGACTGTGCAAGCGCAATCACCTCGTTAGCGTAAAAACTGCGCCCCGGGTTGCCAAAAAGCACAGCCAGAACCCGCTGGCGCACCTTGGGAAACAAGGCATCGGCCATGGTGGGTTGCAATAACGGTGAAGTCTCAATAATACCCATAATGGGGTTTATTGTACCCAAATTGGGTTTAGGTGCTGGCTACCACCTTTGGCACTTTAACCCGCGCATAGGGCACCTTGACGCCAAACGCATCTGCCAGCGCGCGAGCCCGCTTTGCAGACAGTGCTAACGCCTTTTGGAGCTCTTTGGGCGGTGGCGTCAGAAGATTTTGCTGAGCTTTTGCAATCTCTGCCATGGCGTTGCCTCCTCGATGGTTAAGTGGTTCGCAGATTGCGTGGCTAATACGCGAGCAATACTGTCTTCTGAATTATCAAACAATGTCCATTCATCTGCCAGCGGCGCGTAAAGCGTGAAAAAGTTGCTCAAGCTGCGGCCAAACCGCCTTTGCACCACATCACTGGGCACGTGATGCCCACCCAGCGATACACGCAGCTTCACGCGGCGCACGGCCAGTTGCGCGCTCCTAAGCGAAAAGTAATAAATGACCACCGCATAACCGTGTGTTTTAAGCGTGCGCAGAAACAGGGCGAATGTGCGGCTTGAAAGTGTGGACTCAAACGCAAAGTCGGCCTTTGTATCGGCCAACTGGTGCAAACGCTTGAGCATGATGCGGCCCGTTTCAAAGGCAACCGCATCCGTGTTGTGGCCTGATAGACCACGGGCAATGTAGTCAGCGTTGACGAAAGTTTCAATATTCAGCTTTGCCAGGATGGCATCAGCGTGCGCGGACTTACCAGCGCCATTGGGGCCTGCAAAGACGATGACGCGAGGTGCAGGTTTTGTCTTTGCGTCACCGGTCTTTTTTGTCGATGTTGGGAATCGACCAAGCACCGCGCCTTGACCGGCTTTCATTTCACGAATGGATACCAGCAGTTCTGCACCCAAGTCTCGTTTGGCGTCACGGGCTCGCAGTTGCTTTTCAGGCAAGGGCATAGGTCGTCAAAAATTGATGAAGGGGATAAAGGTCAAGCCAACACATTCAAGCCATGCTTTTGAATCACTGACAGTAGCTTTAACGCCATGCCGCTCGGGCGCTTGGCACCAGTTTCCCATTTTTGTACGGTTGACTCGCTCGTGTTCAAGTAGCGTGCAAAGATGGGTTGGCTGACATGGTTCAACTCACGGATCAGTTTGATCTGCTCGGGCTTGATCTCACTAGGCATCGCCAGGCAAGACACGTCAAAGCCGCGCATCGTGGTTTTGTCAATCGCGCCAATCTTGTGCAGCGCGCTGGCAGACGAATGGATGGCTTTAAAAGCATCAGATTTAAAGACTCGCCCAGTTGATATTTCTGATTTTATTGGCATATAAAAATGTAGTACTGGGTGCGACATTTGTCAAACTCTACGAATTAATTGGAGTCTGAGGTAACCGGGATTTCCCGGTTGTACCCAAAGTGGAATTTGTCATCTCCAATCCGGGGCTATTCAGAGGGTTGCTGTGGCGCCCAAACCAGCAGCAAATTATTGGCGGGCATGGTGTGCCTGGCGAGCAGGTGCAGCCCCGCTTTGGCAGCTTGCGCCTTGACACCTTCAATGCGGCGAATGCCCCAGGCCGGGTTGCGTTCGCGCAGGCTCTGGTCAAACGCCAGGTTGCCCGGTGCCGTAGCCACGCCATCTTCAAGATAGGGGCCGTAGGTGATGAGCCGACCGCCGGGCGCGAGGTGCTGCGCGCTACCGTGCATCAGCGCCGCGCAGGTGGCCCATGGCGCGATGTGCAGCATGTTGGCGCAGTAAATCAAGTCAAAAAGCTGCGGGTCAGGCAACCAATTGGGTGCCATCACGTCAATCACCACCGGTGCACGCACATTTCGCACGCCTTGTTCAGTGGCCCAGGCATTGATCGACCCAAACCCGTCTGGCTGTGCATCGCTGGGCTGCCAGGCCCACCCCGGCAGGCCGGACGCAAAGCAGGCCACATGCTGGCCAGTGCCTGAAGCGATTTCAAGCGCGTTGCCTTGCGCTGGCAACACGGCCACCAGCACATCAAGAATGGCCTGCTTGTTGCGGTCAGCGGCAGCGCTGTAGTCGGGTTGATTTTGCATCAGCCAATGCTACTTGTCTTGTTGCTGGCGCCGCACCTGTAGGTTGCGCTTGCCGCACACGGATGGGCGGGTCGCGTGGCCACAGCGTAGGCGGCTCATCCAAAATTTACGTACTGATACTTTTGGGTTTTTCAGGCTTTGGTGCGGTTCCCTGGCACTTTCAATCCAAATGCGTCAGCCATGCGGCGGGCGCGGTCAGCAGACAGCGTGAGCGCCTTGTCCAACTCTTTGGGCGAGGGCATCAGGCGGGATTTAGAGTTTGAATTTTTTACGGCAGTGGGATCAAACTTCCTCATGGTGGTTGTATCAATTGCACCAATTTTGCGCAAAGCCTTGGCTGAGTTGTGGATTGCCTTAAACGCATCAGACTTAAAAGCCATTTTTCTCGCTTTTGATTTTTGATGCTTCAACTCGGTCTTCTTCATCTTGAGCTTCACCGAGTAGCCCAACTTGCTGGCGACAGTGAGCAGCTCTTCGAGTGTGAAGGTATCAGATCGATGTTTGATTAATTCTTTCAGGCGGGCAAGCGTGAGACCCACATGTTTTGCTGCCTTCGCAGGCGCTAGGCCAAGCTTGTCAATCGCCTTACAAATACGCAGCGCTAAATCGGATTTAAGGAGCAACAATTGCGCTTCAGATTCAGAAAAACCAAGGTCGCGAAAGACGTTGTTGCTGCCCTTTTGAATGCTCAATTCTTCGCTCATAGCGCATTCTTATAGTTCAATGGCAGCGCGCCGGATTTCTTCGCGTCTAACAAAACAATCTCAACGATGGATTTATCTGCCGCGTAGCTAATGTTGCTATGCCAATCGAGTGAGGCTTCACGTACGATTTGTTTGTTTGACAAACGAAGTTGGAAAAGGTCTTCATCCTCACGATAACTGCAAGCCACAACAGGCTTGGTGAAATCAGCCCTTTGGCTAGCTTGCTGGATGTCGATACCAACCGTTGCGCCACTGGGATCAACGTCGACAACAACGCCTGATTCAACCTCAGCCGCATCGCTGCCTGCTTGATTTGTCAAATGGACATAAAGCGAATCGGATGCTTGGTCGTAAGAGATTTTCATCACGGCAACTTATTTAACAAATTGTTTGAAAGCAGCTTGACCAATCGGCGCGGTTTATACAATGTGGCTTATATCTCGCCTCGGTACAAATCAGCCACCGGAAAGCACAAATCGTAGTCACCCCATACTAAGTCTCCATGCTCCACACGAAAGCCTTGAAATTTTTCGGGCTGCAAAAACGCCCGAATCCCAGGGTGCTGTGATTGGCTTAAAAATGGCTTGAAGTCGACTGTCTTGTCTGCGCCATCGTTGAAATGAATGTGCAGTTTGTAGTCGGGCTGGTACTTCGCTGTTTGTATAGAGATAAGTTGAGAGTTCATTTAAGTCTCCTGTTGATTTGCTCTGCATCAAACGACTTGTGCAGCACAAAATAATCAATCCATTTTTTCACAATGTCGTCTGCCTTGGTGGAAACAATTTCTTTGAAGTACGCCAGCTCGTTGGTCGCCAAGGGCGCTTTGCCGCTGGATGTGGTGTAGTTGATCACTGTGATTTTGCCATCCACAATTATCAATTCAGCCCGACTTTCCCGCCCTTGGCACTTCCCATGCACGTGTATCGGCTCATGTTCGTTGGAATAGAACATGATGATCAAGCCGAAATATTCATAGAGTTTTGGCATACATGTAAAACGAGTTACAGAGAATCAATCAGAGTCGGCCACCAATTCTATTGAGCAAACACGCATCTGGCTCGCGACATAAGCGAACGGAGCTGCAAAAATGCAGCCAACCCTCAGCCGGGTATGTTCTGCCGCGTCCAGCGCACGATGTCGCTGGCGCTCATGGCACCGGCCTGGCGGGCCACTTCACGGCCATTGATGAACAGCGCTAGGGTCGGAATGTTGCGGATCTGGTAACGCGACCCCAGCGCCTGCTGCGCCTCGGTGTCGACCTTGGCTACGCGCACGCCAGGCTCCAGCTGGGCGGCAGCCTGCACGTAAGCAGGGGCCATCTGGCGGCAAGGGCCGCACCACGGCGCCCAAAAGTCCACCAGCAGCGGGATCTGGTTGCGCTGCAGGTGCTTGTCAAATGCGGCCTCGGCCAGGTCAACCGGCTTGCCGGTGAACAGCGGCTGCTTGCACTGCCCGCAGTCAGGCGCGCTGGCAAGCTGGTCCGCACGCACGCGGTTGGTGGTTTGGCAATGGGGGCAGACGATGTGCAGGGATTCGCTCATACGGCTAGCTTGTGGCTGGTGGGTTGGAATGCAAGGCTTGCCGGGCTGCGCTGCCTGAAATGGAGATAACTTCCAATTCATCCGCTCCTGTTTTCATAGCTGCTTGCGCACGTATCCATTGGTCTGAAGGCGTAAAACATAGGTAAAAACAGGCCAAAACGGCATTTCAGGGCTTTTTTGAGGGTGAACCTGCCCAAGTCGATCTTTTGACGTCAAAAACTGGTTATTTAGACCATCAAAAGTAGCCACAAGCCAATAAATACGGGCGCAAGCAGCTCCTGTATTTATAGCGCCGGGAGATTAATCGGAGTCTGCCCCGAATTTTTTCTTTACTTAGCTGATTCCGATATGGACTTAAGCGCTGCTGAAGCTGTAGCGATCGTGATATTGACAAAATGGTTTCTAAACTCAACTGGTGTCCGAGTTGCTTTTTGAAGGTATTCGGCTGCCAGAACTATGAATTTGGTTGTATACGGGCGATCGCCAACAATTTGTGTGAATAGCTGTGACGGCGGTGCCCCAACTAGGCTGGATAAACTTAGATCACGAGTAGCTATCGCTGCATCAAGAGCTTCAAATGGTGCTTCTAGCATTTCGCGAATGAGATGTTCGAATCGTTTCATTTCCGGAAAAATGTCGACTTGGCTGTCAGCAGCTGCGCCAGCGGTTAGGCGACGAATTTTCTGGGCAACCTCTAGATTGTCATACCCGCCATACAAGAGTGCAAGCAACGTAGTGGTGAATTCATCCTGTGATACTGGCCGAATCAAGACGAGAAACAGTCGATTGGTTATCTCGGCAATTGCAAGTAAAAACAACGCTAAGGCATCTCCAAATATCGCCATGTGCTCCGGCTTGCTCGGATCTAACTCAGCTTGGATAGCTCGCAACCTGCCCACACATTTTCTGCATTGTTCACCTGGATCTTTTAGCATCCAAAATGTTGATCGTGAAAAAGATGTGTAGTCGCTAAGGGCCGGGAATTTTTGCTCAATCGCGAAGAATTGCTCCCAAATTTCGATTTCAGCAATTGGCGCGTTCTCAGAAAAAGTTCGGCCACCAAGTCCTTTATGAAGTGCGGGAACTTCGCTTTCTCCGAGTAGGGTCACAGATAGTTCGTCAGCACTCGCTCGATGATCTCGACTAATCTTTATTGAGTCATTGAGAAAGATAAAGCCGTGACTGGCACCGACTTTTGACATCACTCCTTTGAGCCAAAATGTTCTACCAATGGGGGATTCCCGCGGCCCACTTTTGCAATCAAACACAATTCTTGTCATCCCGCCAATTGGTGTCCGAGCAATTGCTAATACGTCCAAATCAGTCAGTAGGTATTTGGTCTTCTCGAGGCGCTTGCTCGGCTCAATATCGACTTCAGGTTGCGGCATCCAAGAATTGGATATACAAAGTCGGAGAGCCTGCGCCTTTTGTGCGCGATCTTTGATCAATTAAAACCCCGCTAAAAGAAGTTGACCTAGCTCAGCGGCCGTTTGCTCGTTTAAGTTTACGACACCCTTGTCGCGCATCAATTTGGAGCTGACCAACGACTCTACATACTCTTGTGGTCCTGTCATTGCATTTGCCGCGTCAGCATCGGTACCTAGTGAAACAGGCTGAACGCCTTGCACCAGACCGTACGCAATATTTAAGGCTTCTCGATTTTCGGGTCTGTCAATAATTTTTAATTGGCGATAACCTTTGTCCAGGACATCGAGCTTTGCTACCCGCAAATGAACCAGATTTTGGTATTGATCTGCGTAGTCTGATGTTGGTGCTAGCTGTAACTCAGTCTTCAGCTTATAAAGAATTGCGCCTGGGGATCGAATTCGAAATTTATTAGGCAATAGTTGTCCTTGCCGCACGGCGGACACAATCGCTAGAGCCCGCTCATAAGTTTCTCGTTTCAAAGGGCTAATATTTGCAGCACCGGGTGTAGGCGTAAAAATAAATTGATTCTGCCCAGCATGTGCGGTGGTTATGGAGGGGGGTTTGACCATTCCATCTTGAGCCAACCTTTTAAGAAGCGCTAGCTCGTCTGGGCCAATCTTTACTCCGTTAATTTCCTGAGTTTTTTCAATAAGAGCTAGAGGCCATCCCTGCGATAGTCGGATCGCATCTAGTGTTTGCTTCACTGTTTTGGCACCGCACTTTGCAACGTGATCTGAAAAAATATCGGCATTTTCAGAAAAATACGAGGGGTTTAGAAGGATGTCCTTCGCTCGGGATCGCCGCGCAATCAAGAAATTAGCTTTTATGCCAATCTCTACGCTCTGATCAAATGATTTCCTATCCGTACCTAGGCCGGCCGCTAAAGCATCTGCGTTGTGAGGCGATCCCGCTAATTTGTCAACTATTTCTAGACTAAGTTTTTCAAACTCATCAGCTTTGGCATCTGTCTCGAAATATTCACCAAGTCGGTCATAGAGTCCGTCAAAAAAAGGAACTGTTGGCAGCACCATTTTGATAGTGCTGCCTTCAGTCACTAAAGTGACGAACTCGACAGTCGCGAGCAATCGAACTATTCGTTCAACTGACAAGCGAGAGATGCCGAGTAGGGCGGATGCCACCAACTTGAGACGTTCGTACTCTATTAGTGGAAGACCACATATGTGCATCGCGAGCTGCACCGCCATACCTATTTCAGGGATAACCTCGAATTTTGAGATTTCTTTATCGCGAGACGCCAGTTGTATTTCATGACATCTCGCCACGATGATCTTTCGTTCCATTAAATCCCCCTTTTTTGTTTCTGCGCTAACCCCGCCCAAATCTTACTTCCCCCAACTATCCTTCAACCCCACAGCCAGATTAAACACAGGCTTCCCAGTAACGTGATCCACCCGATCCGCGGCAAAGTAGCCATGCCGCTCAAACTGAAACTTGTCGTCGGCCTTGGCAGTTGCCAATGATGTTTCAACCACTGCGTGCATCACCGTCAGGCTGTTGGCGTTCAGGTTCTGCAAAAAGTCAACGCCGCCTGCTTCGGGGTGGGCTTCTTTGAAGAGTCTGTCATACAGGCGCACTTCGGCTTGCAACGCGTCGGCTACGGCTACCCAGGTGATCACGCCTTTAACCTTCACGGCGTCTGAGCCGGGGGTGCCGCTTTTGGTGTCAGGTATCAGCAGGGCATGCACTTCAGTGACTTTGCCTGATGCGTCTTTGGTGCAGCCTGTGCATTCGATGACGTGGCCGTATTTCAACCTGACCTTGTTGCCGGGGAACAACCTAAAGAAGCCTTTGGGCGGGGTTTCTTCAAAGTCTGTGCGTTCTATCCACACCTCTTTGCCGATTTTGAAATGGCGTTTGCCCAGGTCTGGGTGGTGTGGGTGTACCGGGGCGCTGCATTCGTCCAACACGCCCGCTCCGTGCAGCTCGTCCCAGTTCGTCAACACCAGTTTGATCGGGTCCAGCACGGCCATGGCGCGTGGGGCTGTGCCGTCCAGTGTTTCGCGCAGGCAGCCTTCAAGCGTGCTGTAGTCAATCCAGCTGTCGCTTTTGGTCACGCCTATGCGTTCGGCAAACAGTTGCAGTGCCTCAGGCGTGTAGCCACGGCGGCGCAGGCCGACGATGGTGGGCATACGGGGGTCGTCCCAACCTGATACTTTGCCTTCATTGACGAGCTGCGCCAGTTTGCGTTTGCTGGTCAGCACGTAGGTCAGGTTTAGCCTTGCAAATTCGTATTGGCGCGGGTGGGGTGTGGCAATCAGGCCGCCTTCACACAATCTATCAAGCAGCCAGTCATAAAACGGGCGCTGGTCTTCAAACTCCAGCGTGCAAATGCTGTGGGTGATCTGCTCCAGCGCATCTTCAATCGGGTGCGCAAAGGTGTACATGGGGTAGATGCACCACTTGTCGCCGGTGTTGTGGTGGTGCGCGCGGCGTATGCGGTAGATGGCCGGGTCGCGCATGTTGATGTTGGGGCTGGCCATGTCGATTTTGGCGCGGAGCACGGCAGCACCGTCTGGCAGTTTGCCGTCTCGCATTTCGCGGAACCGCGCCAGGTTTTCAGCGGGTGTGCGGGTGCGGTAAGGGCTGTCGATGCCAGGGTGGCCAAAGTCGCCCCGGTTGTGGCGCATTTCATCTGGCGTTTGCTCGTCAACATAGGCCAGGCCTGCCTCAACCAAATACTCAGCCGCGCGGTACATGAAGTCAAAGTAATCGCTGGCCTGGTAGGGCTTGTCACTTCCTGGGCTATCGGGCTGGGCCCAGTCAAAGCCTAGCCACTTCACCGCGTCAATGATGCCGTTGACGAATTCAATCTCTTCTTTTTCGGGGTTGGTGTCGTCAAAGCGCAGGTGGCACACGCCGCCGTAGTCGCGCGCCAGGCCAAAATTCAAGCAAATGCTTTTGGCGTGGCCTACGTGCAGGTAGCCGTTGGGTTCTGGCGGGAAGCGCATGCGTACTTTTTGCGTGTCTACGCTGCCAGCCGCATGGTGCGATGCGTCCCCAGGGCTACCGCCCCAATGGCGGCCTGCGTAGGTATTGGCTGCCAGGTCTTTTTCAATGATCTGGCGTAAAAAGTTGCTCGGCTTGATGGTGTCTTTGTCAGATGCGGAAGGGTAGGGTGCGTTCATGCCCTGATTTTAGGGCCGTACACCCGCTAACCAGCGCTTACGTCTGAGTACGGTCTTTACACGCTGACGGGTAGGCGATGGGCCAGTTGCCGCGTTTAATAAACACATGGGCATTTCACGCCTTGTATAGGAGTAAATATGAAGACAGTACCTCGTCTCAACCATGCGCTGCAGGTAGCTGGCATCTCTGCTGCATTTACCTTGGCCGCTATGGGTTTTTCTGGTGTCGCGCAGGCACGCGACAACGTGTCGTTTTCAGTCGGTATTGGTGTGCCCGGCGTGCTGGTTGGCGCTACCAACGCCTACCCGGTCTACTTGCCACCTCAGCCTGTGTATGTGCAGCCAGCCCCGGTGTATTACCAGCAAGCGCCCGTTTACTACAACCGCCCGCCAGTTTATGTGGTGCCGCAGCCTGTTTACTACGGTCGCCCACCCGGCTGGTATGGCCATCATCACAAGCACCATGGTGAGGATCATGATGACGATCGTGATGAACATCGCGGTGGTTACTACCAGCAGCCGACGTACCAAGGGTATGGCCCTGGTTATGGACAGGTGTATTACCGACGCTAACCCTCCGGCATGGACACAAAAAAACCTGCATTGAGCAGGTTTTTTTATGCGCCTGGTTAGCGGGTGGCTTACATCGCCTTCCAGAAAATGTAATCAGCCTGGTAAGGCAGTGTCATTTTGTCGCCAATATCAGCCTGCGTGCAGGGCTTGCTGTAGTCCAGGCCGCCCTTGGTGTTGATGCGCTGGATGTAGCTGATGTTTTGCAATGCACCAGCACCGGGGCCAGATGTACCCTTGGAGAGTTGCAGCACAATGTTGGTGCTGCCCAGCACGGGTGAAACAGCAATCTGCGTGCCGACAACGCTGGAGCCGTCCATGTGCGTCCAGGTAGCAGGTGGGCCGCCATAGCTGCCAATGTTTTTGCCAGTGCGGTCAATCAGGTCGGCCTTGGGGCTGGCCAAAACCCAGCCGATGGTGCCAGCCGTTGGCACGTTGGCGCGGCACTCATAGTTCAGCACGCCGACAGCTGTGGTTTCTAAAACAACTTCATTGCCAGCAGGCACGCGAATGGCTTCGACCAGCCTGTCCTGGCTGTACTCTTTGGCAGGTGGTTTGACACTGGAGCATGCGGCCATCATGACGGCGGTACCGACCACCATCGCCAGTGTGGTGAGTGCGCTCTTGCCGTAAGCTTTTGCGGTGTTGTGTGTGGTTTTCATGCTGTCCTCGGATTGTTGTTCGGGTTGCTGGTATGTGCTTTAAGTACAACCGCTAGCGCTTTAAAACCGTGTAGGACGCTGGTGATATGCGGTGACAGGCAAATCCGGCGAGTACAGGCGGTGTCACCAGGGCAAAAAAAGAGCCACAAGCCCGGCCTTGCAGCCAGGCCTGTGGACCTGAAAACCAGCCCGGCCACACGCGAGTCAAGTGCGCAAAAGCTGGTCGCTCACCCTAGAGGAGGAGATAGTGGAGACACAATTCCATACCTGGCAGGTGATACGCTGCCAGCTACACGAGTGGATTCAAAAACCACAGCGGCGATAATTGCTGCTTAATTTCAGGAGCGTTTGTGGACATCACCTTGTTAGTCAAAGCCGCCATCATGGGCATCGTCGAGGGATTGACCGAATTCCTCCCCATCTCATCCACAGGTCACCTGATTCTGGCGGGGGCGTTGCTGGGTTTTGATGACGACAAGGCCAAGGTGTTTGACATCGCCATTCAAACCGGCGCCATCTTTGCAGTGGTACTGGTGTACTGGCAAAAAATACGCGATACGGTTGTAGCGTTGCCGACGGACAAGCAAGCCAGGCAGTTTGCGCTGAATGTGTTCATTGCATTTTTGCCAGCGGTTGTGCTGGGCCTGCTGTTTGGCAAGGCGATCAAGGCCAACCTGTTCACACCTGTGGTGGTGGCCAGTACCTTCATCATTGGCGGCTTTATTATTTTGTGGGCTGAAAAGCGCCAGAAAGACAACCCCGCTGTTGCCCGCATCAACAGTGTGGAGGCCATGACCTGGATGGATGCGCTGAAGGTGGGGCTGGTGCAAACGCTGGCCATGGTGCCGGGTACCAGCCGCAGCGGCGCAACGATTATTGGCGGCATGCTGCTGGGTTTGTCGCGCAAGGCGGCGACTGATTTTTCATTCTTTTTGGCCATGCCAACGCTGATTGGTGCGGGTGTTTACAGCCTGTACAAAGAGCGTGCGCTGTTGTCAATGAGCGACGTGCCCATGTTTGCGGTGGGGCTGGTGTTTTCATTCATCAGCGCCTGGCTGTGCATCCGCTGGCTGCTGCGCTACATCTCAAGCCACAGCTTTGTGCCATTTGCCTGGTATCGCATTGTGTTTGGGCTGGTGGTGCTGGCCACCGCCTGGAGCGGCCTGGTGACCTGGGCAGCTTAAACTCGGCTTAAGGGTTTTGTAGCTTTTCAACCAGCGCGGCATACGCGGCCATCGCCGCGCCGGGTGCATCGCCTTTGCGTTTGGCCCAAGCGTCATATTTGGCGCGGCCGATTTGGTCCATGATGCCTGGCCTGTCGCCTGCCACATCGCCTGCCGTGGCCTGCTTGAACAGGGCATACAAGTCCAGCAGGGCATCGTTGTCAGGCGGTTTGGCGAGTGTTTTGACGGCGACCGTGGCGGCTTCAAAAGCGCGTTCGGCATCTGTTGGCCCAGCTGTCTGCACGGCAGGCCCAAAATGCGTATCTTCAAGCCCTACATCGTCGGGGAACCAGCGTGCATCCAGCAGCTTGCCTGCGCGGATCGCAAACGCCAGCACGCCCTGTGACAGCAAATCGCCACAGACCAGCGCTGCTGGCCAGACAGCCATACCCGCGTTAAAGACGGGCTGGCCAAAAGCAGTGAACCTGATCCCATCGTGTGCCCAGACCTGCAACTGCTGCAAGCCCTTGCGGCCCCGGTACATGCCGCTGCTGCGGTTACTGCCGGGCTGAAACCAGGCCATGTCTGGCGTGCCTTTGGCATATAGGCCCGCAAAATCACCCGCCTCCAGAGCAGCCCGCAGCTCATGCGCAAAAGCCAGCAGGGCATCAGGCGCCATCTGCGCGTCTTCAACCGCCATGCCAAGTGATGCTGCGCTGCTGACACCAAAAAACTCAAGCACGCAGCGTGCGACCTGCTCACGGTCGTTGTCAATACAGATCATGTGGTAGCTGTTCTCCAGCACCACCATGCGGGCTTTGGTACCGCCAATTTGTTCAACCAGAAAGTTGGCGGAGTTCAGGCTGGTCAACTCGTCTTCACGGGCATGAATGACCAGTGTTTCTGTTGCCATGCTTTTTAAATCCGTCATCACCCATTTGCGCAGGCGGTCGACCTGTTGTATGCAGGCCAACGGCACCCAGCGGTAATGAAAGTTTTCACCGCGTGCAAATTTGGCCTTGACGATGGCGCGCAGCTGGTTGTTTTTGATACCAAACGGGTCTTCTTCTTCCACCTTCATGCGGCGGCCCAAGCCAGGCAGCCAATACAGCACATGCCGCAGTGGCGTGTACCAGGCGGTGGCCCAGCCATCAATGTAAATGGGGGCTGCCAGCGCAATCAGTTTGCCGCGTGTGTGGCGTTGGCGTTTGGCCAGCTCGGTGGCCAGCAGCGCACCCATGCACATGCCCATGATGTGAAAGGTGGGGTGTTGGGCGGCCACCTCGTGGTACTTCGCAGTTACCGCTTGCATCCATTGTTCGGCAGTGACATTGATCAGGTCTTCAGGCACAGTGCCGTGGCCGGGCAGGGTGAGCGAATGGGTGACAAAGCCCGCATTTTTAAGGCGTTTGTGCATGGAGCCCAGGTCGTACTGCGTACCGCCCAGGCCGTGGATCAAAAGGACCGCGGGCACGTTGGCTGCCACGGGTGTGATGCTGGCATCGAACGGCATGGCCTAGCTTGCGGTGCGTTGCACTTCAATCAGGCCCGCGACCTGCTCAACCTGGCCATCAGCCCCACGCACGCTGGACAGGCGGGCGCTGATGCTGGCAACACAGCCATCGGCCCAGCGCAAAGCGGTGTTCCACAGCACATGCTCGCGCTGGCCTTGCCTAAGGTCGCGCCAGTCGGCTTGCATGGCGCTTTGTGCCTCGAGGTCTGCGTGGGTGATGACGTCCATGATGGTCAACAAAGCGGCGGTGTCTGTGCGCAAAAATTCAGTAGCCTCTTCACCCCATTCAGCCTGGCCGGTTTGCGCGTCAAAGCTGACCACGAAAGTGCGGTTAGACGCCAGTACCTGGGTGTAGCGGGTGCGCCAGTCATGCGCCTCCTGGAGTGCCAGCGTCTTGACAGCGCCCAGCGCATTGACCATGCCTACCAGCAGCGCCATGACGGCCACATAGCCTTGCACCTCGATCACCGCTTCGCCAGGAAAAGCTTCTATTTCAGCGAACGGGCCACCGCCTGCACTGGTCCAGGCCATCAAGGCCAGTGCGCCTGCCAGCGTGGCCAGTGCACTGCCGCGTTCCTTCCACAAAATGGCGGTCACCACCATAAAAGGCAGTGGCAAATAGGCCAGCGTGGGGCCCAGCGATGCGCCAAAGCGGTCAGACACATCGCTTGAGAAAATCAGCGTTGCCACCGCAAAAAACAGCAACAAGGTAAAGCTACCCGCCAAAAACTGTGGCGCAGGCATGCCGCCCGAGCGCTTGATGCGCAAACGGGTCAGCGTGCTGGCAACCGGGGCCACCAGCAGGATGCCGACAAAGGTAGAAACGACCCAGACTCGCCACTCAGTTGCCAACGCAATTTGCTGCGGCAGTAACCAGTTCCAGGCCATCACGGCCAGGCTGGCGCCAACCACAGCCGTTACCAAAGCGCCCAACACAACGCCTGCATATGCCCGGCCCGGATGTGGGTGGCCGTCAGCAGATGCGCACAATTGCAGCGCCAGCCACACACCTGCAGCCGGGCCGATCAGTTCGATGGCAGTCAGGCTGAGTGCTTGCAGAAATGGCATGCCGCCCAGCAAGGCCAGGCAAAGGGCGGCAGCGGCTGTACCCAGCAACACCGCCAGTCGGTTGCCTGATTTGACGGCCAGCAGCAAACCAAAAGTCACGCCAGGTGCCAGCCACACAGCCGTGCTTTGCGTGGCAACATCGCTCAGGCTGCGTGACACCAGTGCCGCCAATGTCCAGGCTAAAAAGGTGATGACGGAAAGCATCAGAGAAGCGGACATATTGAAAATTCCTGGTGATTCAAAATCTAGGGGTTGGCGTGCTGGGCGTGAACAGCCATGATATGTTGCACTTGTGCATCAATAGCCGCAGCCGTCGCCAGCGGGTTTTCAATCGGAAACAGGTGACTGCCGTCCACCATTTGTATGCGGTTTTGGGTCACTTTTTTAGTCAGGCGTAGACCTACTTTTTTCAGCTCAATGGACTGGTGGCCGCCAATAAATGCAATCGGGCATGCAGGAGGGTGTGTGGCCATGAGCTGGCCCAGGTGATGTGGCAAGGCGTTGTA
Organism: Polaromonas sp.; assembly: GCA_043781295.1. Classification (GTDB taxonomy): domain Bacteria; phylum Pseudomonadota; class Gammaproteobacteria; order Burkholderiales; family Burkholderiaceae_C; genus Polaromonas. Next base: position 51,428 of record JAYWBS010000027.1, read on the forward strand.
AATAGCAGTTTCAACCTGACGGTCAAAGGCCAAATGGCGACGACCCTGCAAGTCAAGCGTGCCGTGTTCGATGTAGCGGTGGATGGCCGCATCGTCCCATCTGGCAAAATTTTTCTTGGTACGAAAATGCAGGTAGGTGGCCTCTTTGCTGGGCCAGTGATGCCTGCGTTTGCGGCTGACAGCACCTTGCGACACGGAAGCAATCAGCCCGAGCAGTTTGGCCATGCCCACCATGCTGGCGCGCCAGCCAGCAATGATGGGGGCATCCAGCAACACAACCCCTTGTACCGACTGGCCACCTGACTGGGGATGCTGGGCCGCGCACATCAGGCTTAAGAACCCTCCCAGTGAGTGGCCCACCAACAGCGCAGGGCGACCGTGTTGCTGCACCTGCTGCGCCGTGAAGTCTGCCAGCTGCCTGACCAGGTGCGGCCAGTTGCTGGTGACCGGGTAAGCCGGGTCGTGGCCCAGTTTTTCAATGGCTTCAACCGTATAGCCCTTGGCTCGAAGCAATTCCGTCATGGCACCATAGGTACTGGCAGGAAAGCTGTTGCCATGAGAAAAAATCAGCAGGGGCCTGGACGTTATAGGCATGGCAAGAGGCCTATCAATTCAAATCAGTTTTTCTTCAGGCGACGAGATTTTTTTCAAGGGCTGGTTGCGCGTCAGCGGCGTGAGCAGCGGCACCTGCGTTGCGCCGCCTGTCCACATCGGGTCTTCAATGCTGTCAAACACCTCGCGCAGCTTTTTTCCCCAGTTGTCATGCAGCATGCGAAAGTACGGGTTTTCGTAGTCAATACAAACCACTTTGTTGCTTTGAAAGGTGTCTACCTCGTACACCACCATGTCCAGCGGCAAGCCGACCGACAGGTTTGATTTCAGCGTTGAGTCCATCGACACCAGCGCGCATTTGGCAGCTTCATCCAGCGGGGTTTCAGGGGTGATGACGCGGTCAAGCACGGGCTTGCCGTATTTGGATTCACCGACCTGAAAGTAGGGCGTCTCACTCGTCGCTTCAATAAAGTTGCCAGCGGAATAGACCTGAAACAGGCGCATGCCTTCGCCCTTGATTTGCCCGCCAAACACCAGCGACACATTGAAGTCAACACCGGAATTTTTCAGGTCATCGGCATCGCGCTCGTGTACGCGGCGAATGGCCGAGCCTAGAACTCTGGCTGCATCAAACATGCTCTTGGCGTTCCAGATCGTGACGGGTGGCCCGCCGTTTTCGTCTTTGAGCTGTTCGACCTGCAAAATCTCGCGCACCGACTGCGAGATGGACAAATTGCCCGCTGACAACAGCACCATGAAACGGTCGCCCATTTTTTCATAGATGATCATTTTGCGAAAGGTGCTGATCTGGTCCAGTCCGGCGTTGGTACGTGAGTCGGAGAGGAAAACCAGCCCGGCATTGAGTTTGATGGCGACGCAATAAGTCATGTTGTAGCTTGGAGAAAAGTAAAAC
>JAYWBS010000028.1:0-2505 GCA_043781295.1 Polaromonas sp.
TTGCCAACGTGCTGGGCTTGGTTCTGCTCCAAGCCGCTTTTCAGCGTGGGCGCGCCGCTGTGATTGTGCCGCTGCAACTAGCGATGGCCAATGCCATCACGGTGCTGGCTGGGGTATTGATTTTCGCTGAGCACATCACGGTTGCTCGCGCGCTTGGAATCATTTTGATTATTGCTGGAACCGTGCTACTTCATGTCAAGCCGCAGCGGGCGGTTTAATCATCAGCGCGGCAAGGTCTTGCCGGATTGATCTACTTTTCGGTAGCTGGGAAACGCCAACTCGTGCAAAGAAACCAAAATCTTCACTCGGCGTTGCAGTTGCGACGCGCTCAAAGCGTTCGGATAATTTGACCGCCTGTTCGAACAGCCCGGACGTGGTTGAGAAGTGGCGTCCCGCCCGGGCGTACCAACGAAAAATCACAGGAGTCATCTGAGGCTGCAGGTGCAAGCCTTGGTGCGTGGCCGTCAGCCAGATGCGTTGCACTGCCACACCAAGATGAACCCAGTCTGCGAGATTTTTCGGCGGGTGCGGGGGGCGCAGCAGCAGATGCGCGGCACAAAACAATCCCGGCAGCAAGTCGAGCTGGATGCGCGGCGCCACAGTGCCGAACAGGTAGCGATTGAAGAACTCGACACGGCTCCAGCTTTGCATAACCCATTCCATCAGACGAGCGGTTGCAGGGTCAACTCCAACAGCCTGCTCCGGGATGCGGTCTTTGCTGTAACGGGCGCGCCACTCGATGATCTCTTTGTGAACCGGATACGCTTCCGGGCACGTCAGGCGCACTTTTGCGCTATCCCACAGTAACCCTGCCATCTTCATTCGTTCGCCCAGCGACTCGAATAGCTGTACGCGAAACTGGTCGCTGGCAGCTGCGACCAAGGCCTGGCGCTGCATATCGGTAAGAGGCGTAGTTTTCATTGGCCGGCGCTGCACGGTTCGGGCTTCGATGCAGTCGAAGAGTGGATCCCGCGCAACAGCCGGGTCATAGGCCAGACTTACATCGTAGAGCGGGTTGCGATCATCACCTTGGGATGAAATGGTCCAGCTTGCCGCAAGGCCAAAGCCGGACGCGGCAATTCGCATTGTTTCAAGCAATGCGCCATGCGCGATATGGCTTGGATGCCCGTCATAGTCATAAAGAATATGGTCTCGTGTATCCGAGCCATGCACCCGGACCTGATGGTCGCCAACAATCTCGAAGCGCCACGGTTGGGTGTTGTCGCCGCTGGGTGCCCAGCGCGCAAGGTCGAGAATATGGGTCAGCGTGTCACGGCTCACAGGTTTTCCTTGCGGTGGTTCGGAGGCACAATACAAATTTTACACACTGAGAGTCCCATGGCTGTCTCCATCCCGTTTGACTATGACCGCGCCTTCTCGCGCAATATTGGCTGGGTGACTCAGCCTGAACAGGCGAAATTGAATAAGGCCCGCATCGCGATTGCCGGGCTGGGCGGAGTGGGTGGCGGGCACTTGCTGACCCTCGCCCGGCTTGGTGTCGGTAATTTCAACATTTCCGACTTCGACGACTTCGACGTACATAATCTGAACCGTCAGGCGGGCGCCTTTATGCCATTCATGGGCCAGCCCAAGATTGACACCTTGGCGCGTCTGGCATGCGATATCAACCCGGAGCTGGATATCAGGCTTTTTCCTCAAGGTGTCAAACCCGACAACGTGGATGAATTTCTGCGTGATGTAGACGTATATGTAGACGGAATCGATTTCTTTGCGCTGCCGGCGCGGCGCATGGTTTTTGCCAAATGCCGCGAAAAGGGGATACCGGCGTTGACGGCCGCTCCGCTTGGCATGGGTACTGCGTTCCTCTATTTCAGTGCCACCGGCATGAGTTTTGAAGATTACTTCAAAGTCGAAGGCCATGAATCTCAGGAGCAATACGCTCGTTTCATCGCCGGGCTGTCACCATCCATGACCCAGCGCGATTACCTGGTCGCTCCCGAAGCAGTTAATTTCAGAGAGAAGCGCGGCCCATCCACCGTAATGGCCTGCGACCTGTGCGCGGGTGTAATGGGTACTTCGGTCTTAAAGGTTTTACTGAACCGCGGCGCGATCCGGGCCGCTCCCTGGGGCATGCATTTCGATGCCTACCATCAGACACTCAAACACACTTGGCGCCCGTTCGGAAACTCCCACCCGCTGCAGCAATTGCTGCTGAAATTTATCCGGCCCGTAATGCGCGGTGCTTCGGGTAGCTGACTGCGGGTGTGATCCGATTGGCACTTGTGCGCTCCTGCTTTGATAGCGCACGAATGTCTTCGTACGCGATCAGACCGAGCCACTCGCAAGCATGCCCGTGAACTAGTTGTTCGTTTGGTACATGAGTCGTCGCCAAGCGTGATTTGTTCGATTTCGGCCAGTCAAATGAGCTATATTCTCGGCTTGCGGGTAACTGGTCATGCGGCGGCCTACTGAGGGATAAACGATGAGAGATTCAAGTACTTCCGTTATTTGGTTTGCGCGCCGCTTGGTGCTCGCTGTGCTGGC